>CAYFTO010000001.1:0-66256 GCA_964346125.1 uncultured Paludibacter sp.
ATGTTTTATTGCTGTGACCATCTTCGCGCATAAGTTTTTGAGTGGCATCACCCAAGCGATTGTCGTTATTAAAAGCAATATCAAAATCCCACAATGGTCCGAAAAAGAGTTTTGGATTATCTCTTTTTTTGTAAATATACGTACTCCAAAATGCGTCACTATTTCCCGTAAACTCACTGGCTATATACCAATTAATCAAGCTATTCTCATCAATATAAGCACGATAACCGGTTTCTGGATTTGTAAAATCGGATGAAAATAGAGCCTCTTCAAAGAGTTGCACATAATTTTTGATATAGCTAAACTGCGACTCATTAATCTCATCGTGTTTGGGGTATTTTACAGTAATTGGCATACCAAATTGTGTATAAAAATGCTTTGGTTCACCTGCTGCAAAGCCATCCACTTCGATAAGATATCCTCCTGTTATATTGGGTTCAGCAACATCCGTTTTCTTCTGTTTTTCAACCTCAACTCTTCCCACCGCCACTTCCATCTGATCGCTCATTAAGTAGGAACCTAAAATTTGATTATTCAGCACAAGATCAACAAAGCGCACGGTTGGCGTAAATTCCATTTCAACAAATTCGCTTACCTTAAATGCTACAGCATGCCGCATAAGGGTTTTATCTGCATAATTAGCCAACAAAGTCCATTTTTTCTCTTTAGCTGTTGCATTTAGCAAAGAGTATTTTTCATACAATTTCAATCTGTAAGGTTTCTTTGCCATGCCCCAAGTTGAATTTCCTCTTCCTCGAATATTCGTTGAATCAGCAAACAATTCTGTAGGATTAGAACTAACTATTGTTAGCTTTGCAGGTAAATAATCAGATTTACTTTTAATCGGACTATTATTAAGGGTCTTAATATAGAATGTAGGTAAATGGGTCAGCTGCTCTTGAGCGAGAAGCGAAATGCTAAAATGACAAAAAACAGCTATAAGTAGCTTTATCAAATCTTGTTTATTTAACATCTTGTTCATTTTGTAAAGATACAAATTAATTCTTTTAATACACATAGCTGTAAAGCTGATTTATGTAAAAAAAGAAAAGTGGAAACAAAACATACGGAATAATTTAATGTCATTCTGGAACAACTACATTGCTTAATTATTAATAGTTTTTTGATAAAAAGCCTTTGACTAGACTATATTCACAAAAATAATCAATAAAAAACAAGTAAATACTTGCAAAGACGATAAAAGGTTGTATTTTTGTAATAGAATAAACTTTATTTTCAAACCATTAATATAATTTAGAAATTATGGACAAATTAGTAGCTCAAATCAATGAACTAATTGGAACATTCCAAGAGAATGCAGCATTACAAGTAGAAAAAGGAAATAAAGCAGCTGGCGCACGCGCTCGTAAAGCTTCTTTAGAATTAGGTAAACTTCTAAAAGATTTCCGTAAAGTATCAATTGATGCTGATAAATAGTATTTAATTTATACTTATTTAAATAAAAGAGAGAATTTCGATGAAAATTCTTTCTTTTATTTTTTTATCTTAATAGGTATCTCTCAAATGCCTAATTTTAATTTCTGTCTTTGTAGCTTTCTTAAGCTCTGGAGCAGAAATTTCGATCACTTTTTTCTGTCCTGGATACAAAGTAAAGAAGTTATCCGTAAACTTAGCTCCTAAGATTGGAATTTCAATAAACACATCCTTAGCCAGCTTTTTACTTGTCAATGTTACAGTATATTTCCCATCGGCATATTTCACTGAGTGTTTGATTTCAGTCTCTGGCAAATTAAGTTTGTTTGGCCAGTAAAAGAAATAATCCCGAGTTGATATAATATTCTTTTTGCTATCACTCAACCAAGCATGAATAACTACATTGTGCTTTTGTTCTTCAGTAACCAGTTCAGAAGCATCAAATGCTTTAATCACTTTACTGGTGTTTGCTGGTGCTGTTACCTTCTCTCTAAATCTTTTAAGGGTAACCCCATTAAAATCAATAACTTCAACATTTAATTGCAAATTGTCTTTATCTTCTAATAAATCAGACATAGCAAAATAGCTAATTCTATCATTTTTGAATTCAACCCCCAAAGCCAATGGAGCAAAAATATTTCTCATTTTATAATGCTGTGCTTTCCAGTTATTATAATAGTCAACACTCGACCACGATACTACTGGCCAGTCGTCGTTTATTTGCCAATAAAGCGCTCCCATACAATAAGGACGACCACGTCTATTTGCTTCAACCGCTTCTTCCATACCGTTACCCTGCATGATTAATCCTACGTAAACAAAATCTTCAAAAGTTTTAGGCGTATGGTAATACATATCCATATATTGTTTGATAATGGTATTACCAATCGGGCTTTTTTGATGAATCTGCATCACATCTGAGTCTATATCGTAATCCTCTTCTTCAGCAAATGTGCGGATTGTTTTCATTTCAGGAAAAGACTGAAAGCCAAACTCACTTGCAAAACGTGGTAATCGATCAGCCATCGCTTCGAAAGGCATACGTCCGTGCCACAAACCCCAATCGTGCACATCACTCGAGCTAAATTTATCTACATTGCCCCAGTTGGAGTCGTAAGGAGAACCGTGAATGTAATTTCTTGTTCCGTCATACTCATCAACCAATGCTGGTATCATTTCACGAAAAGTTTTGTCATACCCTTCAAACCAAGCGTCCATAATCTCCTCTGGGAATCTTTTACCCCAGCCCCAAAATTTCAGACCCTCTTCAACTTCATTATTTCCACACCAAAAAGCAAGCGAAGGATGATTTCTTAAACGCTTTACATTCCAAATAACCTCATCTGTAACATTGGCTAAAAAAGCATCATCTGAAGGATAAGGAGTGCAACCAAAAATAAAATCCTGCCATACTAAAATACCCTTTTCATCCGCTAATTCATAAAAATAGTTGTCTTCATAAGTTCCACCACCCCAAATACGGATAAAATTCATATTAGCTTCAGTAAAATTATCAAAAAGTCTATGGTAATAGGATTCATCTTGTTGCGTACGCAAAATTTCACCGGGTATGTAATTGGCTCCTTTAGCAAAAATGGGCAAACCATTTACTTCGAAATAGAATGAACGTCCATGTTCGTCAGGCTCTTGCACCAAGCGAACGGAACGAAGTCCCACCTTTTGAGATTTCTCTGCTACAATTTTATTATTTACACTTACTTCTACCTTGAAATTATATCGATGCTGCTCTCCCCAATCAATCGGCATCCAAAGTTTTGGATTATTGATTTCCAAAGGCAGTTTTACAATATTCTTACCCGGCTTTAAAACTACATCTCCCTGAATGCTTTTTACATCATCAATGCCATAACTTAAAGTTACAAGCGCATTTTGTTCCTCTTTAGCAACAGAAAAAATCTCAACTTGATTATTTAATTTTGCAAGTTCTTTTGTAATGTCAGTTTGCTTTACATAAAAATCATCAATGCGTGCTTTGTTGTAAAAATTGAGAGTTATAGGTTGCCAAATTCCCATTTGCACCAATCGGATCCCCCAATCCCAACCAAACTGATAAGGCGCTTTTCGATTGTAGATGCTTAATCGCTCATCACTATGATCGTTATCAGCAGGATATTCATGTCCAAACGATATGCGAGCTGGATCCATAGTTGTAATAGGAGAATAAAAACGTATCCACAAATTATTTTCACCTTCACGAAGGGAATTTTTAACAGAAACTCGGTGCCCAACAAACATATTTTGAGTTTGCAAGATACGTGAGCCATTCAAAAAGACATCCGCATGCGTATCCAAACCTTCAAAAAAGATAATGGCATCATCGTATTTTAGTTGCTCGGCCGTAACCACAAAAGTTTTTTTGAAATCCCAATCTTCCAATTCAGGCCACTGTACATCATTTTCATTGGTTCCATAATAAGGATCAGGTAAAACACCATGACGGATTAAATCACGCTGTACAGAGCCTGGCACTTCTGCATCGTACCAAGTATCTTTGTTTTTCTGTGAAAACTTCCAACCATCATTTAGAGATAAGCTCTCACCACTCGCCACTCCTATCGTTAAAATTAAAGCTAATAGGGCTAATACATAATTTTTATTCTGTCTCATTGTTAATCTATTAAGTGTATATTTACTATTTTTCTAAACCGAAATTAAAAGAATCAGATGAAGTCCGTGAGTTATCCATTCTTTTCTTCAATTTCTTAAGTATCTTTGGATTCTCGCTTGCCAAATCTTTTGTTTCAAAAGGATCTTCTTTGATATTATAGAGTTCATGGCTTGGATTTCCACTTTTTATTTTTTGTCTAATCAATTTCCAATCCCCTACACGAAGTGCTTGTCGCCCACCCTCTTCATGAAACTCCCAATAAAATTGCTTATGTTTCTTTTGCTTGCCTTTACCCGTAAGTATTGGTAAAATAGATATTCCATCAGTACTCTCTTTCCATGTTTTTTTCTGGCCTGAAATTTCGGCAAAAGTAGGCATCATATCCCAAAACGCTGCTGGGAAATCCGTCTTCACACCAGGTTTAATCACACCTTTCCACTCAGCAATCATAGGAACACGTATTCCCCCTTCATATAAAGATCGTTTCAAGCCTCTCAAAGTTTGATCATTAGCAAAAAACTCTGGGTCTGCCCCACCCTCTTGATGCGGTCCGTTATCACTTGTAAAGATAAGCAAAGTATTTTCTGCTATTCCCAATCGTTCCAACTCGCTTCTAATTTCACCAACATATGCATCCAATCGAGTCACCATTCCTGCAAACTGTACACGTGGTTCATCGGTTGGGACGTAACTCCCTACACCTTTAAATGGTTTTGGGTCAGGCAAAACTCCTCTGTACATAGCTACTATACTATCATCGGGCTGTTCAAGTCCTGCATGAGGAAGAGTGTAAGTCAAATATATAAAGAAAGGCTTTTCTTTATTGTCTCGTATAAAGTTCATTGCACGCTGATGGATCAGATCTTGTGAATACTTTTCTCCATTCAGCATTATTTTTGTTTTCCCATCATATAGCCATTCAGGATAATAGGAGTGAGCTTCGCGCTGGCAATTGTATCCAAAGAATTGATCAAAACCTTTGTCCGTCGCTTCAAATCCAGAACCTGGAAAACCTAAACCCCACTTACCAAAACAGCCTGTTGCATAGCCCTTCGTTTTAAAAAGTTGAGCTAAAGAAGCATCTGGTCCCACAGGAGCTTGTCCTTCAGGCCTTATCTCTTTATTTCCTCGTATCAAAGTATGACCTGTATGCAAACCTGTTATGACACTTGCTCGCGAAGGGGCACTTACAGATGTACCGGCATAGAATTGCGTAAACTGCATACCTGATTCAGCCATATTTACCAAATGAGGTGTTTTTATCTTTTCTTGACCATAGGGCTCAATATCCGAATATCCTAAGTCGTCGCTCAAAATAAAAATAACATTGGGGCTATTTGCTTGCGCCAAAGTTGTAGTTGCAAGCGCTGTTAAGAATAGAGTCCCAGGTATTATTCTATTCATTTGTCTATCTTTTTTACAGATTAAAAAACTCTTTTATTTAAAAATATAGTTCTCCAAAAAATTGGGGCTGATGAAAATTAGGCTCATCTGTTTTGATGGGCAACCAGCTAATAAAGTGAACATTATGAGTTAAATCGCCACATTTATAGAAGTTTGCACGAATCTTTTCTGGCAAATTATTTGAATCAATTTGCATCAACTTCATAGGAATTTTAACTGTCAACTGCCATTCTACATCTTTTTTAGTCAATTCAATGGTTTTTGTACCTAATGAAGCGTATCGCTCTATGGTGAGCATCTCCTCTTTAGAAAATGGGTTGACATCTTCGTTTTTACCTTTACGCTTCGAAGCAGAGCAGGTACCAATAGCATTAAACTCAAAATTTGTGTAATGATCCGAACCCTCAGGCATACAGAAAAACTCAACACAACTATCTTCATGCACAGGTGATTGATCTTGAGTATAAACCGCCTTAATATCTTCACCTACTACCGAAAACCGAACAAGAACTGCTTCTTTTGAACGAGCGATTTGAAAATAGGTATCCGTTAAGTATGGAAATGACTCTGGCCAGTTTAGTGTTTCTATTTTTTGCTTACTTTCTAAAGTAGATAAAAGCTTATCCGACTGCTCTATATTCGCTTTATCCAACTCAGCTAAATATGGTATTTTTAATTGTTTCATATGAACTTGTTTTTCAAATATATTTAAATCAAACTCTTCTGCAATATTACTACAAAATCCTCAAATCAACAAATTGAAACTGCTTGAAAATCTTATTTATCATACAGTAATTTCTTAGATTTTATTGAGCCAAAAAGTTCAAATTTAGGTATTAAATATAAAAAAACCTCCGAGTATTTTATTCTCGAAGGTTATTTTAAGAGCTTAATCAGCACTAATTATTTATTCAAATTCCCTGAAGTGTAAAGATATCGCTTGATACTTTTCTTAGGTGTTTTTTCAAACTCATGAGGATACAGCTTCACCTTGGCAACCTGCTCATACGTGGCTACAATTTCATTTAAGTGTTTGCGATTTTCCTCCATAATACTATCTAAATCAGCAGTACGAACACCTTCAACATCCATCGCCTCATAATCGGGATAGATTAAGGCCGTCAATCTACCATCGTTTTCTACCACTAAGCTTTCAAACACGTAAGGCATATTATTTAATTTAGCCTCAATCTCTTCAGGATAAACATTTTGACCACTTGCAGTTAAAATCATAGTTTTATTTCTACCACGGATAAATACATTTCCTTCAGCATCAATTGTACCCAGGTCGCCAGTCCGCAACCAACCATCATCTGTCAAAACTTCTTTAGTAGCTTTTTCGTTTTTATAGTAGCCGGCCATTACGTTCTCACCACGCACAAAAATCTCACCTATCCCTGTATCTGGATCTGGGTCATTTATTTTGGCCTCCATGATGCCCTCAAGAATCTTTCCTGATGAAGTTTGAATGAAATTATCCTTGTGTGAATAGCTAATCAAAGGAGCACACTCTGTCATACCATAACCCACAGTGAAAGGAAATTTGATTCTTTTGAAAAAATCTTCAACTTCTGCATTCAAAGGAGCTCCACCAATCACAATTTGGGAGAAATTCCCTCCAAAAGTGTCAATAAGTTTTTTGCGAATTTGTCCTAAAATGGCTTGATCCAAAAATGGAACTTTCAGCGCCCAATGCATCGCAGCTTTACCCAAAACTGGTTGAATTTGTCTCTTATATATCTTTTCTATAATTAGTGGAACTAAGAAAATAACATTTGGACGCACCTCTGAAAATGCTTTTATCAATATTTTGGGAGTAGGCGTGCGACCAATAAATGTAATATGCGCGCCTAAATAAGTAGCCGTTAAAAAATCGAAAGCACAACCATATGCGTGAGCCAAAGGTAGAAAAGCTACAATTTTGTAACCTGGTGCTAACAAGCCCGTCTTAACTCCGAATGTAATATTTCCAGCATAATTATTTCCAGTAATCATTACTCCTTTACTAAAACCTGTAGTTCCAGAAGTATAGCTAATACAAACCACTTCCGAGTTTGGCTTATCTACATAACGCACCAAATCCTTGTAGAAACCTTCGGGATAAGTTTCGTTAAATAACTGCTCGATATAAGTTCTTTGAAGTTTTTCTGAATCAATAGCAACTGCTTGATTATCCAGCTTTACCACCTCCTCATCAGCAGGTAGAGTATCGCCCTTATTTTCAGTTTCATCATCATTTTCTTCTTTAGTAGCTCGAACAACTGTAGTAATCAAGCCAAAGTCATTGAGTGAATGCACTGAATTAATTGTAAACAGAGCTGTCTCGTCCAAGTTATCCCAAATATGATTGCTTACAAAAAGAGCTTTTGACTCAGAATGATTAATGATATGATGCACATCATTAGGATTAAAATCTTGTAAAATTGGAATAATTATAGCTCCATACGTAACAGTTGCTAAAAAAGTAATGGCCCAATTAGCGTCATTACGCCCAATTAAAGCAACTTTGTCATTTGGCTCAATACCCATCTGTTTAAACAACAAATGCAATTTGGCTACTTCTGTGGCAACATCTCCATAACTATAGCTTTTATTTTCACCAAAATTTGTGTAAGCGTCTAAATCCCAATTTGCTCTAAAACTGTCTTCAAAAAGACGAATAAAATTTTCTTTTATCATTTTTAGTCCTTCATTGAATAATACTTATTTGCAAATATAGAACAAATTGCACAAACAGAGTGAAAATGTGCGAAATAATTTTGAATATAATTGAAATTCAGAATGAATACATATTTTTCAATCCAGATATGTCTTAGTTAAAAGCTTAATGATATGAAGTAACTGTAGAAAAATCAAACAATTTCAATTTACACAAATTTTAACAAACAACTTATATACATTTAACACGTTATTATAAAAATGAAAATTTTGCTCAATCCATTTTTTTTCAAAAAAAAACATCAAATATTAGTATCGTTATGAACTAGAATAGCACATTTTTTGTTGTTTAATGTACTATGTATTAATAAAAAGAATATCCTTAGAAGATTTAGTAAAAAGCAATCAACAAATCAATTATTAAACCCATAAAACCCATGAAGCCATGAAAAAAATTCATTTATTTTCAACAACATTAATTCTCTTTTCAATTCTTACATTAATTTCATGTGATGGATTAAAAGATAACGTAACGGTTCCTATAAAAATCGAACCAAATCCCATTGATCTTTCCATAAAAGGACCTTTTGAAGAACTAAATGGTGAATTTATTCTATTAGAAAAGTCCAGTGGATTTGATGTTAAAAAAGGTATTGAAGCAGAAGGCTACTCAACTGACAACCTAAAATCATTAGACTTAATTGATGCTAAAATCAAATTAAAAACCGTAAATCCTAATATGGATAAAATTGATTTATTCGAATTAGAGAAACTTAAATTATCCTTTGACAATTTGGATAATCCCGTAGCTAAGGTTAAAAAAATAGATAAAGATGCAGGCTTAATCTATTTGGATATTCTTAAGAGTGATGTTCTCACAGAGTTAGAAGAAGGTGATGTGAAAATAATAATTAGTAACGATAAACCTACAAGTGTAGATGGCGAACTTCAACTCATTACAGAATTGAAAGCTAAAGTAGGATTGAAGTAATAAAGAGATTGTATTACAAAAAAGCTACTTGCGTTAATGCAAGTAGCTTTTTTGTTATCCTAATATTAAAGATTTATACTTCAAAGACTTCAATAAGCTCCATACCTTTTTGCAAAGACTCCTCATTCATAGGAATAAGATGATGATGTCGCTCGGGTAGAGATTTTTTCAATCCGCTTACTACATTTTCAAGTTTTACAATAGGACGAACCTTTAATAAACCACCTAAAATCATCATATTAAGTGTTCGCACCATATCATTTTTATAAGCATAATCAGTAGCGTCAACTCGGTAAATATTTATATCCTTACGAGTTGGAAACTTCTTAAATCCATTACTATCAAAAATAAGTGTTCCGCCTGGCTTTACTTTACTTTCAAATTTATCCAATGATGGCTGATTCAGAACAATTACTGTATCATATTGATTTAGAACCGGTGAGCTAATTTTGTCATCACTCAAAATAACTGTAACATTAGCTGTTCCGCCACGCTGTTCGGGTCCATAAGATGGGAACCAAGTAACCTCCTGCCCTTGCATAAGGCCTGAGTAAACCAATATCCTACCCATAGACAACACTCCCTGACCACCAAAGCCTGATATTAATATTTCTTCTTTCATTTTTTTTTGATTTAATTATTCAACTTTCTTTAAATCACCTAATTCGTAAACTGGGAACATATTATCAACCATCCAGTCATTTGATGCTTCTGGTGTCATCTTCCAACCTGAGCTACAAGTGGAAACTACCTCAACAACTGAAGTTCCTTTTTTATCCAATGTGTTCTGAAATGCTTGCTTGATCGCTCTTTTTGTTTTACGAACACTGCCAACTGTATGAACAGATTGACGTGTTACGTAGCAAGTACCTGGAAGTTTCACCAATAATTCTGTAATATCTAATGGGTGTCCGTTTAATGAAACATCACGCCCCTGCGGAGATGTAGCGGTTCTCATATCTACCAATGTCGTTGGTGCCATTTGTCCACCTGTCATACCATATATACCATTGTTTATAAAAATGATGGCCATGTTTTCCCCCCGATTACAGGCATGAATAGTTTCAGCTGTTCCAATTGCCGCTAAGTCTCCATCCCCTTGATAAGTAAAAACCATTTTATCCGGCATCAATCGATTTATGGCTGTTGCAACTGCTGGTGCACGCCCATGAGCCGCCTCCTGCCAATCAATATCGATATACTTATAAGCAAATACTGCACAACCAACTGGAGCCACCCCTATAGATATTTCTGCAATACCCATCTCTTCGATAATCTCAGCAATCAACTTATGAACAACACCATGGCTACAGCCTGGACAGTAGTGCATTGGAGTGTCGTTTAGCAGTTTTGGTTTATTATAAACAAGATTCTTAGGATCTATTATTTTCGTTGTCATTTTTCTATTTTTTATTGATTATACACATAAGGTGAAACATCATTTTACTAACTTCTGTTTCAATGCATCTAAAATCTCATCGGGTGAGAAAACAATACCACCCATTCTGCCGTAATGTTCTACAGGAACACCTGTGCACGCCGTTGATAAACGAACATCATCTACCATTTGTCCTGCATTGAGCTCAACCGTTAATATTCCTTTTACCTGTTTTCCTAACTCTCTGATTCGCTCAGTAGGGAAAGGGTATAAAGTAATTGCACGCAAAAGACCTACTTTTAAGCCCTCTTCTCGCGCCATCTCTGCTGCTTTTTGACCTATTCGGGCACTTATGCCAAATCCAACAATTAAATATTCCGCATCTTCACACATAATCTCTTCATAGCGTACCTCGTTGGCTTCAATTTCACGGTATTTTTTCTGTAAACGTAAATTGATTTTCTCCATCTCTTCTGCTTGAAGTTCAAGCGAAGTAATAACATTTGGTTTGCGATCCATTGTACGCCCTACTGCTGCCCAAGGATTTATCTCTCTAATTTCTTCTTCTGTCCAGCGTGGACGATAAGGAGGGAGTACCAATTTCTCCATCATTTGCCCCACTACACCATCAGCCAAAACTACTGACATAATACGGTACTTAAAAGCCAAATCGAAGGCTAAAACCGTAAAATCGGCCATTTCTTGTACTGTAGCAGGCGCTAATGTTATAACCTTATAGTCACCGTGTCCACCTCCTTTTACAATTTGATTATAATCAGACTGACTTGGCTGAATTGTTCCTAAACCTGGTCCACCACGCATCACATCAACCACAACACAGGGTAACTCTGCACCAGCAATATATGAGAAGCCCTCTAACATCAAACTTACCCCGGGGCTTGAAGACGAAGTCATCACTCGTTTACCCGAACCAGCTCCTCCATATACCATATTAATCGATGATGTTTCGCTTTCAGCTTGCAAGACCACCATTCCTGTTGTTTCCCAAGGCTTTAGATCCATCAAAGTTTCCATAACTTCAGACTGCGGAGTAATTGGATATCCAAAATAGCCATCACAACCAGCTCGCACAGCAGCGTGTGCTATGGCTTCATTGCCCTTCATTAATAATACTTCTTCTTGTTTCATATCATAAAATTTTACATTTTCATTTTGCTATTAATTAATATTTATACTTAAATAATTAATCAACTCTAATTCTATAAACTTCAATACATGCGTCTGGGCATACCAACGCACACGCCATACATCCTGTACAGGAGTCAGGGTGCTCCATATAAGAGTAGTTATAGCCTTTTGAATTTGCCTCTTTATTCAACAATAAAACATCTTGCGGACAGGCCACTACACAAAGATTACACCCCTTGCATCGTTCAGTTTCGACAATGATTGCACCTTTAACTTTAGCCATAGTAATTTTTTATTTTTAATTTATTATTCCTATTTTGTCAATTTATTATAGTGATTTTATCGACGATGATAATACATCCAATCTAAAAAATCTGGATAAGCAAATGCAGGAGTCCAACTATCATGTCCTACTCCTGGAAACTCAATGTACTCAACCCTACGAGATCCATTTGCTTTTAATTCAATATAAGCATTTTTCGAAAATTCACTTGACACAACTTTATCATTGCTACCATGAAAAATTCGAATGGGTAATTTATTAAGTTTTTTACTTAATCGCGCTGGATGAATTCCTCCACAAATTGGAATTGCTGCTGCAAAGTATTTTGGATAGCGGCTAATCAAATCAAATGTGCCCATGCCACCCATAGATAGCCCCATTACATAGATGCGTTTTTTATCTACAGCTTCATTTTTTACAAACGAGTCGGCCAGCTTCTTCGCAAGCATTAAAGATTTTGTTATTTTTGGCTTCTTATCAAACTCTATTCCGTCTGCAGTTCTCTTTTCGAAATTAACCCAGTAAGAGTTTTCTGGACATTGAGGAAAAATAACAATTGAAGGATAATCTTTCTGGTTATTTTCGTCAACAAACAGCTTTGAACCATGAATCAATTGTCTTTCATTATCACTCCCCCGTTCACCCGCACCGTGCAAAAATAGAACCAAGGGATACTTTTCGTTTTTATTATAATTTTCAGGAAAAAGAACTTGATACCTCAAAGTGTCACCTTTGTGAATAAATTCTCTTTTTTGAAAACTTCCTGCTTTGGCAACAAAAGGAAATAATAGAAAAATAATGAAAATATAGTGAATAAACCTATTCATGGTATTACTTTTTGTTTGTGTTTGTTTTTGCATTTTCTTATAAAATGTAATTTAGAAACATGATTTTTATTTCAGTTAGCACATCAAAACAAAGCTCAATAATAAAAGTGTAAGTTTTTGTACGCTTAACCTCAAATCATATCCTGAAATCATGTTCAAATATAGTCATTTCTATCAAGATAGCATATAATTAAACATATTTTATTACTATTTTCACTTGAGTATTTAATAGTCTTTTACCATAAACGAAAAATAAAATTAATAAAGTTGTTTTTTAAATACTAAATTCATATTATTATCTTCAAATAAAGTGTTAATCACTTCAGTTTTAGAGATATTCAATATTCGTTAATAACAATAAACCTAAACATCTAAAATATTTCATTATTTTTGCCTTTATTTCTTTTAAATCAATTAGTAAAAACTTTATAACAATTAATTTTTAAAAATTCTATGAAATTTAATCGTATCACATTTATTTTTATTTTCACTATCCTGTTTTACGGAATGAGTTATGCGCAGCAAGTACGCATATCGCCTGTACCTCAATCAATCACATGGGGCAGTAAAGCATTTGACAATACTGTGAACTTTAGAATCACTGGCGCCACTGATGCAGACGTAGATGCTGTCAAACTCCTACAAGATAAATTAGCTATAAGCTCTAATGGTGCTGTTGAAATAATTATTGGTCAAAAAGGGCAAGCTGCTATACAAGCTGTTGAATTCGATATTCCCAATAGAACAGAAGGTTATTTTTTAGATGTTCAGTCGGATAAAGTTTATATAGCTGGTGCTGATTCTATAGGTACTTATTATGGTGTGCAAACCCTACTACAAATATTGGCTGCTCCAGAGGTAATGAAAGTAACTGTTGCTGACTACCCACTTGTTTCGGAGCGTGGCTTGATTGAAGGTTTTTACGGAAATCCATTCTCATTTGAAGATAGAGTTAGCCAATTTGTGTTTTACGGACAAAACAAGATGAACACCTATATATATGGTCCGAAAGATGACCCTTATCATGGTTTTGGTACAAAGTGGCGCGACCCTTATCCAACAAAAGAAGCCAATCAAATTAAAGAACTTATAGGAAAAGCACATGAAAACAAAGTGAAATTTGTATGGGCTGTTCACCCTGGGAATAATATTTTTTGGGATGATAAAGATGGTGACGGTGTAATTGATGACTTTGTAGCTACAAAAAATAAATTTGAAGCGATGTATAATTTAGGAGTACGCACTTTTGCAGTATTCTTTGATGATATCGGTGGAATTGGCGCCGATCCTAAAAATCAAGCAAAATTGATGAACTACCTTACAAATGAATTTGTGAAAGCTAAGCCTGACGTTGACCCATTGATTCTTTGTCCTACTCAATATAATCAATCATGGGCTGGAGGAGAATATTTAAATATACTTGGAGATGAAATGGATGAGAGTGTACGCATCATGTGGACTGGAAAAAGTGTTGTGCGCATGATTGATGAAGAGACTATGACTTGGATTAACTCACGTATCAAGCGTAAAGCATATATTTGGCTCAACTATCCTGTAACTGACTATCTAATTGACCGTCTTTTGATGGGTTCTTTTTATGGAAACAGCAAAGATATTGACCATATGTTAGGGGGATTTGTAGCTAATCCAATGGAGTACGGTGAGGCTTCTAAAGTAGCGCTCTTCAGTGTGGCTGATTACGCTTGGAATATGAGAGATTATGATGAAACAGCTTCTTGGCATCACGCAATGAGGTTTTTAATGCCTGACAATTACGAGGCTTTCAAAATATTTTGTGAAAACAACGTTGACTTAGGTTCTACAGTACACGGTATGCGTCGTAAAGATGAATCAAAAAACTTCATTACAGACGCAGATCCTTTCTTGAATAAATACATGAAAGGCGAATACAATAAAGAGCAAGCTACAGCTGTAAAAAATCACTTCATCTCTTTCCAAAACTCAACAGATGAACTTCTGAAAAGTACAACTTCACCAGCTCTAATTGAAGAGATAAAACCTTGGGCGCAAGTATTTAGCTATATAGGAATGAAAGGTGAAGTGATGATGAATATGTTAGAAAATATTCAAAACGAAGAGCCAGAATTATTTATTGAAAACTACCTTCGTCTTGACGCCATTGACAAAGAGAAAGACCTTATTCGTTCTCGCAACTTTGAAGGTTCTATTAAGAATCCATTTCCAAAGCCAGCAAATCATGTCGTTGTACCCTATTTGAAGAAGTTTCTTAATGTCTTAGTGAGTGATTATCGTAGCAAATTTGATTATGGGAAAGAGGTTTTCCCTGAAACTGTTATTGAAAACGGTACCTACTTTATCAAGTACAATGGCAAATACCTAACCAATGTGCGCGGAAGTAGCAATCCAAGTTTTGTTGAGAAACGTGATGACATGAACCCACAACGTCAAGAATGGGTTATTAACATGGATGCAGAAACTGGCCGATACAGCATTATCAGCTCAGAAGATTCACGCTATATCAATGAGCTAGGAAGCTTTACGCTAAACAATGCATCTAATCCATACGATGCTGCTTGGCATTCATTCAACGTGTTCCATTTAGATGGTAAATATGCTATCCAAAATGGAGGCTCAGCCGGTGAAAATATGTGGACTGCAAACGCTACTCGCATTTCAAAAGGAAGTCAAAAAGAAGCATCAAACGATACATTTATCTTTGAGATTATCCCAACATCTGCTAATAATTAATAATATGTAATTAAGGAAGAAGGCAAAGAGTGTTTTTTTAATCTATTGATTTTTAGATATATTCATTATTCGTTAATGGCTATAAAGCAAAACATCTAAAATATTTCATTATCTTTGCCTTTCTTTTTTTAATCAATTAAATGTAATATTACAACTATCTATTTTAAAAAATCTATGAAATTTAATCAAATCACATTCATTCTTATTTTTACTTTTCTCTTTTATGGGATGAGCAATGCGCAACAAGTGCGTATATCTCCTGTACCCCAGTCGATTACATGGGGAAGCAAAGCATTTGACAACAGTGTTAGTTTTAAAATAACAGGATCCGAAGATGCTGACGTAGATGCCGTAAAACTACTACAAAACAAATTATCTATAAGCACGAGTGGTGCAGTTGAGATAATTATTGGTCAAAAAGGACAAGCTGCTATTCAGGCTGTTGAATCCAAGATTCCTAATAAATCGGAGGGTTATTTTTTAGATGTTCAGTCTGATAAAGTTTATATTGCTGGCGCTGATTCTATGGGTACTTACTATGGTGTTCAAACATTATTGCAGATATTAGCAGCGTCAGAAGTAATGAAAGTAACGATTTCTGACTACCCACTTGTTTCGGAGCGTGGTTTGATTGAAGGCTTTTATGGAAACCCATTTTCATTCGATGACAGAGTGAGCCAATTTGTATTTTACGGTCAAAACAAAATGAACACCTATATTTATGGACCGAAAGATGACCCTTATCATGGTTTTGGTAACAAATGGCGCGACCCCTATCCAACAAGAGAAGCTAATCGAATGAAGCAACTTATTGAGAAAGCGCATGAAAACAAAGTGAAGTTTGTGTGGGCTGTTCACCCTGGTAATCACATTTTTTGGGATGATAAAGATGGCGATGGTGTCATTGATGATTTTGTAGCTGCAAAAAACAAATTTGAAGCGATGTATGGTTTGGGTGTACGCTCTTTTGCTGTATTCTTTGATGATATTGGCGGTATTGGTGCCGATGCAAGAAATCAAGCAAAATTGATGAATTACCTAACAAATGAATTTGTAAAAAAGAAACCAGATGTTGATCCATTAATTATTTGTCCTACTCAATACAACCAATCATATGCAGGTGGTGATTATCTAAATATTCTTGGAGATGAAATGGATGAAAGTGTACGCATCATGTGGACTGGACAAGGCGTGGTACGCATGATTGATGAAAACACAATGACTTGGATTAATTCACGCATCAAGCGTAAAGCGTATATTTGGTTAAACTATCCTGTTACAGACTATTTAATCGACCGTCTTTTGATGGGTCCTTTTTATGGAAATAGTAAAAACATAGACCATTTATTAGGTGGATATGTTGCTAACCCAATGGAGTATGGCGAGGCTTCTAAAGTTGCACTTTTCAGTATTGCTGATTATGCTTGGAATATGAAGGATTATAATGAAAACGCTTCTTGGGAGCATGCAATGAGATTCCTAATGCCTGATAATTACGATGCATTCAAAGTCTTTTGTGAAAACAATGTGGACTTAGGTAATACAGCACACGGTATGCGTCGTAAAGATGAGTCTAAAACTTTCATTACTGATGCGGATCCTTTCTTAAATAAGTATATGAAAGGAGAATATAACAATGAAGAAGCCGCTGTTGTGAAAAATCACTTTATCACTATCCAAAACTCAATGGTAGAACTTCTAAACAGTACAACATCGCCAGCTCTTATCGAAGAGATTAAACCTTGGGTTCAAGTATTTAATTATATTGGAATGAAAGGTGAAGTGATGATGAATATGTTTGACAATATCCAAAACGAAGAGCCAGAACTATTTGTCGAAAACTATCTTCGTCTTGACTCGATAGATAAAGTAAAAGATGTAATCCGTTCGCGTGACTTCCCAGGTTCAATTAAGAATCCATTCCCAAAACCTGCAAATCACGTTGTAGTACCTTATTTGAAGAAATTTCTTAATGTCTTAGTGAATGATTATCGTAGTAAATTTGACTACGGCAGTGAAGTTTTCCCTAAAACAGTACTTGAAAATGGCACTTATTTTATTAAGTATAATGGCAGATACCTAACAAATGCACGTGGAAGTAGCAATCCAAGTTTTGTTGAGAAACGTGATGATACAAATCCACAGCGTCAAGAGTGGGTTATAAATATGGATGCTGAAACAGGTCGATTCAGCATAATTAGTTCTGAAGATTCACGCTACGTAAATGAGTTAGGCAATTTTACGAAAAGCAATACAACTAACCCATATGAAGCTGCTTGGCATTCATACAATATCTTCCGTTTGAATGGTAAATATGCTATCCAAAATGGTGGTTCAGCTGGCGATAATTTGTGGACTGCAAATGCTACTCGTATTTCAAAAGGTAGTCAAAAAGAAGCATCAAGCGAAACATTTATTTTTGAGATTATCCCTACATCTGGTGATAATCCTGAGCATGCAATCTTGGAAGTAGGAGAAAACTATTTTATCAAACACGAAGGCTTGTACCTAACAAATAATAATCCAAAAGGTAGTGGACAAACACCAACATTCAATGAGTTAAATGAAAACAATAAATCAGCTCAAGAGTGGATATTCACTGTAGATACTCAATCAAAGCGATTTAAACTTGTAAGTGCAGCGGATAATCGATATGTCAATGAATTAGGTGTATTTGGTACAAATCCTTTTTATTCTACTTGGAACACTTATTTAATTTCAGAAGTTGATGGCAAATACTCTATTCGTAATGCAGGAGAAGCTGGAACACAGTATTGGGGTATTAATAACGGGCGCATCGAGCGTGGAGGACTGAGCTTACAAGAAAGTTATTTGTTTGAGATAATTTCATCGAACCCAAATACGTCTGTAAAAGATGTATTAGAAGTAAGTAATAGTAAACTAAGTATCGCAGGAAATCGTTTGACTTTAAGTAGTGACAATACCGTTTCAGTCATGCAACTTTACGGATTGAATGGTAGCGTAATTCGTGAAGTATTTAATAATTGCAATATGAATATAGCAGGCTTAAATAAGGGTTTTTATCTACTGACAGTTCAATTCAGTAACAAAAGTAAAGAAACATTTAAAGTCTTAGTAAACTAAAATATTAATAGTAAACCTTAGATGGATTAACCTTCTGAGGTTTATTGTTTATTAGAATATATCAATTAATTAATAATAATAATATCAACAACAATGAGAAAACTTAAATTATCTCTCTTGCTTACAGCATTTGTTGCTTTTGCTGGCTTTGCCTCAACGCCAAGTTTGAAAGGTTACAAATATGCAGCTGAGACAGCACCTGATGGTAATGAGTGGGAATCACCCGAAAGCATTGCTCTAAACAAAGAACAGCCTACGGCCTACTTCTTTCCATTTGAAAATATAGAAAGTGCTCGTAAAGTTTTGCCAGAAAACTCCTCTTATTGGATGTCACTCGATGGGCAATGGAAGTTTAACTGGGTAAATCACCCAGACAAAAGACCTACTGACTTTTATAAACCCTCTTATGATGTATCACGCTGGGATAACATTACTGTACCTTCAAACTGGAACGTAGATGGTATTGGAAAAGATGGAAGTCTAAAATACGGTGTTCCTATTTATGTAAATCAGCCTGTTATCTTTATGCACAAAGTGGCTGTAGATGATTGGCGTGGTGGTGTAATGCGTACACCTCCTACACATTGGACTACCTACAAAGACCGCAACGAAGTGGGCTCACATCGTAAAACATTTACAGTTCCATCTAATTGGGATGGACGTCAAGTGTATATTAGCTTCGATGGAGTGGATTCATTTTTCTATCTGTGGATAAACGGTCATTATGTAGGTTTTTCTAAAAACTCACGTAATGCGGCTACATTCGATATTACTCAATACTTGCAAAAAGGTGAAAACGTTGTTGCTGTAGAAGTATATCGAAGCAGCGATGGTTCTTTCTTAGAGTCGCAAGATATGTTCCGACTACCAGGTATTTTCCGTACAGTGCAGTTGTACTCAACTTCAAAATTGCAAATTCGTGATTTGGTAGTAAAGCCTGATTTAGATACAAAATATGAAAACGGATGGCTGAATATTACTGCTGATATTCGTAATTTAGATAAAAAAGCATACAAAGGATATTCAATCCATTATTCTCTATATGCCAACAAACTCTATTCTGATGAAAACGTAAAAGTACAAGGTGCTAGCGCCTCAGTTTCTGTAGATAAATTGAAAAAAGGCACAAGTACTCAAGCTTTTGTAAAATTCAATTTGGACAAACCTAAACTTTGGTCAAGTGAAGCTCCATATCGCTATGTATTGGTGGCTGAATTGAAAGACAAAAAAGGTAAAACGATTGAAACTGTTTCTACTTATACTGGTTTCAGAAAAGTGGAAATAAAAGAGACCAAAGCGGCAGATGATGAATTTGGTTTAGCGGGTCGTTACTACTATTTAAATGGCAAAACCATTAAAATGAAAGGTGTGAACCGCCACGAAACTAACCCAGAAAGAGGTCATGCTATTACGCGTGAGCAAATGAAGGAGGAAGTTATGATGATGTTACGTGGTAATATCAACCATGTGCGTAATGCACACTATCCTGACGCACCTTATTGGTATTATTTGGCTGATAAATATGGTATTTATTTAGAAGATGAGGCTAATATTGAGAGTCACCAATACTACTATGGAGATGCTTCACTATCTCACCCAAAAGAGTGGGAATCAGCACACGTAGCTCGCGTGATGGAGATGGCACATCAAACTGTAAACCATCCATCTATCGTTATATGGTCATTAGGAAATGAAGCTGGTCCTGGTGATAACTTTGTGGCTGCTTACAATGCTTTGAAAGCGTTTGACGATACTCGTCCTGTGCAATATGAGCGTAACAACAGCATAGTTGATATGGGTTCAAACCAATATCCATCTATTGCTTGGATGAATGGTGCGGTAAAAGGTACTTACAACATCAAATATCCTTTCCACGTGTCAGAATATGCTCACTCAATGGGTAATGCTTGCGGTAACTTAGTGGATTATTGGAATGCTATAGAGAGCACAAACTTCTTTGTAGGTGGTGCTATCTGGGACTGGATTGACCAAGCCATTTACAACTACGACAAGAAAACTGGTATTCGCTATCAAGGTTACGGAGGTGACTTTGGAGATACTCCAAACGATGGTCAATTTGTATTGAATGGAATTATCTTTGCTGACCTTACTCCGAAACCACAATACTACGAAGTGAAAAAAGTATATCAATACGTAGGTGTTAGTGCTCTTGATTTAGAAAAAGGAAAAGTTGAGGTATTCAACAAAAACTACTTCAAAGATTTAAGCGATTACCAAGTTGTATGGTCTGTATACGAAGATGGAAAAGAAGTGCAATCAGGCGTAGTACAAGCTAAAGCAAGTATCGCTGCACGTGCAAAAGAAACTTTGACACTACCTTACAATACATCTAATCTGAAAGCAGATTCTGAGTATTTTGTTAAAGTTCAATTCTTATTGAATGAAGATAAGCCTTGGGCTAAAAAAGGATATGTGCAAGCTGAAGAGCAACTTTTATTAAAAGAAGCAGGCGTACGTCCTTCTATCGCTGAGGTAAGCTCATCAGATACAAAACTTGTATTGACAGTGAGCGATAATAATGATATTACGGTTGAATCAGATGCATTCACAGCTAAATTTGATACTAAAACAGGTGCTATTAGTAGCTTAAAATATGGTAATACTCAAATTATATCGAATGGTAATGGTCCAAAAATAGATGCATTCCGTGCGTTTGTTAATAATGATAATTGGGCATATCGCGGTTGGTTTGACAATGGATTACACAATCTACAGCATAGCGTTGAGCAATATAAAACAATCAAACGTGCTGATGGAACTGTAGTTCTTTCTTTTGTTGTGAAATCCCAAGCTCCTTACGGCGCAAGCATTGAAGGAAGCACAAGCTCTGGCCGCTTCAAATTAGTTGACAAAGTGGATAAGCCATTTGGTAAAGATGATTTCCATTTTATTACTAATCAAATTTATACTATCTATAAAGATGGGTCTATTGAAGTGCAAGCAAGTATAACTTCTTCAAACGAGGGATTAGATTTGGCACGTCTGGGTTACGTAATGAATGTGAACAAACGCTTGGATAACTTCACATATTATGGCCGTGGACCAATCGATAACTACAACGACAGAAAAACAGGACAATTCATTGAGCAATTTAGAAGTAAAGTTGCAGAGCAATTTGTTGATTTCCCAAAACCACAAGATGTTGGTAATCATGAGGAAGTTCGTTGGTCAGCCTTAACAGACAATAGCGGTAACGGAGCTATTTTTGTAGCAAACACACCGCTCTCTATGCAGGCTTTACCTTATTCAGCCTTGGATATGACTTTAGCACCCCACTCTTTCCACTTGAATAAAGATAGCGACACCTATCTACATATTGATATTGCAACAACTGGACTTGGAGGAAACAGTTGCGGACAAGGACCTCCCTTGGAATTTGACCGTGTAAAAGCAGTTCCACATATTATGAATTTTATTATTCGTCCAGCTACAGCTAATTTAACTGAGGCGGCTAATGTACGTCCTGCTGGTGAAATGCCTATTACTATTTCACGCGACAGAGTAGGAGAACTTCGTATTTTCTCTGCTAAAGAGGATGCTGAAATTATTTACCAAATAGATAATGAGAAAGCTCAAACATACAAGAGTGCTATCCAACTTCGCAACGGAGGTAAGGTTACTGCTTGGTATGCTGACAACAAAGAGTTGAAAACATCAGCAAACTTTGCAAAAATAGAGCGTATTCCTACTACTGTAGTCTTTGCAAGTAGCGAAGAGCAAGGAAGCGGACGTGCAAGAAACTTGACTGATGGTGATCCAAATACAATTTGGCACTCGATGTACTCTGTAACAGTTGCAAAACACCCACACTGGGTTGACTTTGATGCTGGTGAAGTAAAAGACTTGAAAGGATTCAGCTACTTACCACGTCAGGAAGGTGGAAATGGTGATGTGAAAGATTACACAATCCATGTGAGCGAAGATGGTAAAGAATGGGGTGAGCCTATTTTAACATCAAGCTTCCCACGTAATAAAAATGAACAAAAAGTGATGTTTGACAAGCCTGTAAAAGCTCGCTACCTACGCTTTACAGCTCTTAGCGAACAAACAGGTCAAGACTTCGCAACAGGTGCTGAGTTTAGTATATTAGCAGATGAGTAAACAATAATAAGTCAAAACATAGTTTTGATACAATAAAAAAAGCACCAACGATAAAAATTTCGTTGGTGCTTTTTTAGTATCTATTGATCAATTTAAAAATCAAACTGAGCTTCTTTACGTCTTATTATTTCTACCGAGGCATAATATCGTTCCATCACATCGTCAGCTAAACGGTGTAAGCGATTGATAATATCTTGATTCACTATCTCGTTATTTACCATATCTTTATGCGTAATAAAAACATATGACTGCACTAATTGAGCTTTTAGATAGCTTAGAATGGGTTTCAATTGTTGTTCTACCACTAAGTAGTGTTTTTCAGAACCTGCCAATGATATTACTCCAAGCACCTTATCTTCAAAAGCATTTAAAGGTAATAAATCAAATACATTTTTAAGAATACCTGGTATAGACGCTTGAAATATGGGGGTAACTATAATTATTACATCCGCTTCCATCAGTTTTGTAGTCACTTCAAGCGTGTCACCCGTATAATCCAAGTAATTTCTTCCGTCGCTAAAAACGGTATTATAGTGTGCCAAATCAACAACGTCTATTGACGCATCGCTGTATTTGTCTTCCAGAATTGTCTTAAAATGTTTGATCGTTGTTCTTGCACTGCTCCCTACGTGAGTGCCTAATAATCCGACTATTTTCATATATTGATATTTCTTTTTATTACAAAATTCATTTATAAAAAACAATGGCACTCATCTGATTATGAATGACAATTATTTTTTGAATATACCCTAATATTACAATTTAGAACAGAAATAGTTTAGATTAAAGTGAAAAATAGAGTTTTTTGACGAAATATGTATATAAATATAATCAATAAAAAGAGGAGACTTCTCAACTATTCTAAAGTAGTCTGTATTGACTATAAGATTATTCTCAACTCGCTATTAATAATATTAACTGTAAAGAAAAGTACCAATGGAGTCTAAAAAACGACATTAATTTCAATTTATACTACAACTCCCCCTCTAGGGTAGGGGGGCTGAGTAGTTACAAAAACAGCTTACCAACCTCCTGAAGCTCCACCACCACCCGAAAATCCGCCGCCAAAACCACCGCCACCGAAACCACCGCCACCAAATCCACCTCTACCGCTAAACATGCTGCCACCTACAGCTCCACCTGTAACAGCTGAACTACGTCTTAAACGTGGTAGTTTTCTGTTTTTATGATCTTCGTAACCACAAAACTTGCATTTATAATTGCTTCGTTCATTTCCTGAACTAATATATGTCGGCATGACGGTTGTTTTTCTTGAAACCATACGGAATGCCTTAGTTTCACATCGAGGACATTGTAAATAACTGCTTAGTTTATCGAGCGTAAAGATAGCCTCATTCTTGCAGGTATCACATAAAAACACATCGTAATCTACACTCTTAAGTTGTTCTTCAAATTGTTGGGATAATTTGAGATAAGGATCTTCTTTTTTTTCAGAAAGCATATGCATTTTCGAACCACACTCATTGCAAGGAATAGGTGCTTTACGTGCTTTTATCATTTTTCTTTTCCCATAAATAAAACTGGGAAGAGCAGCTACTGGCATTCCGAAAAGCAGTAATAAGTATTCATATCGCCAAAATATTAAAATGGCAAAAAAAGCTACTAAGGGTAAAGTACATCCTGATAGAGCATAGGTCGATTTATTTTGGCTATTAATTGCTGAGTAACGAGCCAGATTGGTGCTTAAAGATTTGTTTTCGTTTACTTTGTTAACTTCATTTCGCATCCAATATAGCGTCATAAAAGCAAACAGAATATAGCCAATCAAAGCATAAGGAATAACTACACGCCAATTAACCGGTGTGCGCACCTCTTTCTCAAAAGGTTCTTCACGAATTACGTGAATAATGTGATCCACACCTTTTATAACACCTCTATTGTAATCGCCGTTGCGAAATTCGGGTAGAATTGAATTGCTAATAATTCGCTTAGCTATAGCATCCGGCAAAATACCCTCAACCCCTACTCCTGTGCGAATTACAACACGTTTAATATCCATCACAACCAAAAGAAGTACGCCATTGCTTTGAGATTTTCCTCCTATTCCCCAATGATTAAAGAGTCGGTTGGCAAAGCTGTTTTCATCATCATAACCAATTGAACCAAGCACAACAACTGCAATTTCAGTATCATTTACTCGATAAAGAGAATCAATTTGTCTATTGATAGTGAGTTTTGTGTTTTCTGAAAGGAACTTATCAGGATCGCTTACGAAACTTGACACAACTGCTTTTTGTGGATTTGGTACAGTTTCTACCGTATAAACTTCAGCTCTTGCAATAATTGTAAGAACTAAAATGAAAAATAGTATACCAAATCGTTTCATAAACATGATTATAGACTATATCAAGGATTAATTACTTTGTAGATATTAAGTGCTCCTAATTTACAGCATCTAATAATTGTAATCTAAATATCAAATTTGAATAAGGAGGTATTTTTCCCATCCCTTTGTCGCCATAGCCAAGCTCCCAAGGAACGTATATTTCATACACCTCTCCAATATGCATCTTCATCAAGATTTCACTAAAACCTGCAATTTGATTTCCTATATTTCCTAAAGATGCCTCTTCACTCTTATCAAATGTTGTCCCATCAATTAATTTTCCTTCATAGGCTGCCCATATTGAACTGGTAGGATTTGGTTTTTTATCAGTATCATTACTATGACGTAATTTTCGATACCTTAAACCAGAAGGAGCATCAACTATAACATCAGGAAGCAAGGGTGTTTGAAAGATTTCTATTGACCAATCGTAATCAATACTTGTTGTTTTATCCTGAAAAGCGTCCAACCACTCATCGTTCATCACTTTCCAAGAGATAAAAACATCTTGTTTTACACAGCTTGAAAAACCGACAAGCGATAGGATTGCAAATAATACGACTATCTTTAATTTACTTTTCATATTCTATTTTTTCAATTAATTTTTCTCTATTCTAAAATTGAAACTACCCACACGATTGCCATCAACAAAGAAATCAGCCTGATAATTTCCTAATTGCAAAATCTCTTCAACCGACCAATAAACTGCATCGCTATATGCTTCGCCACCATAGTCAAAGTTTTTGCTCAGAGAGTAAGCTATATTTTTATTTTCATACTCAAAATAGCTGTTTCCTTTCATCATTACCTCACCATCCGGACGTGTTAATCGCAGATAAACGGTCTTCGCTCCAGGTTCTGTAGTGATATTTTTACCAATTGTAAAACCAAACTTGAGCGTTTCCATCCGTTTTGCTCGGTCTGTTGATTTTTGACGTCTATCCAAAGGCGTAAATGCAAAGTTATAAAGTTCTAAAACAGAAGCTCGTGTTACAGTTTCAGTCAACTCTTCTTTTTCTTGTGCTAAGACCTGTGCTGTTTCAGAGACATTTCTATAGCGTTGTTTCACTTCAAGATTCTCAGTTGTCAATCGTTTGTTGAGTGAGTTAAGCGAATCAATTTGCTCAATATAATGTGCTATGATTTTACGCAGAGTAGCTATTTCGCCCTTCAAATCCATGATTTTCTTTGCATCAGTAGCTTTTGTGCGCTGCAATTCATCCTGCAAATCTTTTATTTTTTGTTTCTGCTCTTCAAACTCATTCAGCAAAGAGTCGTTATAAATATAAAGTGAATAACCATCCATTTCACCGGCAATATCCTCAATTTCGGTTACCATGTGCTGCTTTTCCTCTTCCATATAGTGCTCTGTCTCTGCTATTTGCTCTGTCTGTTTCTTTGATTTATTCACAAAGTGAAGTAAACCAAGAACAAGTGCAAGCAGTATAAGCCCTAATACACTCAATAATACTGTTAAACTCTTTTTGTTCATTATAAAAATTCAATAGCTTTTGTTAAACCAATACCATTTGATCCTTTCAAAAGGATATGGCTGTCTGATAGTTTCTTATCTTTCAAATACTCAATCAAATCAGCTGTTCTTGCAAAGATACAAAATTTACTTTTTATACTTGCAAAATTTTCACCTACTAAATAGACTTCATTCAAATTAGAGCCTTCCAATTGCTCTACAATGCGCTGGTGCTCATCGCGTGATTGTTCGCCAAGCTCCAACATATCACCCAAAATCAATACTTTATTCTCTAGTTTCAACTTAGAAAAGTTGCTTATTGCAGCCTTCATACTGGTTGGATTGGCGTTGTATGCATCTACGATTAGCGTATTATTGGCAGTTTTTTGCAATTGCGAGCGATTATTGCTTGGCTCGTAATTCTCTAAACCATTTTTTATCTCCTTATTTGTTAGCTTAAAGAAACTCCCTACAGCCACCGCAGCTATCATATTTTCTGCATTGTAGCTACCCACCAACTGAGTTTTTAAGTCAAACGCACCTTCTGCTGTTTCGCACTTCATCTCAACAAACAATGTATCATCCAAAACTGTACCTGCAGCTACTCTTTCGCCCAGTTCTTCGTGAAGTCCATATCTTATCGTTCCATTTTCAATATCAATTCCCGAATCTTTAGCCATTTCGAGCAAATGATTGTTGTCGTCACGGATAAAAACTTTTCCTCCATTTTCTTTGATATATTCATAGAGTTCGGATTTGGTCTTTTTCACACCTTCAAAACTGCCAAATCCCTCTAAATGTGCCATTCCTACATTGGTTATTAGTCCAAAGTTTGGTTGAGCAATGGAAGTCAATTCTGCTATTTCTCCTATATGATTAGCACCCATTTCAATAATTGCTATTTCGTGCTCTGCTTTCAGTGCCAAGAGCGTAAGTGGTACGCCAATATGATTATTCAGATTTCCTTTTGTGTAGTGCGTATTGTATTTTTGACTTAAGACAGCATAAAGTAACTCCTTTGTTGTAGTTTTTCCGTTCGTTCCTGTAATGCCTATTACTGTTGTACCCAGAGCTTTACGATGTTTCTTTGCCAACTCCTGCAAAGTTATAAAGGTATCTTCTACCAAAATATAGCGTTCATCCAAAGCATAGGCAGGATTATCAATCACAGCATACGCTGCACCATTTTCCAAAGCCGACTTTGCATACGCATTGGCATCAAAGCGCTCACCGCGCAGTGCGAAAAACAAACAACCACTCGGACAGTTACGGCTGTCGGTACTGACAACAGCGTGTTGTTGATACAAACTATATAGTAAATCCATTCTTTTTATTTCTTTTTTTCTTCTATTTAATCTACAAAATTAATCATTCTTAGATAGATGCAAAGAGTAAAAAAGAGATAATTCATTTATTTTCAAACTTATTATCTCAATTCTTGTTTTTAGCAAAATAATTTTGTAATTTTCAACTTTTTACTAAACCAAAACTAATTGTTTTAATTATAATTATTATGAACGAGAATAAATACGACAAAGCGGCTATATTACAAACAATAAAAGAGAATGCTGCCAAACTACCTTTGGAATTTATTGTTGGTGCTGCTATTGGTGGTGGCTTGTTTTTACTAACTGCTAAACGAAACAAAACAAAGAATAAAAGTTTGCGTGTAGTATCTTCTATAGCCAAAACTGTTGCTCCCTTGGTAATTATCTCAATTTTAGAAAGTGTGGTAAACAAAAGAGATTTGGTTGAAACTAATCCGGAGAGTTTGACTGACTGATATTTTAGGAACTTAGTCAAGTAAAGCTATAACTGCACAGATAAACTTTCAGAATACTCTTTTCTACGATTGATTTTGAACTTCAAAAAAAAATGACGAAGTAATAATTTACTCCGTCATTTTCTATTTTATTCAAGCTCGAATATTTTAGTTAACACTTATCTCATCCACAAAAATAAAGGCTCTGCCTTGTCCACCATGCCACTTTGGAAACTGTCTTAGAGTAGTTACAGTAACTTTTACGTAGCGAGCTGATTGTTTTGGGAAAGTAACGGTGTGATTATTAACCCCTTTCCAATGTTCTGTTTTGAAGCTTTGATCGGTTTCGATACCGGCTACAAAGCGGAAATTTTCACCATCATCGGACAATTCAACCGTAAATTTATCAGCATCAAAAATCCAATCACCCGTATTTATGGCTGTTTGAATTGCCGCTTTAGAAACTTCAGTTGATTTTTGCAAGTCAATTATTGCAACTAAATCATTGTTTTGGAAACCCATCCAACGACCTGTTTTGTAATTATCATCTACCCCTCTTAAGCCATCATTAAGCATAGGCGCACCTGTATATTCGTAGCTACCAGCGGCTTTTGTCAAGAGTTGAATTGGCTTCAAACTGGCTTTACTCATGGTAAATTGCTCTGTAAATACGCGGCTATTTTTACCATTCTCACGGATAGCTCTTGCTTTGATAGTCGCTGTTTTATCAATACTAAATTTTCCTTTATATTGCGTTGAACTTGCTGTAGGTTCTGTACCATCCAATGTGTAATAGATTGGCGAATTATCAATCGTAGCAAACTCTACATGCAATTTACCGTTGTCAGCATCGGGTACTAAGTTGGTTTGAACATCGTAAACATGTGTTGCGTAATTATAACCCAACTCATCATAAAACTTAATTAGTCGTGGCAAGCGATCCAAGAAATCTAAATATTCTTTTTTGCTTGTCTGCATCCATTGTACTTCACTCAATGCAGCCAAACGTGGAAGCAGCATATATTCAATCTGATCAGAAGTTTGGATATATTCCGTCCAAATATTAGCTTGAGCACCCAAAATGTGTTTAGCTTCTTCTTTCGACAAACGACTTGGAACAGGATCCAAAGCATAGACACGGTCAACAGGTACAAAACCACCGATTGCCATAGGTTCATTTTTCGTGTCGGCTGTTTGGTAATAGTCAAAGTAGAGGTGACTATTGGGTGTCATAATTACATCGTGACCTTGACGAGCAGCCTCAATTCCGCCATCCATACCACGCCATGACATCACCGTAGCGTTTGGTGCAAGCGTTCCTTCCAAAATCTCATCCCAACCTATAATAGAACGACCATGCTCATTTAAGAATTTTTCAACTCGCTCTGTAACATAGCTTTGCAAGTAAAACTCTTTAGCGTGTTTCTCATCATCTTTCAGACCTAATTCTTTGATTTTAGCTTGACAATCAGGGCACTCTTCCCAGCGAACTTTAGGACATTCATCACCACCAATATGGATGTATTTTGATGGAAAAAGCTCCATAACCTCTGTCAAAACATCTTCTAAGAAAGTAAATGTTGCCTCTTTACCAACACAAAGCACATCGTCAAAAACACCCCATGTTTTCTCTACTTCATAAGGACCACCTGTACAACCAAGCTCAGGATAAGAAGCCAAAGCGGCTAACATATGTCCAGGTAAATCAATTTCAGGGATAATTTCAATGTGACGATCCGCTGCATATTGCACAACTTCACTAATTTCTTTTTGTGTATAAAATCCACCGTGTGGTTTACCATCATATTGACCTGTATTGTGTCCAATTACAGTTTCACTTCTCCAAGCACCAATTTCCGTCAATTTTGGATATTTTTTTATCTCAATACGCCAACCTTGGTCTTCGGTTAAATGCCAATGAAAAGTATTTACATTGTGTAAAGCAATCATATCGATGAATTTTTTAACAAAGTCAACCGATTGGAAATGGCGAGCAATATCCAAGTGCATACCACGGTAGCCAAAACGAGGTTCGTCTACAATTTTAACAGCTGGATAAACAATCTCTTTTTCAAAAGGAGTTGCTTTACGCAAAGTTTGAATACCGTAAAATACTGCCGCTTCGCTTGCTCCTGATATTGTAATTTGCTTACTGCTTACTGTCAATTGATAACGCTCTTTGTTTGAAGCTTTTAGTTTATTATTCAATACAATTGCGTTCGCCCCGCCAGAAGTAGCTGTAGTGATATTCATACCTGTTTGTTCTTTGAGGTATTGAGCTAAGAACTCAGCATTCTTTTGCATTTTTACGTTCCCTTTTGGATAAACGACTTTTGTATTTGCATTAAGTGTGAAACCCTTTCCACTTTGTGCCACAATCGAGTTTGGCAAAGGAATTACACGATAATCAGCATTAGCTCCGAACGCTACAGAACTACTTAGTAAGAATAGAGCAAGAAGTAGTGAACTTGCTAACTTTTTGAAAATGTTCATAGTTCTTATTTTTTAGTTAAGTAATCTAATTGTTTTAATGTGTTTTCAACTCGTCTTGCATTTGTGACAGGAAATGCATATTCATCAACCGAAATATTTGTACCACCCATCGATACATCCGGATTGCGATAAACCATTCCACTCTCCAGAGGCAGTCGAGCTGATAAATGTAACTCTTTTACTTTTGTTTTTTCTGCAATCATTGCAATATTTTCCTCTGTAATGCCACTCCCTGGCATAATAACAATGCGACCAGCTGCTTTTTCGACCAACTGACTCAGTAAATCGACTCCCTCTTCAGCTTTTGGGCGACCACCCGATGTAAGAATGCAATCGAAGCCCAACTCTATTATCTTTTCTAAGCTATCGAAAGGATCTTTACACATATCAAATGCGCGATGAAAAGTGGTAGTCATTCCATCTGCCTCTTCCATCAGAATCCTGTTTTTCTCCATATCCACTTCACCATCGGCAGTAAGACATCCAAATACAACACCATCCACACCCAATTCTTTGCACATTTTGATATCTTGTTGCATAGCACGAAATTCCCACTCGTTATAGAGGAAATCGCCAGCTCTTGGACGTATGATTACGTTTAATTTGATATCCAACTCTTCACGTGCAACCGCTATTTCACCGTAAGAAGGTGTTGTTCCTCCTTCTGGAATAGCTGTACAAAGCTCAACTCGATATGCACCGCCACGTTGTGCCTCAATACAACTTTGCACTGAGTTGGCACATATTTCTATTTTATATTGACCCATAATTTCAATAATGTCCTTTTAATCTTTTAACCATTTATCCAACCAGCCAAAGAATGTACGCTGCCATAAAATACCGTTTTGAGGTTGAAGTACCCAGTGATTTTCATCTGGGAAAATTAACAGTTCTGCAGGGACGCCACGCAACACAGCTGCGTTGAAAGCTGCCATCCCTTGCGATGCCAAAATACGATAATCTTTCTCGCCATGAATTACTAAAATTGGCGTATCCCATTTATCAACAAAAAGATGAGGTGAGTTGGCATAACTGCGTTGAGCAACAGCATTGCTTTTGTCCCAGTACGGGCCACCTAAATCCCAATTTACAAACCACATCTCCTCCGTTTCTAAATATTGTTGTTCAAAATTAAACATACCATCGTGAGCAATAAAGGCTTTGAAACGTTTATTATGATGCCCTGCTAACCAAAATGCAGAATATCCACCGTAACTTGCGCCAACACATCCTAAGTGGTCGCTATCCACATAGTCTTCTTTACTTACATCATCAATAGCAGCCAAATAATCTTTCATATTTTGCCCACCATAATCACCGCTAATTTGAGTTAACCAATCGTGTCCAAAACCTGGTAGTCCACGTCTGTTAGGTGCAACAATAATATAATCATTCGCTGCCATCATCTGGAAATTCCATCGATAGGACCAAAACTGACTTACAGGAGATTGTGGCCCACCTTGACAATAAAGTAAAGTTGGGTATTTTTTATTAGGGTCAAAATTAGGTGGATAAATAACCCATGTCAGCATCTGCTTGCCGTCGGTGGTTGTTACCCAACGCTCTTCAACATTACCCATATTTAGCTGCTCCAAAATTTCTTTATTTTCAAACGAAAGTTCGCGTTCTTCTTTTGTAGCCAAATTGTAAGCATATATTTCATTCGGCTTGCTCATAGAGTGTTTCACTGCTATAAGCTCTTCCCCTAAAGGATGTACAGATTCGTAATCGTGTACGCCTTCTGTGATTTGCTCAATGCTACCATCTTCCATGCTAAGCTTGTAAATCTGCGTTTTCGCATGCCAAGTGCTTACAAAGTAAATTTCGCTACTATCATCTGTCCAAACAGCTCCATCCACATTTTGATCAAAGTTTTCAGTCAAATAAGTTTTTTCGCCTGACTCAATATTCAATGCAAACAACCTATTTTTATCCGACTCGTATCCATCATTCTCCATGCTTTCCCAAATCATCCATTTACCATCGGGCGAAAAAGAGGGGTTTTGATCATAGCCCATCATCCCTTCTGTCATATTCACTGTTTCGCCTGATTCAATACTATAAAAATAGATATCGGAATTGGTTGAAATTGCATATTCCAAACCTGTTTTTTTACGGCAAGTATAAGCTACTGTCTTCCCATCGGGTGTCCAATCCAATTGCTCAATTCCTCCAAAAGGCTTCATAGGACTTTCGTAAGGCTCACCTTCTAATATATCACGTACATCGCTTATTTGTTTTCCATCAAATTTAGCTACAAAAGGGTGAGGAACAGATTCAACCCACTCATCCCAATGTTTGTACATCAAATCGTTTACAATAATACCGCTTGTTTTATCTAAATCAGGGTGTTTATCAACCGTTCTTTCGCCATATTTTACATCAGATACAAAAAGCAACATCGACTCATCGGGTGAAAACTTAAAATCACTAATACCACCTTCATAGCTTGTCAACTGCTTACGACTGCTTCCATCAGTTTTCATTTTCCAAACTTGCCATGATCCATTTTCATTACTTAAATAAGCTATGTGCTCATTATCATTCATCCACTTTGCAGCGGCAACTCGCCAAGTCGATTTGGTGATTTGTTTTTTATTACTGCCATCCACATTCATAACAAAAAGCTCTGTGTTGCTTGCGTTGTGCTCTACACTGTAATATCCAACTGTGTAAAGGATTTTAGATTTATCCGGTGAAACCTGCACGCCACTCAATCGCCCAAATGACCACAGCACCTCGGGTGTCATGCGTCCATTTTCAATTGTGGGAACTGTTTTTTCGATTAATGGGGTAGTTTCTTTTCCACCATTGCTGGTGCAAGCACTTAATGCTGCTAATGCAATTGTCATAATTAAAACTTTTAATTTCATAAGATTCAATTTTTGTATATCTGTACTATAAATTGTGTTTTTCTATTTTAAAAATATCAATCTACAAATATAATATATATCTGCGACTGGCACAAAATTGAATATGCATATTATCACTTTAATCAGTTTCTACAGTTATTACAACGATTAAACTAAAAAATTTACAACTTAATTGTCAAGTCTTCAACATGATTTATTGATTTTATATTTTGTATTTCACAAAGTAAGATTGTATTTTTGTCAATTACAATACTTAGATACAATAAAAAAAGGTGACAAATAAGACAGCTGAAAATCATAAAATAAGAAAACTGGCTCTCCATTGGAAAATTCTTATAGGGATGGCTTTGGGTATTATTTTTAGCCTTACGCTTCTTAGCACAGCATGGGGTGAGTCGATTACTCAAATAACTGTTGGAGGAGAATTGGTGGATATTTCCAAAGCTGAACTCTTTGTTCGTAACTGGATAAAACCATTTGGAAACATCTTCATCAATTTATTGAAACTGATAGCCATACCTCTTATTTTTGTCTCTTTAATTACAGGTGTAGCCAATCTGAAAGACATCTCAAGTCTTTCAAAAATGGGCTTGAGAACCATAAGCTTATACTTACTTACCACTGTTATTGCCGTATCGATAGGTTTAGTTTTAGCAAACATCATTAAACCTGGAAATTCTATTACACCTGAAACCCGAGAGAGCTTGCTTGTAAACTACAGCAGTGAAACTGAAAATAGACTTGTAAGCTTTTCGGAGCAGAAAGAACATGGACCGCTGCAAGCCTTAGAAGATATAGTTCCTGATAATATATTTCATGCTGCATCCAATAATGGCAACATGCTGCAAGTTATCTTTTTTGCCATTTTTCTCGGAATTGGCATAGTGCTTATTCCAAAAGAGAAATCAAAACTAATCAAAGAGTTTTTTGATGGTTTCAATGCGGTTATTCTAAAGATGATTGATATAATCATGCTATCAGCACCATTTGGGGTGTTTGCATTGATGGCAAGCTTGGTAGCAGAAGCACCAAACAAAGACTTATTTGTTGCGCTTTTTTGGTATGCATTGACCGTGGTATTAGGTCTCTTTACAGTACTTCTTTTCTATTTACTTTTGGTCTTTATTTTTACAAATAAAAGTCCCAAGTTTTTCCTTAAAGGAATGGCACCCGCGCAACTTTTGGCATTTAGCACAAGTTCATCTGCCGCTACACTGCCCGTAACAATGGAGTGCGTTGAAGAGTATTTGAAAGTTGATAGCGAGGTATCAAGTTTTGTTTTACCCATTGGCGCAACAATTAATATGGACGGAACAAGTCTATATCAAGCTGTAGCAGCCATATTTATTGCACAAGCTTTTGGAATGGATTTACCAATAAGCATACAGTTAGGAATTATTGTAACTGCCACCCTTGCAAGTATTGGCTCCGCAGCCGTTCCAGGTGCAGGAATGGTTATGTTGCTAATAGTTTTAGCTCAAGCTGGTATTCCAGAAGCTGGCTTAGCATTAATTTTTGCTATCGATAGACCTTTGGATATGCTTCGCACCACCATCAATATTAGTGGCGATGCAACAGTAGCCATGGTTATTGATAAATATCTAAAAAAGACAGTAAGTAAAACAGAATAGAATATTACTTCTCTTAAAAATACAGAAATCACAATGGAATCAAATAAGAACAGTTTCAAAGAACGTATCAATTCGCTATTGGATGAAATAGAAGAGAGCATAGAAAAGCTTCGAGAGAAAAGTGTAGAAGTAGGCAGCGACTCATTCGAATCACTAAAAGATAGCCTTACAGACTTAGAGCCCAAGTTGGAAGAAGCTAAATCATGGTTGAAAACTATGGGAAGTAAGTTAGAAGAATATTTTGAAAATAATATAAAGAATAGAGAGTAGAAACTACTCGGCCCCAGCCCCTCAATCCCCTAAAGGGAAAGTTCTAAGGGGAGTTGTAATGCAAAAATTGAAATTAAAGTAGTTTTCTTAATGACTCTATTGGTATTATTCTTTACAGTTAATATCATTAATAACGAATTAAGAATTATCTAATAGCCAATACGGACTACCTTAGAATGGCTTAGTAATTACGAAATTAAAGTATTTTGAAATATGGCAAAGAATAAGAAAATAACAGTACAGTAAGTTGACATTATTCTTTATGAAGAGAATAAAGAAGATTATATCTCATTAACTGATATTGCTCGATATAAAGATGCAAAACATACCGATAGCATTATACAAAACTGGATGCGCAATAGAAATACTATCGAATTGTTGGGTTTTTGGGAAACGATGTATAATCCAAATTTTAAACCCCTCGAATTCGAGGGGTTTAGAAAACAAGCTGGCTTAAACAGTTTTGTGATGACACCAAAACGATGGATTGAAAGTACTAAAGCTATTGGAATTGTTTCAAAACCTGGAAGATATGGAGGAACATTTGCTCATAAAGATATTGCCTTAGAATTTGCTTCGTGGATCTCGATTGAATTTAAGTTGTTTGTAATTAAAGAATTCCAACGCTTAAAAGACGAAGAAAATAATCAACAAAAATTAGAATGGAACTTGCAACGAACGATTTCTAAAATTAATTACCGTATTCATACAGATGCTATCAAGGAGAATCTTATCCCAAAGGAAATAACCAAGCAACAAAGTGTTTTTATCTATGCAAATGAAGCCGATTTGCTGAATGTTGCTTTATTTGGAATGACAGCCAAAGAATGGCGGGATAAAAATCCTGATGCAAACGGAAATATTCGAGATGAAGCCACTATTGAGCAATTGGTTGTTTTGAGCAATATGGAAAGTATCAATGCTCTTTTAATCCGAAATGAATTATCCCAACAAGAAAGATTGATTGAACTGAACAAAGTGGCGATTACTCAAATGAAATCTTTGTTGGAAAATAATAATTTGAAAAAATTGAAGAAGAGTAATTAATCATTGCACAAATAAAGTATATTTGCAATTCGTACTACTTATCTCAAGCCTTCAGGAAGCCGTATGATTAAACCTAAATTGCTAATTAATTGCTTCTCTTATTAAATAAACGTAAAGGGCTGTATCCAACAAAAGGGAACAGCCTTTCTTATTTCAATCAATATTTTATCGAGCTACAATTATTTACATAATACTATACCCAGCATACTACTTATTAATTATTTGATTATTTATCATAGAGATTTCTTATCTTTGCAATCAACAAAAACTTATTGATATGAGAGTAGGATTGATACAACAAGCCAACAGTGCTGATATAGTTTCTAACATAGAAAAATTAGATAACAACATTCGAAAAGCTGCTGAAAAAGGAGCTGAACTTATTGTACTTCAAGAAATACATAACGGACTTTATTTTTGCCAAACCGAAGATGTAAATGTGTTTGATCAAGCAGAAACAATCCCAGGGCCGTCAACCGAGCACTTTGGGCTATTGGCAAAAGAACTCAATGTTGTTATTGTCTTATCACTTTTTGAAAAGCGAGCAGCAGGACTATATCACAACACAGCAGTAGTGATGGAGCGTGATGGAAGCATTGCTGGGAAATACCGCAAAATGCACATTCCAGATGATCCAGCTTATTACGAAAAGTTCTACTTTACACCAGGTGATTTGGGTTTTGAGCCAATTGAAACTTCTCTAGGAAAATTGGGTGTGCTGGTTTGTTGGGATCAATGGTATCCCGAAGCTGCACGCATGATGGCTATGGCTGGTGCTGAAGTTTTAATTTACCCTACAGCAATTGGTTGGGAAAGCAGTGACACAGAAGAGGAAAAAGAGCGACAACGTCAAGCATGGGTTACGATACAGCGAGCACATGCTGTAGCCAATGGAGTGCCAGTTATTTCATGCAATCGTGTGGGCTATGAGGCTGACCCATCGGAAGTAACAGGAGGTATTTTATTTTGGGGAACTAGTTTTGTAACAGGACCTCAAGGGGAGATATTGGGAGAAACCAATACAAAAGAAGACGAAATATTAGTCGTTGATATCGATATGCAAAGAAGTGAAAATGTAAGACGTTGGTGGCCATTCTTCCGCGACCGTCGTATCGATGCTTACGGTGATTTAACAAAACGTTGGAGAGATTAAAGTGAAATTACTCTCCTAACATACTAATAACTTATCATTAAAACACTTGCATAATGAACAGGCAAAAGATATTTTTGAGTTTTCTATTCTCCTTTCTATTCGCTCTTACTAGTATGGCAAAAATCCCTACGGGTTATTACTATTTTGCCAAAGGAAAAAACAAAGCTGAATTAAAAACTACACTAAAAGAGATATCTTCGCCGCTCTATCTACTACACTATGGCTCGGGGGAAGGAGCAACCTGGGAAGGATTTTATAAAACTGACCGCAACCCTGTTGACAATAGCGTTGTAGATATGTACTCTCCAGTTAAACGCTATTTTAATGAATACAACTCAGTATCAGGAATTGACATTGAGCATTCATTTCCTAAAAGTTGGTGGGGCGGTCATCCTAATTACGCTTATCGTGATTTGCACCATCTTTACCCTTCCGATAGCCGTACCAATTCGACTAAAAATAATTTTCCGTTGGGAGAAATTGGCAATCAAGTTGTCTTCTACAACGAAGTTTCCACTATTGGAGAGAATATTTTTGGTAAGGAATACAGCGGCAGAGCTTTTGAGCCATCTGACGAATTTAAGGGTGATTTCGCTCGCGCTTATTTTTATATCTCAACAATTTATGAAGATTTATATCCACTTTGGAACTCAGCTATGCTTAACAACGAACTTTACCCAATGTGGAAACCATGGGCTATTGATTTATTGTTAAAATGGCACCGTCAGGACCCTGTAAGTGATAAAGAGCGAATCAGAAACGAAAAAGTATTCGAAATTCAAAACAATCGAAATCCGTTTATTGATTATCCCGAGCTGGTAGAACATATTTGGGGCAACCAAAAAGATATAGCATTTGATTTTGATATAGGAGATGAAGCTTTTTTAATTTCACCCACAAGAAATTTTCACATGGATATGGGTGCTGTGATGCAAAACACAGAGCAAAGCACAAGTTTTTTATTACAAGGTATAAATATTAAAAGTGATGTTCATTTTAGCATCAACACTCAAAAGTCCCACTTTAGTCTTTCTAAAACAAGTGCAACAGCACATGAGCTTACAAACGGGATTGATATTGAAATATCTGTATTGACAACAGAGCTTGGAGTGATTTCTGACACACTCCTTATAAACGGTGGAGGATTACAGACAACTGTTGAGATTCCAATTAAGGTGGTTATTAGTTCAGAGTTTCTTGCTTTGGGACCTACTGAAATCACGCCAGTTGGTGCCCTACTCCATTGGTTTGACGATAATCAGGCCGATTCTTATAGACTCACCCTTTATGAGGGAGCTGAGGAAGCTGGAGATTTAATTATTTCGACTTACTACGAAGGTTTGTCAAATGACAAAGCCATTGAGTTATTTAATGGAACTGGCTCTACTATTGATTTATCCAAATATCAACTCAAAAAACAATCGAACGGTATTGGAGCTTATACTACCAATTTAAATCTTAGTGGCACTTTGGCTCATGGCAAAACTTATCTTATTGTTTATTCGCGCTCAACTAATGAAGAACTACAAGCAAAAGCTGATCTCTTTAACGACTCCATATTAGCTTTTAACGGGAATGATGCAATAGCCCTATTTCGTAACGAAATGCAAATAGATATTGTTGGAACATTGGACGGAGGAGCAGATTATTATTGGGGACAAGATAAAGTTTTGAAACGCAAAAGTTCTATTACTCATCCTAAAAGCACATTTAATATCGATGAATGGGAAGAACTTCCGTATTCTGATTTAGCTGTTTTAGGTACTCACACGATGAGTTTTGCTAATAATATTAATTACATATTCAAGAATGAAGATATCGGTTCGAAAAATCATTATGAAATTAGCAGCCTTAGACCAGACACGCGTTATACCTATTTTATAAACTCGGTAATCAATCAGGCAAACGCTAAAAAAACTGCAAATACAGTTCAATTTAGAACAAACAAATTAGACGCTCCAATTGCCTTGGAAGCTTCAGACATTAGCACTAATTCTTTTACTGCTAACTGGGAGGACCATCCTTATACCCAAAACTTCATCATTGATTTATTTACACTATCAGGCTCAGTAATTAGTGAACTTGAAAGCTTTGACAATGTTAATTCGAGTGGTGGCAATTTGCCTGCTGGTTGGAGTGGCACAGCAAGTGGAAATTATACTAGCGCTGTCAGTTCAGGTGAAAACCCTCCTTCGGTAGGGCTAAAAAGAGACAAAGAGTGGTTGCAAACAAAAACTTATGAACAAGCTGTAACACAACTTCAATTTATGTATCGCTTTCCATCCAATGCAAGCGGATCATATTTCACAATAGAAGCTTTTAATAAGTCTGGTGCCTCTTATCTCGTCGATAAAATAAACTATCAAAACTCTTCAAAACATTCGCCCATCTATCACTTCGATTCAGATCATGAGTATAATCAGTTTCGATTTACTTATTACAAATCACAAGGTAACTTAGCCATTGATGATGTTTATGTTAAGCATGGGGGAGTTGATACCTTATTTGTGCATCACAATTTGCCAACAACTCAGGTTTCTCATGAATTTACAGATCTTACACCTAACAAAGAGTACTACTATCGATTATTTGCTCAGCTTGACAATAGTTTTTCAAACTCGTCAAATATTATCAAAACTGAACTTCTACTTACAGGCATATTGGAGATAGAGCAAGAAAGAGAGAGAACAAACAATGTGCTTATAAAAGATGACTTACTGATTATTTCGCATCTTCAGAAAGGAGAAAACATAAGTCTTTACACTGCTAATGGTAATCTAATATACAAAACTATATCTAATGGCAACACGCATATTATTAAAACAAAAGAACGAGGTTTATTAATTCTTTTAGTCGGCAATAGTAAAGCTGTAAAGCTTGTAAAGCACAAGTAGATAAAAAAAGGACATAAAAAAAGGGAGTAGATTAAATCTCCTCCCCTATACTCAACTACGAAAACACTTTAAAATCGGTATCTAATTCCCAGCGAAAAGCCTTGATAAGCAAAATTATTCGTTTTTGCTATGACGTTTATACTAGGGCGCCAATCTAAAGATACCTGCAAAGGTACTTCATCGATATTGTATTCCACACCAACTTGCCCACTAACCGCAAGCCCCAATCCATAGCCTTTTCTATCCGACTCATCATAATAGAAAGAGCCAACTTGAGGACCTACACCTGCGAACAGGTTAAATCCACCGTTTGGAGCAAACAACCACTGATGAATACCAGTAAGAACAAACCCTCCATTCTTAAAACCAGAAAGGCCTAAATCTATTTCAGCACGGGTGGTACTGCTTAATGGATGATGATAAGAAATATCTCCACCCCAGCCAAAGCGAGCACCTATAGAACGTTCATTAACTTGTGCGTGCGAAACATAAAACAAACTCATCATCAAAAACGAGAGTAAAAAAATTTTTTTATTCATATTTATTATTTAAAAATTAATTTTCACCTGGTTCTACCCAGTCACCATTTCTTTTAATCAATTCAATCAACCTATCAACTGCCTCTTCTGCTGGAACATTTCGCTCTATGCAATCGTGCTTTTTGTATAAACTAATTTTACCACGTGCAGCTCCAACATATCCGTAATCGGCATCTGCCATTTCACCAGGACCATTTACAATACATCCCATTACACCTATTTTCAGTCCGGTAAGATGCGAGGTTTTCTCTTTCACTTTTGCAACAACAGTTTGTAAATCAAATAAAGTTCGACCACAACCTGGACAAGAGATAAACTCTGTCTTACTTGTTCTTACTCGTGCAGCTTGCAAAACACCAAAAGATAAAGAAAGAACGTTACCATGAGGTATTTTCCCACTTTTATTTTGAATTAAAATACCATCGGCCAAACCATCTACAAATAGTACGCCAAGATCAGCAGAAGCTTTGATTTGTAAGGATTCAACATCAGTTTCATCATAATTTCCAAGCAAAACAACAGGTGTTTCTACTTTCTCTGCCATCAAACTATGGATAAACGCACGCATTTCTCCAACGGGATTATCAGGGTTTGCATGTAGAAGCAACACAATATTTTGTCTATTCTTCAGGGTTTCAATTAAATTTGCATCAAATTCATCGTAACATGAGCTTAAAAACAAGATTTCTTCCTCAGATTCCTTAGGGAGTGTATCTATTGTATAAATTGGATATGTGTTTTTATTCAAATCGACTATTACATCTTCACGCAGCGTAAAGTCCGCTGTAAGATTAGGATGAATAGCTGGTTTCGAGATTACTACTGGTAAATTTTCACCTCCAATAATCGATACAGCTTTTGTTTTACGACGTGTGAAAGCTTTTAATTCAAAATTCCCCTTTGACTTAACTTCTATCAACTTCGTATTTTTACTTCTTGCGCTTATATAATCAACCAATTTGCTTGCTACCGGTATCTCACATTCTGGCTCTTCACTTAATGATACACGCACCGTATCACCCACTCCTTCAGCTAATAATGCACCAATCCCAACAGATGACTTAATACGTCCATCTTCACCATCACCAGCCTCAGTTACTCCTAAATGAATTGGAAAGTGAAAATCAGCTTTCTCCATCTCCTCCACCAATAGCCTAACAGATTCAATCATCATTACGGTGTTGGAAGCTTTCATTGAAATAACAACATCACTAAAATCATTTTTCCTACACGTATGCAGCAACTCCATACAAGATTCTACCATTCCACGTGCCGTATCGCCCCAAGTCATCATCATGCGCTCACTAAGCGATCCGTGATTCACTCCAATCCGAATAGCAACATTAAGATTTTTGCAGATATTTAGGAGTTGAACAAAACGTTCTTCTAATTTAAGTGCTTCCTGCTTATATTCTTCATCAGTGTAACCATCGCTTGATTTAGGCTTAATGCCAGCCACAAAGTTTCCTGGGTTAACTCGAACTTTCTCTACAACCTGAGCTGCATAATCTGCCACATTTGCATTAAAATGAATATCTGCTACAAAGGGAATATCATATCCTTTCTCACGAATTGTTTGATAAATTATTTTCAAACTATCCACCTCCTTCATTCCCTGCGTTGTTAAACGCACTAAATCACCACCAGCTTTAACAATACGTTCAAATTGTGCAACAGAATTCTCAATATCATTGGTATCTGTACTTGTCATTGATTGTACGCGAATCGGATTTTCGCCTCCCATTGATAAAGTCCCTATTTGTGTAACGCTGGAACTTCTGCGTTTATAATTGTATTGCTTACTATTGTACATATCAAATATTTTTAGTACTATTATGTTTGTTTCAAAAAGAGCTTACTTATTTCTTAGCAAATATTTAGTAAAGATATAAAAATATTACCTTTGCAGAATATTTGAATATAAATATTTATTCATATTAGGATAAAACTTATTCAAATAAGAAATGTTTGCAATCAGTTATTGAATTAATTATTTTTATTGATTATCGTACCTATGGATATTTTTAGACCTGAAATATTTAACACGCTAAAAAAATATAGTCGTGAAAAGTTTATGGCCGATCTTATGGCTGGTTTAATTGTAGGAATTATTGCACTTCCACTTGCAATTGCTTTTGGTATAGCTTCAGGCGTAACGCCCGAAAAAGGTTTATACACTGCCATTATTGCAGGTTTCATCATCTCATTTTTAGGAGGGAGTCGTGTACAAATTGGAGGCCCAACAGGTGCCTTTATCGTTATTGTATATGGCGTCGTACAACAATTTGGCGTAACTGGATTAGCTGTAGCTACCATTATGGCTGGTGTTATGCTGGTTGCAATGGGTGTGCTAAAGTTAGGTGCTGTTATCAAATTTATTCCATATCCAGTAGTTGTAGGTTTTACGAGCGGTATTGCGCTTACTATTTTTGCTACACAAATAAAAGATGCTTTTGGACTACAAATTGATAATGTTCCTGCTGATTTTATTCACAAATGGGCTGTTTATGCCGAAAACATAGCCTCATTCAATTTATGGACATTTTTAATAACTATTGTTTCGCTTTTAATTATTATTTTCACACCCAAACTTACTTCTAAAATACCTGGTTCGCTAATTGCAATCATTTTTATGACCGTTCTCGTCTATTTCTTAAAAAAATATACGACTATGCACGGAGTCGATACAATTGGTGATCGATTTACCATAAGCAAGTCTTTGCCTACTTATACTCCTTATGAGATTAATTTCAATATGATTCAATCTCTTTTGCCAGTAGCTTTTACAATTGCGATGTTAGGTGCTATTGAATCTTTGCTATCAGCCACTGTAGCCGATGGAGTAATTGGTAAAAAACATAATTCAAATACTGAACTTATAGCCCAAGGTGCAGCCAATATAATTACTCCATTATTTGGAGGTATTCCTGCCACCGGCGCTATTGCTCGAACTATGGCTAATATCAACAATGGCGGACGAACTCCAGTAGCTGGCATAGTACATGCAATAGTACTTTTATTAATTTTACTTTTCTTAGGTGATTTAACCAAGCATATTCCAATGCCCACATTAGCTGCGGTACTTATTATTGTGGCTTACAACATGAGTGAATGGAGAACTTTTCGCTCTCTGATGCGAGGTCCTAAATCCGACATAGCTGTTCTTTTAACAACATTTTCGCTGACTGTTATTTTTGACTTAACGATAGCCATTCAAGTTGGTCTTTTGCTCGCTATTGTGCTATTTATACGCCGTATATCGGCAGTATCGACGGTATCTGTATTTGAAAAAACATTGTCAAAACAAGAGGATGAAGAGGATGATATGAGCTCTCTTTTAGATACAGAGAATTTAGAGATACCAAATGGTGTTGCTATTTATGAAATTGAAGGTCCTTTCTTTTTTGGAGTTGCTAATAAATTTGAAGAAACCATTAAACAATTGGGCGACTCTCCTTGCGTTCGGATTGTTCGTATGCGAAAGGTTCCGTTTATGGATGCAACTGGCGCTAACAACTTGATGAACTTAATTCGTATGTCATACAAAGATAATACAAACATATTGTTATCCGGAGTAAATGAGTCTGTGAAAGAAATCTTAGATTCGACAGGTGTGACAGATCTTGTTGGTAATAATTATATTTTCGACAATGTGATAGCAGCACTTCAGAAGGCAGAAGAAATAATTGAAAAGAATGGTATATGTGGTGGGAATAAATAGAATAAAAATTTCTTAGCCTGATAAGATATTCTACAAACAGAATAAGCGCAAAGCCATTAAAACTTTATGGCAAATGTCATTTCATAAAAACAAAAAAGCAAGTAAAATAAATATATCACTTGCTTTTTTCATTATATTCTATTTGCTAATTATTGAGAAACAATTTCCAACAATTCCACTTCAAATACAAGTGGTGAAAATGGAGGAATACTTCCATGAGATCCTCTTGCACCATAAGCTAAATTTTGAGGAATGTAGAATTTATATTTTGAACCCACTGGCATCAATTGCAAACCTTCAATCCATCCTGGAATAACTTGATTTACAACAAATTCTGTTGGCTCGGAGCGCTCGTATGAGCTATCAAACTCTGTTCCGTCCATTAAAGTTCCTTTGTAATGCACCTTTACAACATCTGTTGCAGTAGGTTTAGCACCATTAGCATCTCTCTCAACAACATACAATAGACCTGATGCTGTTTCTTGAATTCCTTCAATAGATTTACTCTCAGCGATAAAAGCTTCTCCTGCTATTTTTTCTTCTTTGTACTGCTCAGCCATCATTTTTTCTTGACGTGCTTCCATTACTCTATTAATATATGCTTCAGCTTCTTCAACTCCCATCATCATCTTATCATTCTTGCTTGAATTTACAAAACCTTGACGGAACAAAGAGTAATTAAGTTTAAGAGTAGAGTCGCCTAAGAAACCATTGGTTTCTTGTTGCTTAATCCAAGCACCAATGTTGCCACCTAACTGTACTACCTCTTTATTATCATCCGATGTTTTTGCATTTAAGCCTTTTACCACACCTTCTACATACTCATTTATTTTTTTAGCATCAAAATCACTATCTGCCTCAAACATCGCTTTAATACGATTTCCATTGAACAAACCATACATATAGTTTATACTGTCCAACTCATTATTTAGTTTTACCGATTTTGCTTTAGGAGCACCTGCGCCACATGATGCAAAAATTATTGCTACTAAAGCAATAGTAAGTGTTAAAAATATATTTCGTTTCATTGTTCTTTTCTACTTTTTATACTGTTGATTATTGATTTTCTTCGTCAGGATTTTCCTCTTCGGGTTGAAAATCATTTAAGTTAATAGAAGGAGTGTTTTGCATTTTTCTTTGAACAGCTTCGTGATAATAAGCCTCTGCCTCATCTCCGCTAATACCCATCTCTTTACCTGTTATGCCATTAACAAAACCTTGTATCATCATTTTTTCTATAAAAGCAAGATCTGGATTAAAATCCAATCCTTCTTTTTTCATTTCTTGTAACATCAATCCTACTTGATGGCCGTTATCAAACATTTCGCCACCTTTTGAATTCATTTTTGAATCAATCTCTTTTAACAATACTAACAAGTCATTACCTGTTGAATCATTTACTAAGAAAGAAGTAGTAACATGATTTCCATTAATAATACCCAAGGCGTAGTTAAGACTATCTGCCTCATTTTTAAGATTTACGGTTTTAGGTGTAGCACCACCACCGCCGCATGCAGAGAGTAAAACTGTCAATACCAGTCCCACAATTGCAAAAAATTTCATTGATTTCATTGAATTATTATTTAATTTGATTTATATTATTTCTTTTTTTTAATATCCTTACGCAAGTTTATTCGATTATATCAAGTAACTCCACATCAAAAACCAGTGGAGAAAATGGCCCAATACCTGCTTGTGGAATACCTTGCTCTCCATATGCTAAATCATAGGGTATAAAGAATCTATATTTTGAACCAACTGACATCAACTGCACGCCCTCAGTCCATCCTCTTATTACTTGATTTAGAAAAAACTCTGCTGGTTCGCCACGCTCTACCGAGCTATCGAAGATATTTCCATCAATCGTTTTACCTGTATAATGTACTCTTACTTTGCTCTCCGCTGCAGGTTTAGCTCCATCGCCCATCTCTACAACTACGTATTGGAGACCAGAGTCTGTTACTTTTACACCTTCTTTACTTTTATTTTCATTCAGAAAATTTTCACCAACTTCTTTCAGTGCTGCTCTCTCTTTGTTTTGCTCAGCCACAATGTAATTATTAAAATACTCTTGCGCAAAAGACTCTGTCATCCACAAAGATGTATCGTTTCTCAATGCTTGCGAAAACCCTTTAATTAAGAGCTCTTTGTTTATTTTTCCTCCCGGGAACGACTCTAAATTTCCTGCAAAATCATTTCCCACATTTAAGCCAAACGCGTAACTCATTGAGTCCACTTCGTTATTCATAATTGATTTAGCAGGCGTTAAAGGAATAATCTCTGTAGTGGCTGATTTCTTAACTGAGAAGCAAGAAGTTAACAAAAAAGCAACAGCAACAGTTATAAATATTTTTTTCATCTTTCTAATTTTGATTTACTTTAATAGATATGAATTGAATATGATTTTATACAATATCCAATAGTTCAACTTCAAAAACAAGTGTAGTGTGTGGTCCTATTAATTCGCTTGCTCCACGCTCACCGTATGCTAAGTTTGAGGGGATAAACAATTTCCATTTTGACCCTACAGGCATTAATTGCAATGCTTCAACCCAACCAGATATCACTTGAGTTACGCCAAATGTAGCTGGTTCACCGCGTTGTACGGAGCTATCAAACACGCGTCCATCAATCAAAGTACCATGATAATGCACTTTCACTTGGTCGCTTGCTTTCGGTAGTGTTCCTTCTCCTTCTATCAACACTTCATATTGCAAACCACTTTCGGTAGTGGTAACTTCAGCTCTTTTTGCATTTTCTTCCAAAAATGCTTTACCCTCTTCTATTGTCTTTTCGCTTGCTTTTGCTTGAAGTTTAGTAAAATAATCATTGATTACAGCTTGTGCTTCTTCAAATGACATTTCAAGATCTTTTTTCTCAACTACATCTTGAATACCCTTTGATAATTTACTAAAATCTAATGCGTTGATTCCGCTATTAATTAAATTACTCCCTAAGCTCAATCCTAATGCATAGCTAATTTTATCCATCTTAATTTCTTTTTTTATTATAATTTTTAAAAATGGCTACAAAGATAACGTATTTATCAAGAAGGATAAAACTATTGGCTCTAATATTACCTTGCTGAAACAACAATAGGGTGTTTTTCCACTTTTTTAACACCTGAATCGTTGTTTATCATCTCAAAATAAAGCACATAGATACCAGGGTTTACATTTTTATCACGGTCGGTCAATCCATCCCAAGTGAAAAACCCTTCTGCTGACAAAATAGCATTGCTTGCAATCTGTCTCACTTTTGATCCCACTGCATTAAAGACTGTTACATTGGCCACAAAACCTGGCGTATCGGTTTTGTAACGTATAAAACAAACATCGTCAATACCATCATTGTCTGGCGAAAACACTTCTGGGTCTATTTTAACCCACTTCTCTTCTTTAAAAGAAGAAGAATCTTCAATCTCTTTGAATTGTGAATTTTGATAACCAGGCGTACCATATCGAACCTCTGATGCGGCTGAATGCCAGGACAATGGATCATCTCCTGGCAAATCAGGATGAATACGCTCCAAGGCTACATCTTTCGTATTACGAATTAATGAATGATGCCACTTTACATCGTATGTAAGTTCATCTATAAACAGCGTATCGCCTTCGCTCGTTATTGTTCCAATAAGTAAGTTTGCACCGGTATTATTCAGTGCAGTCCAACGTTCTACCTCAATTATATTAGCCTCTTCCGGAACATCAAAATAACTCCTTAGCTTTTCAGCTTCTCTCGAAAATGCTAAATATGTTTTTGGCATTAAATATGTTTTTGGAGGGAAAAAATTGCTCGGTTTGAAAGCTGTTGCTGTACGAACACCATAAAACACATTGGCTAAATCAATCACCTTATTACTACGGTTATAAATCTCAATATATTCAGAGGTGGCATCAGAGTTATCAAATAAAATTTCATTGATAATTATATCGTTTATTTCTGCCTCCTCGATAAAACCAATCTCTTTTATAGTATTTACCAATGCATTGCCAGCCAAATCAGTCAATCCAGTCACTTCAAGAGTATAAATTTTGCCTTTTTCAAAATCTTTTGCGAAAGTGAGAGTCAGTTTCGTATCATCTCCCGAAAAAGAAACGTCTATTGGTTTACCCATATCATAATTGATGTGGAAATCAGCATTTCTTACATCAATGGACTCAGAAAATTCCAATAGTAATTTATTGTTATCAATAATAGTAAGATTATCCCAAGTAGGAGGTGTTTTATCAATTAGTTTTTCACCCTTTACTTTTATATCATCGAAAAAGTAAAGTTTACCTGTCGTTTTTGTATTGCTAACCAAAAGAGAGAAATATTTACTGCCTAAAACATCATTATCAACTGCGCTACCTTCATGCACATAATCATTATCTATAAATCCTCCATCAGCAGCCAAACGTTGGCGATAAAGATGAAACTCACCATCACTTGTACGTGTAACCCGAATTTTAAGGATATTGGGTTGAGTATCTAAAATTTTATCCTCTCCATCTATTATTTTTGTTTTTCTTGAGCCTTGCTGCTTATAGAGAGACACTTCATCGGCCGTATTACCTATTTGCACATAATATCCATTCACATCTCCAGAAACATCCACTCTATCAGACACAATATACACAACACTATAATTTGAAGAAGATGGATTGTAATTTATTCGTACCCAAAACTCCCAAACGGCATTATCAAACACCTCTGATGGAGTTGACAAATAAGACCTCGACGTATCATCAGCATTGGATTGGAGTTGATAATCATTATTCACAATAAAATTGTATGTTGTCCCCGTCCACGTTGGATTATGGATAATATCACCATCTGAAAAATCTTCTGACCATTCAATTATTGTTTGAGCAAAAAGAAAGCTCGGAACTAAAATCAGGCTCGTAATGATAAGTTTTTTTATGTTTTTCATAAATATTGCGATTATAATGCTAAAATAGATTATTTTTGCAGAAATTCATTTTAGAAATAGATATCTATTCTACAAAAATAGTTATTAATTCTGATTATAAAAGAATTAAAATGATAAAGAACAAATCAAAGATAGATTTGTTTCTTACAATAAGTTGAGAAAAACTTAGTATTTAGTGTGTAATTTTTCATTTAATAATTTTCATTGATATGAAAGTAGCTATTGTAGGCGCAAGTGGCGCCGTAGGTCAAGAGTTTTTAAGAGTTTTGACCGACAGGGATTTTCCAGTTTCCGAATTAGTATTATTTGGTTCTTCACGAAGCGCCGGAAAATCATATAATTTCAAAGGAGAAGATTTGATTGTTAAGGAATTAGTTCATGGAGATATTTTCAAGGGCTGTGATATAGTTTTTGCATCAGCCGGTGCAAGCATTTCAAAAGAATTTGCTGATGATATCACTAAATTTGGAGCTATCATGATTGATAACTCAAGTGCTTTTCGCAACGACGATGATGTTCCATTGGTAGTTCCTGAGGTGAATGCTGAAGCGGCTAAGGATCGTCCTCGCAACATCATAGCTAATCCAAACTGCACAACATCCATCATGGCTGTTCCTCTTCAAGCTATTCGCAAATTATCCCCCATCAAAAGCATCCACGTATCTTCCTATCAGTCAGCAAGTGGAGCTGGAGCAAGTGGGATGGATGAATTAGAACAACAATACAAGCAAATTGTAAATGGAGAGCCAGTAACAGTTGATAAATTTGCTCACCAGCTGGCGTATAACGTAATTCCTCACATTGATGTATTTACGGATAATGGCTACACAAAAGAAGAGATGAAGATGTATCACGAAACACGCAAAATTCTTAATTCTGATGTTGCAGTTAGTGCAACTTGTGTGCGTGTTCCTACTTTACGTGCTCACGCTGAGAGCGTATGGGTTGAGACCGAAGCTCCAATTAGCGTAGAAGATGCGATGAAAGCTTTTTCAAATCAAAAAGGAATTAGCCTTATGGATAATCCTGCGCAAAACGAATATCCAATGCCTCTTCATTTATCAGGCAAAAGTGATGTATATGTAGGGCGTGTTCGTAAAGACCTTGCAAATCCAAATGGATTGGTATTTTGGTGCGTAAGCGATCAAATTAAAAAAGGTGCAGCTCTTAATGCAGTTCAAATCGCAGAATATCTTATTCAGGAAGGTGAAGTAAAATAAAAATCTTACATAAAAGCATTAAATAGCGGAAGAACTTACGAGTTTTTCCGCTTTTTTGTATAAGATTATCTATCTCATATATAATCGGGAAAATTAATTTTGGACTATATCATAAATTATTTTGAGCCCCTAAATACAGGAGTCAGGGGATATTAAACGCTTTGTAGAACAAGCATTTTGATACAAATTCATTTTTTTTAACGAGCAAACACTTCATTTGTTTTCACATGAAATTAAATTGTGCCATCTTTGTAGTTTAAAAATAATCCGAGCAGCGTAAATTTTAAAAGAGAATTATTTAATGAATTACAGAATATTTGCCATTGTTGCATTTTTAGTTTCATTTGCAGCACAAATTTCTTACGGTCAAATCAGTTCAAACTCACCATACACACGCTTTGGTTATGGAGAGCTAAGCGAAACTACAGCCAACGAGCTTAGAGGGATGGGAGGTGTTTCTTTAGCTAATCGTTCAAAAAACACTATCAATAGTATAAACCCTGCATCTCACAGCAGCGTTGATAGTCTTACCTTTATGTTTGATATTGGTGTGAATGGACGACTTTCGCAGTTTTCTGATTCTTATAACTCTAACAAAACATTTAATGCTAACTTAGACTATATAAGTATGCGTTTTCCACTTGGAAAATATATCGGGTTTAGTGCTGGTCTTTTACCATATTCACATGTTGGCTACAATTTTAGCCAGGCTGACTCCCTAAAAATTCCAAATGAAGAGGAGAAACATGTCAACTACATACAATCTTTTAGTGGAAATGGTGGTATCTCACAGGTTTACAGCGGCTTATCCGTTGAATTATTAAAGCATATATCTATTGGTGTTAATGCATATTATCTCTTTGGCGAGACAAACAATTTGAATGTTCAGGATTTTTTAGGTACTTCCGGTTATTCTACATCTGTTTTCACGAATAATTTACGAGTAAGTGATTATAAATTCAGATACGGCTTGCAATTGTACAATACTTTTGCCAAAAAGCATGACGTTACTTTGGGTGTTATTTATGAAAACAAATCAAATCTTAATGGTGAATATATAGCTTTTTTAAATAGCGATACGATTCGTTCTACCATTGGTTTTGAGCTTCCTCAAACTTTGGGGATTGGATTAAACTACACGTACAATGATAGGTTGACCATTGGTGCAGACTTCACGCAACAAAAATGGGGTGATGCTCTCTTTTTTAACAAACGAGACAGCCTAACAAACACTTCTAAAATAGCCTTAGGTATTGAATACATTAACAATCCATACAGCCGTAATAAATACTCAGATTTGATTCGTTACCGCGCTGGATTTAGTACTTCAAATCAATATTACAAACTCAATGGACAGAATCAACCTAACAATCTAATATTTACATTAGGTGCTGGCTTACCCACACGTACAGGTAAGAGTTTGATGAATATTTCGCTTGAATACGGGCACATGGGAAGCGCTACATTGCTTAAAGAAAACTATCTAAAAATGGTGTTTAGTGCTTCAATTAATGAGTTTTGGTTCTTTAAGCCTAAGCTTTAATTCATGATTTCAATATTTAGAATAGGCTTTAAAATGGTATCAAGTAAACATATTTTATACTTGATGCTTTTGCTCGTTATTTTTCAAATTTCCTGTTCAAATCCGAAACAAGAGGAGATAGAAGCAGTGGAAGATCGTTCAAAAATCCCAGGATTAACTGTTAATAAAGTTACAACTGTAATTTCTGACTCGGGCCGAACAAAATATCGCATCGCCGCTGAAGAGATGAAGGTATTTGACAGAAGTAGTGAACCTTATTGGGAGTTTAAAAGAGGCATTTACTTTGAACGCTTTGATGAAAAGATGAAAATTGATGCTAACTTCCGTAGCGATTATGCTAAATATTTAGAACGTAAAAAACTGTGGGAATTTAAAGGCAAAGTAAAAGCAATAGACCAAGAAGGCAAAATGCTGGAAACCGAACAACTATTTTGGGATGAAAACGACAAACGTATTTACAGTGATAAATATGTAAAAATAACGCTACCGAATAATGTGATGGAGGGAGGAATGGGTTTCGAAGCTGATGAAAGAATGACCTGGTGGAAAATCAAGCGAGTGCAAGGTGATATGTATATCAGTGATGATAGCGAAATTTAAACTAAAACGAATAATCGAATGTTTTTCTTATTTTCCACACATATTATTTTTATATAAAACATAATATTGTAACTTTGTAAATAGTCAAACTATAAATACTGAAATCATGGGAACAAATATCTTATTACTTTTTGGTACATTGGGAGCTCCAGAAATTCTTATTTTAGCCTTAGTGGTACTTCTTATCTTTGGTGGAAAAAAAATACCTGAATTGATGCGAGGGCTGGGTAAAGGTGTTAGCAGTTTCAAAAAGGGCTTAAAAGATGTTGAGGATGAAATAACAAAAGATTCTGACAAAGAATAAGCACTTCTATTTCAAAAGGAGTAATTTCAGTAAATGAAGCTCAACACAAAGTTTTTAACAAATAAGGAGAGTTCGTTTTGGGAACATTTGGAGGTATTGCGATGGTCAATTTTCCGAGTTCTCGTAGCACTTGTTATATTAATGATTGCGAGTTTCTCTTTGAAAGAGTTTGTTTTCAATAATATTTTTCTTCCTCCTCTTACTTCCGATTTTATTACTTACAAGCTATTGTGTAGACTTGGTGAACTTATAAAGCTGAGTGGTTTTTGTGCAGATTCATTTCAGATACAGCTAATAAACATCAATCTTTCTGGTCAGTTTTTGATACACATGACCTCTTCTATGCTGGCAGCCTTGATTCTTGCTGTTCCTTATATTTTATATGAAATTTGGCTTTTTGTAAAGCCTGCTCTTTATCCCAATGAAAAGAAAAATGTAGGATTTATTTTTATCTCTACCTCCTTTCTGTTCTACTTAGGCGCCGTAGTCAGCTATTACGTCGTTTTTCCGTTTACGCTTCGTTTTTTGGGTACTTATCAAGTATCTGATGTTATCATCAATCAGGTTTCAATACAGTCCTATATGAATACATTGGCTTTATTGGTGCTGTTTTTAGGACTTTCATTTGAACTTCCTGTAATAATTTATTTGTTATCTGGCTTAGGAATAGTTACAAAACAGATGCTTAAAAGATTTAGAAAATATGCGTTTGTTGTTATTCTTTTTCTTGCCGCTATCATTACCCCAACGGTCGACCCCTTTACTATGTTTATAGTTGCAACTCCTATCTATTTACTTTATGAATTAAGTATAGTAGTATGTAGAGAGGGCAAGATTGAAGAGGAGGAGGAACTTGAAATAGAGTAATGACCTTCTTCTCTTAATTTAAAAAATTGTAACTTTGCATCATAAATAAATGATATGAATATAATCGTAACAGGTGCAACAGGTGCAATTGGACAAGCTTTAACAAAGGCTTTGCTTATGCAAGGACATTGTGTAATAATGGCTTGCAGAAATCTATCCAAGGCAGAAAGCATAAAGACAAATTTACTCAAAGAACTTAAAGTTGCATCTGAAAAGGTAATTATCTCGCAATTGGATTTAGCTATTTCAGACTCCATCATTCAATTTAGAAATGACTTAATTGAGAAAGAACTTAAAATAGATGGCTTAATTAACAATGCAGGTGTTCTACAACGACACTTTGAAAAGACGGTTGATGGATATGAAAATACGATAGCTGTTAACTTTTTAAAGCCAGTCGAACTTATCCATAAACTTAAGCCATTATTAGCTCCTCATGCTACGATTGTAAATGTAAATTCAAGAGCAAAGCATCCGCGTTATTTAAGCAAAAGTTTGTTTGGCGCCAATGAGAAAGAGTTTTCCCAACTACGAAGTTATCTCAGTTCAAAAACAGCTTTGACAGTTTATACAGCCACTTTTTCTCAGAAAATGAAAGGAGTCTTTAGAGTAAACCTGGCCGATCCAGGAGTGGTAAACACAGAATTGATTCGCTTAGATAGATGGTTTGATTTAATTGCCGATTTAGTTTTCAGACCATTTACAAAAACACCGGAAAAAAGCACAATACCCATTATAAATGCGCTTTTTTCGGATAAAACAGGTATGCAATTTTATAGTAAAAAACAGAAGCCAATAGCTAAAAAATATACAAAACATACTTTGAACAGATGGCTTTGGGAAGAGACAAATAATCGAATAAAAAAATGAAATTTAGAAAAGAAAACACTATCTACCTTTTAGCAATAACTGCTATGGTTTGCTGGGCTTTTTCATTTATTTGGACCAAATCAGCACTCCTAAGTTTTCCACCTGTTACGCTTATTAGTTTGCGGTTGTTGTTGGCTTCTATACTAATGTTTGCCTATCAAGCTTTACGAAAAAGTCTAATACGAATTGACAAAAAAGACATAAAGCTTTTTGTTCTCTTAGCTTTTTTCGAACCATTTCTATACTACATTGGCGAAACTTACGGTTTGACCTTAGTTAAAGCTACCACAGCCTCTGTTATTGTTGCAACAATCCCGATATTTGCTCCATTTTTTGCTTTTGTCTTTCTACGCGAACGTTTCACCATTATCAATATATTAGGCATTTTAGTTTCCTTGTACGGCGTGTTTTTAATTGTAAACTCCACAAACAGTGGCGATAGCACCTCGCTTAGCGGGGTGATGTTGCTATTTGTAGCTGTATTCTCGGCAGTAATTTATGGATTGATTTTACGGAAAATACCCTCAAAATACTCCGCAACAAATATTGTTCTTTATCAAAATATATTTGGACTAATATTTTTTATCCCAACTGCACTTTGGGTAGATTCAGCCAATTATTCTTCTATTATTTTTTACCGTGAATCGTTGCAAGCTTTAATTTTACTTACTATTTTTGCATCAATATTTGCTTTTGTACTATTTTCAATCGTTGTACGAAAAATTGGCTTGACAAAATCACAGGTGTTCACCAACTTAATACCCGTTTTTACAGCTCTTTTTTCGTGGATTTTATTTAATGATAGATTAACAACGCTACAATGGATAGGTATTTTTGTAGTTGTTTTGGGAGTGTTTGTAAGTCAAGGCAAAATAAAGTATTTAAATAGACTAATTAAAATACCCGACGTTAATCATTAGTTTGTATTTATCTGAAGTGCACACATAAATTAAAGATTATGAAACCCTGGTATCCACTCTATTTCTTGTATCAGTGGCTAATAGCCATGCCGCTTATTATTGTAGCAACATTGCTTACAGCTATATTTACTTTGATATTAGCGCCTATATTTCCAAACAATAAGATTTCAAATTATCCAGCTATCTTATGGTCAAAATTTTCTTCCTACATTCTATTTATTCGTATAAAAGTAAGCGGTTTAGAGAATATAGATAAAAATCAATCCTATGTTTTTACACCAAATCACCAAAGTTTATTTGACATCTTTGCTGTATATGCTTGCTTGCCTGTCATATTTAAGTGGATGATGAAAATTGAGTTAAGAAAAGTACCGATGGTCGGAGCAGCTTGCGAGGCTGCAGGGCATGTTTTTGTTGATCGAGCTAATCCAGTTGTAGCTAAAAAAAGTTTGTTAGCAGCAGCTAACACCCTGAAAGAGGGAGTATCTGTCGTTATTTTCCCAGAAGGTACACGTACAAAAACAGGCCAAGTAAACAGGTTCAAACGCGGTGCTTTCCTACTTGCATTGGAACTAAACTTACCCATTATACCAATTACTCTTAAAGGCAGTTTTGAACGAGCAAAAGGATTTTTATTTTTCCCTGGAAAAATTGAGATGATTGTTCACCCAGCAATTAATATGGACAACTACTCAATAGAAGAGTCATCAAAGTTGATTCGTGACACACAGGAGGTAATAAAGAGTGCTTTATAAAAAATATCCTGTGCTAATATTTTTTATAAAGCACTCAAATAAGAAGCGTTTTTATTTTTTCAATTAAAACAAGGGGGTAAAACTATTTTATGCCATGCATCAATTTTTGCAACCACTTGGACAAGGCAAATAGAATGATGGCAGCAATAGCTGAAATTACCACAAAAACCATAAAGAAGTCAAACAATGAAGCAACTTCAAAACCAAATAGATGTTTCACTTTTCCTTCTTCGGGATAGAGAGTACTTAACGCACCGGCAAATTTATTTGCCGTTGCCATAGAGAGGTACCAAACCCCCATTAATAAAGATGCAAAGCGAACTGGTGCCAATTTATTAACCATCGAAAGGCCGATAGGCGATAAGAAAAGTTCACCCATGGTGTGGATAAAGTACAAACTCGTTAGCCAAAGAATGCTTACACGAACACCAGGTTCTACACCACGTACACCAAACGCAATAACTAAATAGCCCAAAGACAATAAGAACAAACCTAAAGCCTGCTTTACAGGAGAAGATGGCTCTGCATTTTTCTTACCTAACCAAACCCAAAGGTTTGCAAATAGTGGTGCTAAAAGAATCACAAATACAGCATTAAATGATTGGAACCAACTCGTTGGCATGACCCAGTCGCCAAAAAGATTGCGGTTAGTTTGCTCTTCAGCAAAGTAGGTTAATGAAATACCTGCCTGCTCAAAAGCTGACCAGAAAAATATCACAAAGAATGCAATAATGTAAATTACCCAAATCCGCTGACGCTCAATCTTAGTGAGCGATTTGTCTGAAATCACAAAGGCGGGAATAACAATACAAGCTGCATAAATAAAAGCACCTATTACATCGCCACCAAATAAATAGAAGAATAAACCAAACAGAGCAATGGCACCAACAGCCCATAGAATCATCTCTTTAACTGTAAATTTCGCTTTTTCTCCGTCAACATGCTGTTCACCAGCTACTAAGTTCTTGCTTGCAGGCTCTACACCCAAAGCAGTTCCATCGGGTGCAACCAAATACTTATCATTCCAAATTATATAAATAACAAGACACAAAGCCGACACAATAGCTGCCACTAAGAAACCCCACTTGAAATCAGCTGGATTGCCCGTGTCTCCTAAAAAGCCACAGACTAAGGGTGCCGCAAAAGCTCCCAAATTCACACCCATATAAAAAATGGTGTAAGCGGCATCTAATCTTCTATCACCTTTTTCATAAAGTTGGCCAACAAAAGTGGATACATTGGGTTTAAAGAATCCATTTCCAAATATTAAACCTCCCAATCCAGCATACATAAGCAGTTTGGCAACTTCTACTTGGCTATAAAACACCGCGCTGAAGAACATCAACAGCTGTCCAATAACCATTAGCACAGCCCCCCAAAACACGGAACGGCGCATTCCCCAATATTTATCAGCAATATATCCACCAATAAGAGGAGTGAGATAAACTAAACCTGTATAATTCCCATAAATAGTAGAAGCAAAATCTTTATCCAATAACAATGCTTTAATCATGTAAAGCACAAATAAAGCACGCATTCCATAGTAGCCAAAACGCTCAGCAATAGCCACTGTATAGATAAAATATAATCCTCCAGGATGTTTTTTCGTAAGAGATTGAGACATAATAATTGTAATATTTGATTTGAATAACGCAAAAGTACTCAAATTTTAATAAATGAATTGATAAAACTTGAATACGTATCGATTAATTTATTTTTGCTCTTTATCCTTCCAACTTGATTGACACACTCTCAACCGCTCCACCTAATGGCGGATTTAGTTTAGAAAGTTCAACTTTTAGTTGCTTAATTTGTGGAAAACTTTCTTTGACTGATGAAAAAATGCGCTGTATCACATGCTCCAACAAGTTGGATGGTATCTCCATTTCACGTTTTACAACATCATATACTTCTTGGTAATTAAGCGTATCGTCTAAATTATCGCTTTGTTGCGCTAAATCCGTATTAAGCACCATGCTCAGATTTACGATAAAAATATTACCAAGTTCTTTTTCAAAATCAAAATAACCGTGATAAGCGTGAAATCGCATCTCATTAAGAGTAATTGTCGTCATATTTTTACTTTTTTATTATACTATTTTAAAAACAAGAAATTTCAAATGGATAAAATCCTTTTGTGTTTTAATACTTCCTATTAGTTTTAATTATTTTTTTTCAAATACAAATTCTTGACTGTTAGGAAAGAAATATACTCTATCAAAACGTTTAAAAAATTGTACTGTTAACTTTGAAGCAATATCGCTTTTAGTTGATATTTGATTTTGTAAACTAACAAAATCATCGAATTCATGGCCATTTACACTGAGTGAAGGGAATGTAAATAAAGATTTATTATTTTCGCTATCGAGCGTATCTAAAAGCTCATGAAATCCATCCTCTTTGTGGGGATAATTAGGAATACTATCGGTTTGAGGATTGTTATTTAGAATTAAATCAGCAAAATAAAGTTGATTGTTTATTTCAACACTTGGATTAATCCCAGTATCAAATAAAATATCTGTATCGTATTTTTGATCCAAACGCAGATTAAAATACACAAGTTTACTTAGCTCTGAATCATAATGAAATATCAATTGGTTCTTTTTTGAATACTTAAATTTTCGTCTTGAAAATTCTATTTTATTGTTTTTCAAATCAAAAAGCCAATTATACTTGTTCAATATATCCAAACCAATTCTTCCATCAACAGTGCTATCTATATCATCCAACTCGCTGTAATAAAAGGAGTGAGTTAGTCCCTTTTTACCTAATGAAAACACGATATCTTCTGTTGAAACATATTTAATTACCGTATCTATTGGATTAGTTTTCAATATATCGACTTCTCTTTTTCTTAATTGCAAATCCAGTTTGGTCTTCAAACTTTCACTAATAGTAGATATTTCTGAACCCGTATCCACAATAAATGTATAAGTTTCTCCATCAATCAAAACGGGTACATTTATTTGAGATGATGCAGATTTCATACTATCATCCAGCTTGACAGTATGTATTTTTCGCATTTCTACTATTCTATGAAGGAATTTAAAAGTAATAATAAGCATCGCAAGTAGCGATATAGAGAATAAAATTATAGCTAATTTATTTCGCATAGTAAGTTTGTTATTTGTTTAAAAAATAAAAGCACTAAGATAATGATAATAGTTTGAATCGCACGGAATCCTTTTACTATTTATTATATTAATCATTAGGGAAGAGCTTATGAAAAAGATTAATAGATGAATGAAAAGTTATAAAGTAAAAAAAATTGCTTTTATATTAGATATAAGATATTAAGAATCTGAAATAGGGATTCAGAGGCATTCTAAGATAAATAAAAACCCCTATCTTTGTAATTCTAAACAAATAAAAGCTCAACAGAAAATGAAAATTATTATAGATAAACATATTCCTCATATCCAAGGAGCTTTGGAGAGCTTTGCCGATGTGGAGTATTTGGCTTATGCAGAAATGACGCCCCATGTAGTGAAAAATGCAGATGCACTAATTATTCGCACGCGCACCATTTGTAATCGTGAGTTATTGGAGGGGTCGAAAGTGAAGTTTATCGCTACTGCTACAATTGGTTATGATCATATAGACACTGATTATTGTGATAAAAATGGTATCAAATGGACCAACGCACCCGGTTGCAACGCACTCTCCGTAACGCAATACATGGCTTCGACTTTAATTTATTTAGCTCGTAAACATAGCTTTAATTTGAGCGACAAAACAATTGGGATTGTGGGTGTGGGAGAAGTTGGAAAGCGTATTGCTAAATTATCAAAGGCGTTCGGAATGAAAACCTTATTGAACGATCCACCTCGTGCACGCCAAGAAGAGAACAATGATTTCGTGTCATTGCAAACAATTGTAGAACAGGCAGACATTATTGCATTCCACCCATTTTTACATTTAGAAGGAGAGGATAAATCGTACCACTTAGCGGATAAGTCATTTTTCGATTCACTTGCTCGTAAAGCAATCATAATCAATGCATCCCGTGGGGAGGTAATCGATAATCAAGCATTGAAAAATGCCATTAAGAACAAGCAAGTTGCAGATGTAGTATTGGATACTTGGGAAAACGAACCAAACCTTGACTTAGAACTTTTAGAATTGGTAGAATTGGGGACACCTCATATTGCAGGTTATTCGGCCGACGGAAAAGCAAATGCAACCATGCAAAGTGTTCAATCATTGAGTCGATTTTTTAATCTGGGAATAGATAATTGGCAAACTGCAACATTAGCCAATGGGATAGATAAAGATTTTTCACTGCATAGCATAGAAGACTTCCTACTTGAAACTTACGACATAGAAGTCGATAGCAAACGACTGAAAGAGTCACCAGAAACGTTTGAAAAACAGCGTTCCGATTACCCTTTCCGCCGCGAACCAAAAGCATATATTGGCAAACTTCCGAAAGACTTTGAAGCTAAGTTTGGTCTGTTTTTTGAATAGTAGGCATATTTAATCATACAAATTTCTTTTAGCTTATTAATTTTGACTCGTCTTATAACGACCAAAAGAATACACATAATAAAGTGAATGATTTTTATGAAAACTAAACTACATATCATCTTTTTCCTCTTGCTTGGATTTTACTTGCAAGCTCAAAATCCTATTGATAAATTTATCAATAACACTTTGCATCAAAATTCAAATATTTCTATTTTAATAAGTGATACTAAGACAGGGAAAGAGATAGCAAGTCATCGACCAAAGCATCTTGCGATTCCCGCTTCAAGCATGAAGCTAATAACAACAGCCACAGCATTAGAGATTTTAGGAAAAGATTATCGTTTCACTACTCAATTATCCATCGATGGAACAATCAATAGCGAAGGGGTTTTAGTAGGTAACATCATTATTTATGGAAACGGTGACCCCACCTTAGGTTCTGCAAAATTGGGTAATATCTACTTTTTAGACGAATGGCTCAAAGTTGTTCAGTCATTAGGGATAAAACAGATTAAAGGAAATATCATAGCTGATGCAAGTGCTTACGACACAGAGGGTATAAATCCCAAATGGCTTTGGGAAGATATGGGAAACTATTATGCCGCAGGCGCTTATGGCATTTCGTACAAAGACAATACCTATCACTTACAATTCAAATCAGGAGCAATAGGAACTACGCCAGAAATTATATCCGTCACTCCTAACATTCCTGAATTGCAGTTTTCAAACTATTTGAAAGCAGCAAGCATAAATTATGACAACGCCTATATTTACGGAGCACCCTATTCATACGAACGTGCCATTTATGGAGAAATTCCTGCTAATCGAAATAGTTTTACTGTCAAAGGCGATATACCTAATCCCGCACTAATTTTGGCTCGCGATTTTGCATGGAAATTAAAGTCAAATAATATAGAAATTCATGGAAAAGCAGTTGCAGAAAAAGTAAAGGAGCGTGGAAAAGTAATTCATACCCAAGAATCGCCACCTTTAAGTGCAATTATTCGAGAAATCAATGTAGTCAGCAACAACCATTATGCAGAGCATCTATTTCGCCATTTAGCATTACAAACTGAAAAAACAGCTTCGACAGAAGCTGCCCTAAAAGTTATTCAAGAGTTTTGGAAATCAAAAGGACTGCCTGTTGAGCAATTAATCATGAGAGATGGCTCAGGTTTATCCCCTACAAATGCAGTATCAGCTCAATTTTATATCGCTCTATTGAACTATATGAAATCATCGGCAAATTATCAAACATTTTATACCTCACTTCCATTAGCCGGTAAAGAGGGAACTTTATCTAATTTTTTGAAGGGTACAAGTTTAGAAAGGAAAGTGAAAGCCAAAAGCGGCACTCTCAGTGACGTGCGTTCTTATGCAGGGTATATCGAACTCAATAACAGAAGCTATAGTTTTGCTATTATAGTAAATTATCCAAACGCAAATAGCTTATCACCTACAACAAAAAAAATAGAACAACTGCTAATTGAAGCTACAAAATGAATAATAGGCGATACCATATAAATGAGTGCGACTCAAGCAATATATTACTTAAAAGCATGAGTGTAAATAGCTCGTTAGAAGAATTTTTTATTGTATCTACAGATTTTCAAACAGCAGGTAAAGGACAAGTTGGAAACAGTTGGGAGAGCGAAAAAGCTAAAAACCTTCTATTTTCAGTTTTGCTATTTCCACATAAAATTGCAATTAAGGAGCAGTTTCTAATATCTCAAATCATCAGTTTGGCAATAAAGAATGTATTTGATAAATACGCTGAGGGATTTACTATAAAATGGCCAAATGATATTTATTGGAATAATAAAAAGATTGGTGGAATTCTCATTGAAAATAGTTTGTTTAAAAACAGAATTCAGAAAAGTATTATAGGAATTGGCCTCAATATCAACCAAGAATTATTTTTATCCAATGCACCCAATCCTATTTCCCTAAAACAGATTAAAGCTAAGGAGCAAAATAGAGAGGAAATACTTGAAAAGATTATCATTGAATTTGAAAGCATATATACAAATATGCCTACAAGCACAATTCGTCAGCTATACGCCCATAATTTATACCGTAAAAATGGCTACCACAGCTACTTTGATGTAGAAAATAAGGAAGAGTTTACAGCAAAAATAGACCGAATAGAGAATGATGGAAGGTTAATATTAATAGATAAGGATAACACAGAGCGTGCTTTTTATTTTAAAGAGGTGGAATATATTTCTAAAGGAACTGAACTTTAAAAGTATACAAATAAAAAAACCTTGATAATCTTGCGACTATCAAGATTTTTTATCTGCTTTGTTACTTAGAGCGGCTAAGTAACAATGAAAATAAAAGCGGCTATGTAACAATGAACTAATATTAAGACAGTTGTAAGCTTGTAAGGACATATCAAAATTCAATATAATACAAAACATACCCCTCAGTTAATATGCTGAAACAAAAACTATTCATAGTTTACCTGAGTTGAATCTATAGAATAATAAAATGTTTATCTTTGTAAAACCGCAAATTTTTAATTCGATGAAAATAAAATGAATATGGAGCATCATTCTATCACAAATCTAAATCAAGCAATTAAAACACTAAAAAGTGCTATATTACAAAGTCGATATCGTGCTGCAAAATTAGCTAACCGAGAAATGCTTTCTCTCTATTTTGGAATAGGAAAGTTTATATCAGAAAATAGTAGAAATAAGTTTTGGGGAACTGGAGCAATTGAAAATATTTCTTCAAGATTACAGCAGGAGTTGCCTGGTTTGCGTGGTTTTTCTCCTGTGAACATAAAGCGTATGAGACAGTTTTATGAAGAATGGAGTCCATTTTTGAGCTATGATAATCAAACAATAACAAATCGTCCGTTACTGACGGACGATATTCAAATTGATATATTAATACAAAATCGTCCGTTGCTAACGGACGATTTTGATGAGTTCAACTATGAAAATTTTTTATCTATAGGATTTACTCATCATTATGAGATTCTTATAAGAACACATACGCTACCTGAAAAACTTTTTTACATTAAACTGTGTGCAACAAACTTTTGGAGTGTTGATAAATTGAAATACTATTTAAAAGACAATCTGTTTTCAAATCAAGGCAAACTTGTCAACAACTTTGATATAACTATCCCAAACAGGGAATTGCGAGAAAAAGCACTTCTATCCTTTAAAGAAGAATATTTATTGGACTTCATCAACGTCGAATCGCCAGGAGACGAGATTGATGAACGAGTACTTGAAAATGAAATAGTGATAAATATCAAAAACTTTATCATGTCTTTGGGAAAAGACTTTTCTTTTATTGGTAATCAGCATCGTTTAATTATTTCGGAACGAGAGTATTTTATAGATTTGTTATTCTTTAATAGACAATTGCAATGCTTAGTTGCAATTGAATTGAAGCGTGGTGAGTTTAAGCCTGAATATCTTGGAAAGATGAATTTCCACCTTTCTGCTCTTGACGATCAAGTTAGATTAGAACACGAGAATCGAAGTATTGGTATTATTCTATGTAAATCAAAGACAGAAAAAATAGTTGAGTATGCTTTCAGAGACACGTCTAAACCTATGGGTGTTTCTACATATAAATTGACAACAGAGTTGCCAGAACAGTATAGGGATATTTTGCCAAATGAAGATGAGTTGAGAAGGTTGATGTAATTAATGCTAGTGATTTTGTTACAAATAATCCGATCAATTGAATATGTTATTATAGTCAAGGGTAAATCAAAACCTTGAAAAAGCAAACGCAAAGCTCACTTTTTGATAAAGATTCCAAATTTCGCAATACAAATTAAGGACAAATCAACCAATAAATAAAAAAACCTTGATAATCTTACGACTATCAAGGTTTTTTGTTTGCTTTGGTACTCGGAGCGGGACTTGAACCCGCACAGCCGATAAGGGCCAAAGGATTTTAAGTCCTTCGTGTCTACCAATTCCACCATCCGAGCTAGTTAAAGTTTCAGCTTAACGCCTTCCCCTTACTAAGCGACTGCAAAAATACAACATTTTTGCATACCTGCAATAGTTTTATCAAAATTATTAGAAATATTTTTTATTTAAATATTTCTTGCGTGAAAACATATATGAAAAAAGCTCTAATGCTTGATGTTTCATGCATGCTTGATTGAGTTTGAAAAATATGTTTTAGCATCTATTTTTCACAAGAAATTAAATAAAAATGTTAAATATTAAAGAAATATTTCTACATTTGCGCTGGATTTCTGTAGATGATAAATCTTTTGAGGGATGAAGATAAATACAAAAATACGGTATGGATTGCGCACGATGATCGAAATTGCAACGGCAAATGATGGTGAGGGCGTTTTGCAAAGAGATATTGCAAAAAACCAACGTATTTCTTTAAAATATTTAGATCCTATTATTGCAGCACTTAAGCTAAAAGGACTGATAACAAACAAAGCTGGTAGAGGTAGTGGCTACATATTGAATAGACCAATAAATGAAATTACTGTATTTGATATTTATACATCATTTGAGCCTACTACAATTGTAGATTGCCTACATAACTTAGAATTTTGTGATCAAACGATGAATGGATGCAAGTCTAATTCTTATTGGAATGAGTTTAAAAAGGATATGATTGCTGTGCTGAAAAGCAAGACTCTTGCTCAAATTATAGGAATAGACTAAAAGAAGAGTAGCGATAGTTAAACAAAATATGAAAAAATAACAACTTATAGTTTTCATATTTTTTTACTCCTGAATCCTACTATTTCTATAGCATTGGTGTCGTTAGAAAATTATGAATATTGAAAACTAAATAATTAATAACAAACAAATAATAATTAAATTATGAATCCCCTCCGATAAGTTCATTTTTGTAAAATTACCGAAAAACTGATACGGA
>CAYFTO010000002.1:0-6086 GCA_964346125.1 uncultured Paludibacter sp.
AAATCTTCTTTCTTCATAATCTGATTAGTACTTACACAGATTATAGGATACTCCCATTAAACACAAAAAGGCTGACTCCAAAAAATGGAATCAGCCCTTTTTATTGTTAACCCAAAACAGTTTTATCGGATAGAGTTAATAACTTATCGTGTTATTACTTTGAGCTTTTATAGTTTTCAATAAATTGAACAATAATTTCAAATGCATTATCAAGCCCAACTTTTCCAGTATCAATGCAAATATTGTAATTCTTTACATCATTCCATGACTTTTTGGTGAATTTTTTCACATACATAGCACGTTCTTTATCGCCCACTGCTATTTTTGTTTTAGCTTCTATTTCGCTTATGTTTTGTACTTCCATAAGTCGTTTAGCTCTTATCTCTTCAGAAGCATAAAGAAATACATGCACAGCATTTGGATGATCACTGAGTAAATGGAATGCACCTCTACCAACAATAACAGCTGGTTTCTTTGTTACAATTTCATTGATAACCTCCGATTCTGTTTTGAAAATCATAGCTGTTGTGGGTCTAAAACTTCCAACAGCCTCACTGTAGAATTCATGCAGTCCCGTGTTGGTCCAAAAGTTTTCCCAAAATGAGGCAATACGCTCTTCGTGCGAAGCAACATCGCCTTCAAATACAGATAGCTTTTCGGCAGTTCGCGTAATAATTGCATGATCGGCAAAAAACAGGTCAAAATGCTCTGCTAACTTATGCCCGATATAAGCACCACCGCTGCCCAGTTCTCTACTGATAGTAATAATTAAAGGTGTGGTTTGTGACATGGTATCCTCCTTTTTTATGAAAAATAATGAAAATATAAAAATCAATATAACTATGTCTGTTTTTTCTATAGAATTTTAAATCTACAAAAGATTTATTTCAGATTTAGCTTTTCATCTTAGAGTTTACTATTCTTATTGAAGAAAAGTAATGTGTCATTTCACTATAAAAATAAGAAAAAATATTTAATCTTGCAATATTTTTAAGAAAAATACGATGCTTATTCTAATAATGTAGAAATTATATTGCTATTTATTCAAATTAAGCTGCTTTTCTATCGAAAAAATGCGCTATTTCTAGTTTAGTTCGTTATGAATAAAGAACTTTATGCTTAAAATTTAAGCATACCAATGATTTTTAGTAACTTTGCAGACTTATATGCACGTCATTATTAAATGGCAATTATTATACATAAATCTTTTAGATGTATAAAGTTGATAAAAACTGTTTGAATAAAAAGAGAATTTTATAAAAGATGAATATTTCATACAAATGGCTTAAAAACTACATCAATATAGATGTATCACCCGAAGAACTATCGCAAGTATTGACCTCAATAGGTCTTGAAGTAGGCACAATCGAAACTGTGCAAACTGTAAAAGGAGGTATGGAGGGTTTGGTTGTGGGCGAAGTGCTCAGCTGCGAACAACACGAAAATGCAGATCGATTGAGCGTAACAAGCGTAGATGTAGGTGGAGAGGAAGCTTTGCAAATCGTATGCGGTGCTCCTAATGTTGCTAAAGGACAAAAAGTTGTGGTTGCTACAGTTGGTACAACCCTTTATCAAGGTGAAGATAGTTTCAAAATCAAACGTTCAAAAATTCGTGGTGTCGAATCATTTGGGATGATTTGTGCCGAAGATGAAATTGGTTTGAGCGACCACCATGAAGGGATAATTGTTTTGCCTGAAAATGTAGAAGTAGGTACTTTAGCAAAAGATTATTATGAAATCGAAGAAGATACTATCATTGAGATAGATATTACGCCTAACCGCGCCGATGCTACGTCTCACTTTGGTGTAGCTCGCGACTTAGCTGCTTATTATCGCTTACACAATGCTGATGTGAAGCTTTTGAAACCTTCGGTAGATAGATTTGAGGTTGACAATACAGATCTTACAATTCCTGTTGTGATAGAAGATATTGAGAGATGTCCGCGTTATTCGGCTGTTACCATTTCAGGTGTTCAAGTAAATGAGTCGCCAAAATGGCTGTCTGATTATTTGAATGCCATTGGTTTGCGTCCTATCAATAATATTGTGGATATTACCAATTTTGTACTGCATGAATTGGGACATCCGCTACACGCATTTGATGCTGATAAAATAACAACAAACGAAGTAAGAATAAAGACTTTGCCACAAGATACGCCTTTTGTAACTTTGGATGAGGTAGAAAGAAAGCTACATCAAGATGATTTGATGATTTGCAACGGCGATGAACCCATGTGTATTGGAGGAGTATTTGGCGGCGCAGATTCAGGTGTTACCGAAAATACCACCAATATATTTTTGGAAAGTGCTTATTTTAATCCTGTTTCGATTCGTAAATCGGCTCGTCGTCATGGATTAAATACCGATGCATCCTTCCGTTTTGAGCGTGGTGCTGATCCTGATATCACGGTTTATGCGCTAAAACGTGCAGCACTTCTTATTCAAGAAATAGCTGGTGGAACCATTTCAAGCGAAATTATCGATGAATATCCACGTCGCATTGCGCCTTTTGCTGTTGAATTGGAAAAAGATAAAATTACCCGTTTGGTTGGAGAAAAGATTGAGGATAAAGCTGTAAATACAATCCTTGAAGGTCTTGAAATTGAAATTGTAGAGGAAACAAATACTAAATACAAATTATTGGTTCCAGCTTATCGTGTGGATGTTCAGCGCGATGTAGATGTGATTGAAGATATTCTGCGTATTTATGGTTTTAATACTGTAGAGATAGGTGAAAATCTAATTTCTACCCTAAGTTATAGTTCCAAACCTGATAATCACAAGTTACAGCGTTTGATTTCGGAGCAATTGACAGCTTCTGGATTCAATGAGATTTTGAATAACTCACTTACAAAAACTTCGTATTATGAGCAATCGGAGTCATATCCCGATGCGAATAGTGTGAAAATCATGAATCCATTGAGCAATGATTTGGGTGTAATGCGTCAAAGCATCCTCTTTGGAGGTATGGAGAATATTGCTCGCAATATCAATCATCGTAATGCTGATTTGAAATTTTATGAATTCGGTAATGTTTATCGTTTTGAGAATGAAAATCGTAAAGAGGGTGATAACGTATCTCCTTTTAGCGAAAGCTATCGCTTAGGATTATGGCTTACGGGTAAAACTTACAGTGATTCATGGGCTGTAGCAAACAAAAATTCATCTGTTTATGAGCTAAAAGCTTACGTTCAAAACATATTAATTCGCTTAGGTTTTGACCTGAAAAAACTACGTATCAGCAGCTATGAGAACGATATTTATTCTGAAGCCTTACTGATTCAATCACGCGATAAAAAAGAGCTTGCTTCTTTTGGTATCGTTAATGATTGGGTGAAAAAAGCTTGCGACGTAGAACAAGATGTCTATTTTGCTGATCTAAATTGGAGCAATATCATCGCAAGAATGAATGAAAAATCGGTAGAGTTTCACGAATTGCCAAAATATCCGGAAGTGTATCGCGATTTGGCTTTCTTATTGGATAAAGAGATTGAGTTTGCTCAGATTGAGAAACTTGCTTACGAAACCGAACGAAAATTGCTTAAAGATGTAAGCTTGTTTGATGTGTATGAGGGTAAAAACTTGGCAGCAGGTAAAAAATCTTACGCCATAAGCTTTACTTTGCAAGATGAGAGCCAAACATTGACCGACAAGGTAATTGACAATGTGATGCAAAAACTGCAAAAGCGAATAGAAGATGTCTTAGGTGCAAGCTTAAGAAAATAAAATGTATTTCAGAAGCCTATAGGCTTAGATTTAATACAAAAAAAACCTACTGTAAACTCATAAATTACAGTAGGTTTTTTTATTTTAATTATCCGCTAATAGTTTTTATTAAATTTCATAATCCACGCAAGCCCGATCTGTTCTCACTTTTGCAATATATGCTCCCACTTTTTTGTGATCTGGATGTTCTTGATAAATGTTTAAATCATCCACACTTTCAAACTCACTATACAAAGCAATATCCCAGTTAGATTGTGGTGTTTCAGGATGATTTATACCCACCTCTATCTTTTTTAACTGAGGGATAGTGTCTATTAATGCTTCCAATTCGCGCTTAATATATTGTGCGTGCTCCAGTTTTGTTTTGCCCTCAGCCTCGTCGGCTAAGTTGAAAAATACAATATGTTTAATCATCTCTTATTCGTTTATAATTATTTGTTTGTAAAGAGTTACAAAGATATAAATTTTATCAGTTTCAAAAAGAGTATTTCACTTGCAAATTACTTTATAGAAAGTTTATTAAATTATTAAGCATAAAAGTCTTTTCGCAAAATTCTAACAGCATTCAATATAGCAAGTAAAGCTACACCTACATCAGCAAAAACTGCTTCCCACATAGTAGCAATTCCACCTGCTCCTAAAATCATTACAACGGCCTTGATAATAAATGCCATTGCAACATTTTGCCACACTATTTTCTTAGTCTCTTTTCCTATTCGTATCGCAATCGGAATTTTAATGGGTTTATCATCTTGAATGACCACATCAGCCGCTTCAATAGCCGCATCGCTTCCTAATCCGCCCATTGCAAGGCCTACATCGCTTAGTGCAATTACAGGTGCGTCGTTCATCCCGTCGCCCACAAAAGCAACTAGTGAGTTCTGTTCTTTAATCCTTTTTAATTGATTTACTTTATCTTCTGGTAGCAAATCACCGTAAGCATAATCAATTTTCAAGTTGCTTGCTACGTTTTGAACTATCGTTGATTTATCACCGCTAAGCATCGTTACTTCAACGCCTGCACGGTGCAGTTCATCTACAGTTTTGATAGCATCCTCTTTAATGCTGTCGGCAATGGTAATGTAACCAACAAATTGACGGTTATAGGCCACGGCTATCAATGTACTTACAATCGAATCTGGATTAAAATCGTAGCTGATATCATTATGCTCTAACAATCTGAAATTACCCACCAATAATTCTTTGCTTTCTATTTCGGCTCTTAAGCCCAAACCACTAATCTCTTCATAAGCTGTCAGTACAATCGAATTATCCACTTCGCCTACATAATTGTGGATAGCAGTAGCAATAGGGTGGGTAGATTTTGCTTCTAAGGCATTGATCATTTGTAGAATTTTTTGCTGGTCAAACTGACTGTCAAAAACAATTTCTTGTACCTCAAAAACTCCCTCAGTTAGTGTACCGGTTTTATCCAAAACAACGTGATCTATGTTGGCAAGAATATCTAAATAATTACTCCCTTTTACCAAAATTCCGTGTTTGCTTGCAGCTCCAATTCCACCAAAATAACCTAAAGGAATACTAATAACCAATGCGCAAGGGCATGAAACTACCAAGAAAATAAGAGCACGGTATAGCCAGTCGGTAAATTGATAGTCGCTGAGAAAAAAGTAGGGTACAACTACAATTAAAGTAGCTAATAAAACTACGATAGGGGTATATATTCGAGCAAATTTACGAATGAATAGCTCGCTCGGTGCTTTGTGTTTGCTTGCATCTTGCACCAATTCAAGAATTTTGCTCAATTTACTATCTTCATATGCTGTGGTAACTTGCACACGTGAGATTGTGTTAAGATTAATCATTCCTGCCAATACATCTTCGCCTTGCTTTTTGTTGTTAGGCTTGCTTTCACCAGTTAAAGCTGCGGTATTAAACGATGCAGACTCACTAATTAGCTTACCGTCTAATCCTAATTTTTCGCCCGGTTTAAGTTCGATTATATCTCCAATTGAGACATCTTTTGCCGGTACAGCATGGATTTTTTCTTCTTTGACAACGTTTACTTCGTCTGGTCGTTGGTCTAATAAGGCTTGAATATTTGATGTGCCACGTCTTACCGCCAAAGTTTGAAAACCTTCCCCGATACTGTAAAATAACATAACGGCTACTGCTTCAGGATATTCACCAATGGCAAAAGCACCAATTGTGGCAATTCCCATTAGAAAAAATTCGGAGAAAATATCTTTGTGTTGAATACTATGAACAGCCTCTTTAAGTACAGGAAGTCCTACTGGTAAATAAGCCAACAGGTACCAAAATACTTTTAATCCGCTTGTAAACCAGGCTGGTTGAATGTAAAAATCAAGAATAATTGCTGAAATCAGCAGGATAAAAGA
>CAYFTO010000002.1:6186-64255 GCA_964346125.1 uncultured Paludibacter sp.
ATAAATCACTTGCTTCCTTCTTTTTATTATGAAGTAAATATTCAGCACCTGCACTGCGCAATACTTTCTCTTCTTTTGTGCAGCACTCTATAGCTTCGTCGACTTTATATTCTTTGAATTTCATACTACCTCCATTTTTCAAATTGTAACAAAGGTAGATAGAATATCAATGCAACACTATTGCAAAGTTTGCACCCGACAGTTTTCACAAATACCTTTCGCAAAGAATCGAATTTCTTCGATAATAAAATCACCTTCTACTTTTGGTACAACAATATCTTCGCGGCAGGTTGTTTGTTCGCAAATGTGGCAATAGAAATGCAGGTGCCAATCTTTATGGTGATCTTCATTGCATTCATCGCTACAAAGCATATACTTAGTGGTATTATTCTCTTGAATGCTATGTACAACGCCTTTTTCCTCAAAGGTTTTCAATGTGCGATAAATCGTACTACGGTCAGCATATTCAAAATTATCGTCGATTTCAGCCAAAGAAAGAGCTACACTCTGCTTTGAAAGATAATCATACACTAATATGCGCATGCTGGTAGGATTTGTGTTTTTTTTCAGAAGTTTTTCTTCTATGAATTTAGAGGTCATTGTAGTTTTTTTATTAAGAATAAAGAATAAGGAAAGCCCCCCAACCCCCTGAAGGGGGAGTATAGAAGTCCATCTTCAGGGGATTTAGGGGTTTCACTAATCATTAGTTCTCCATTTTTTTAGGATAATCAATTGTATAATGTAAACCACGACTCTCTTTGCGAGCTAATGCTTGCTTTATTATCAAATAAGAGACACTTATTACATTACGAAGTTCACAGATTTCGCGTGATACAACAGAGCGATTAAAAAGACTTTCTGTTTCGCGGTATAAAATTTCCAATCGACTCAGAGCACGCTGTAATCGAAGATTTGAGCGAACAATTCCTACATAATTACTCATAATCTGTTCTACCTCTTTGAAGCTTTGTGTAATTAAAACCATCTCTTCCGTTAAAGAGGTTCCCTCATCATTCCAATCAGGAATATCGGTTCTGAAATCGAGGTATTTCAAAATCGAAATTGCATCTTTAGCAGCCACATCAGCATACACAACGGCTTCTATTAAAGAGTTGGAAGCTAATCGGTTAGCTCCATGCAGTCCAGTGCAAGCTACTTCGCCAATAGCATAAAGTCTTCCAATTGAAGAACGTCCATTTAAATCTACATTTACACCACCACAGCTATAATGTTGTGTGGGACTAATGGGGATATACTCCTTAGTTATATCAATCCCGTATTTCAAACATTTTTCATAAATTGTCGGGAACTCTTTTTTTGTAACTTCAGGGTCTTTATGGGTGACATCCAAATATTCAAAATCATCCCCTCGTAGTTTCATCTCATTGTCTATGGCACGTGCTACGATATCGCGTGGTGCCAAAGAGCCTCGCGAGTCATAGCGATGCATAAACTCCTTTCCATCTTGAGTACGTAAAACTGCACCGTATCCGCGTATGGCCTCTGTAATTAAAAATATTGGTTTTTCTCCGGGTTTGTAAAATCCTGTTGGATGAAACTGTACGAACTCCATATCTTTTATCACCCCACGAGCTCGGTGTACCATTGCTACACCATCTCCAGTTGCTATAGCCGGGTTGGTAGATGATAAATAAGCTGAGCCTATTCCACCAGTAGCTAATACAGTAACTTTACTTAAGAAAGTTTCAATTCGATTATTCTTTTGGTTAAGTGCATATACTCCAAAGCATTCAATATTGGGTGTTTGTCGTGTGACAATTTGTCCTAAATGGTGCTGAGTTAAAATATCAATAGCAAAATAGTGTTCCAATACATCAATATTAGGATGATTGCGAACCCTTTTGTTTAATGCCTTTTGAATTTCAAAACCCGTGTTGTCTTTATGGTGCAAAATACGAAATTCTGAGTGTCCTCCCTCTTTATGGAGATTGAAACGCTCGCCATTTTCTTCTTTATCAAAGTTGACACCCCATTTTAACAGCTGCTCGATTTGTTCTTGTGCATTTTCGATGACCAACTTTACAGCAGGCATCCAGCAATGCCCATCTCCAGCATCTACGGTATCAGCAATGTGTTTTTGTACATTATCAGGATCATACATTACTGAGGCAATTCCACCTTGTGCGTAGCTTGTATTGCTATTTTCTAATTTGTTTTTAGCAATTAGCCCTACAGTACCGTGTTCAGCTACTTTTAGAGCGAAACTTATACCTGCAATGCCACCTCCAATAATAAGAAAATCATATTTTTTCATAACTGATATTTTAATTTCAAATAAAGCCTATAGCGAATCCCTTTTTTCTAATAATACCACATTCTCAACATGGTGAGTGTGAGGAAACATATCTACAGGTTGCACTTCAACTACGCGGTATTGTTCATCCAAAAGAGATAAATCGCGTGCTTGCGTAGCTGAATTACAGCTAACATAAACTATCCTTTCTGGCGATGCAAACAATATTGTATTAATAACGTCATTGTGCATTCCTGCGCGTGGTGGGTCAGTGATTATTACATCTGGCTTACCATGTGTTGCTAAAAATTCTTCGTTTAAAACATCTTTCATATCTCCAGCAAAGAAATAGCTATTATTTAAACCATTTATCTCGGCATTTAGTTTAGCATCATCGATTGCTTCGGGTACATATTCAATACCTACTACCTTCTTTGCTTCTTTTGCTACAAAGTTGGCTATTGTTCCAGTTCCAGTGTATAGGTCGTAAACTACTTCGTTACCTGTTAATTGAGCAAATTCACGAGCAACTTTGTAAAGTTCATACGCTTGCTCAGAATTTGTTTGATAAAATGATTTTGGTCCAATTTTGAATCGCAATCCCTCCATCTCTTCGTAAATACAGTCATTGCCTTTGAAGGTAATAATCTCTTGATCGGTAATTGTATCATTGCCTTTTTCATTGATTACATATAACAAGGATGTGATTTCGGGAAAACTATCCCCAATATGCGTAAGTAAAGCCTCACGTGCCTCTTTATCTTCATGGTAAAAAGTTATAATAAGCATCAACTCACCCGTAGTGCTTGTGCGTATAATCATTGTTCGTAAAAAACCTTCTTGCTCGCGAATATCGAAGAAACTCAAGTTGTGCTCTAAAGCATATTTGCGCACTTCATTTCGAATGCGGTTTTGAATATCATCTTGCAGCCAGCACTTATTGATATCTAAAACTTTATCAAACCTACCTGGCACATGAAAACCAAGAGCATTCATTGTCTCAAACTCTTTTCCTTCTTCTACCTCCTCGTAGGTCATCCATCGCTTATTTGAAAAAGTAAACTCAAGTTTATTACGATAAAACTCTGTTTTTTTACTCCCCAGAATTGGACGATGTTGTGGTAATTCTACTTTACCAATGCGTAAAAGGTTGTTGATAACTTCATCCTCTTTGTTTTCTAATTGCTTTTCATAAGGTAACATTTGCCACTTGCAACCACCACATACACCAAAATGCTCGCAAAAAGGCTCTATTCGGTCGTCAGAGAGTTTAAGGTATTCCAAAACTCGTCCTTCCATAAAGCTTTTACGCTTTTTGGTAAGCTGAATGTTCACTATATCACCAGGTACAGCGTGAGGGACAAAGACCACACCATCTTCTAACTTAGCAATTGCCTTACCTTCTGCCGCAACACCTGCTATTTCAATGCCTTCAAGCTGAGGAAGGCTTCTTTTCTTTCTAGCCATTAATTATATGTTTTACAAATACAAAGTTACTTAATTTTTAGTTTATATTAAACAACTCGTGTGTAAAGTTTGAAAAGCTTGATTTTTGAAATAAACAGCATGACTTGAATTTATTATTCTATTGTATTGGATTTTATTTCATAGCTTATTCTTATCAACAAGCTGTTTCTATAGTATTATTAATCAGAAGGATGATGTGTTTATAAGTGGGTTGATAACTAAGTTTATAAGATGTTGATAGAAACGCTCTAAATAATTTGGAAAAAGCTTGACATATACATTATATTTGCTACAAGAGATTACTCAAAGACATTAATGAAATGTTGCTACGTTCTTTGACAAATTGAAATTCCTATTCAACCTAAGATTTGTTGATTTACTTGAAAATTTTAGTTCAGCAAAAGACATTTTTGATTTGTTCTATTGTGAACAAATAGATTGAAAAATTGAAGAATCATACAGCTTCAACGAACAATTAGAAAAAATGCAATTGAATTAATTTAGTTCGGTTTTAATAAATCTGAAGGTAAAGTTTCTAGAAAAGAAAATATGAAGAACAAGAAGATGCAGTTTTTGGATTGCGATTGTTTTTTATAAGCAATCAACAATCTGAATATTTAATGTAATTTGTCGTAGGCAATTGACCTAATTAATTAGAGATTTTGCTTATCACTCTTCAATAAGTAAAAAATTAAACTCGGCTTTTTTTAGAATGAAGTTTTTAATAAATATCGCAAATTGAAATTTGTAGAATTATAAGAAAATTCTGTTATTTATAAAAAAAACAAGAATAAAGTTGAGTGTATTCTCTAAAACAAGTAAGTTAGATTGTAATATATTTAGCAATCACTACTTATTTGGTTGGTAAGGCAAACAGCAATTTGCATCGATATTGATCTGGAATATGTGATATAATAAGGTAAGAGAAGAGGTGATTTGCCTATTTAAGCTCACAAAACAACAAACAAATAATTATCAATTTACTACTTAGTAAATAATAATTTATAGTTCGAAAGTGTAGTTTGAACTTAAAGTAGCTTTGGAGAAAAGTTATGCAAGAAACACGTTCATTCAGTTTGTTTAATTGAGATTTTTATACTTAGATTATTCAGATAAACGATATTTGTTTTCGAAACAATTTATTTAAATAATATTAATCTCAAACTCAATTATGAGTAAATAGGAACAAAAAATAATAGGAAGGTAAATTTGTAGAACAAAGAAAAATCAATGTTTTATTATAAGTTAGGGGGCACGAGCGCAAGCAAGTGCCCTTTTTTTTGTATATTTGTACGTGTTTTATAATTATCGAAAGTGCAGGTTTAATTTCTGGAAAATCAATGACAGCAAATAATGTGAAGTTTTACACTGAGCGAGAAGAGATTGCAAATTATATGAGTCATGCAGTAGGGATTGTTATGGCCATAGCTTGTAGTGTGGTGCTTGTGCGTAAGTCTTTGGTAGCAAGAGATTTATCCGCTATGTTTGCATATGTTTTATTCGGTTTTGGAATGTTTTCTTGTATGCTTAGTTCTACACTTTATCATTATACAAATGAGGCTAAAAGAAAAGCAAAACTTCGTCATTTTGACCATGCTAGCATATATCTATTGATTGCATCAAGTTATACTCCATTTACTTTGATTTTATTACGCGATAATGCAATTTGGATGTGGTCAATTTTTATAGCTGTGTGGATAATGGCGGCAGTTGGAATGTATTTCAGCTTTCAAAAGTTAAAGAAAAATAGCCATCTGAAAACCATATCTTATGTTGCTATGGGCTTGGCTATTGTTGTAGCCATGAAACCTTTGCTTGAAACTGCAAATGCAAATAACAGTATGCAGTCGGTATATTGGTTGTTTATTGGCGGAGCATTTTATATTATAGGTTCGGTGTTTTATGCTTTAGCAAAGCGAGAGTTTATACATACCGTTTTTCATGTTTTTGTATTGCTTGGCTTAGCAAGTCATATATATGCAGCATATCTTTTGCCTTTAGGACAATAAAATTATAAAAAAAGCTGAATTTACATTGCAACGTAAACTCAGCTTATTCTATTTTAACTTGCTTCTAAATTAATTTGCCATTTCAGAGAGGAATTTTATACGCACTAATCTGATTTCAGTTTCATCGAATTCATCATCGCCCAATTCATCTAAGGCGACACTTACACGATCAGTACTTGCGGTTCTGAAATAATCAAAGATATCCTCAACCTTATCATCTTCCATGATTTCCTCAAGGAAATAATTTATATTTATTTTTGTACCAGAATATACAATTGCTTCAAGTTCAGTCAGAATTTCATCCATATCCATTCCTTTAGAAAGAGCAAAGTCGTCTAAAGCAATTTTTCTATCAATTGCTTGAATTAATGCAATTTTTAGATGAGATTTTTTTGGAACTGTGCGCACACGCAAATCTTCAGGTCGTATAATTTCATTTTCCTCAACATATTCTTTTATAATAGGCAGAAAATCATTGCCATAGCGTTTAGCTTTTCCAGCTCCGACACCAGGTATGTTCTGAAGCTCTTCCATCGTGATAGGATAGCTTGTCGCCATTGCTTCTAACGAAGGATCTTGGAAAATTACAAATGCAGGGATATCTAATATTTTTGATAATTTTTTTCGTAAATCCTTCAGGATAGAAAATAAAACATCATCACCTGCGCCAGAGCTACCTTGAGAAATTATAGCGTCGTCGTCTTCATCGTCAAAATCATTATCCTCAACCACTTTAAATGATTTAGGTTTTTTGATATAGCTTTTACCTGAAGGCGTAAGTTTTAATACGCCGTATGCTTCAATGTCTTTGTTCAAATAGCCAGCGAGCATAGCTTGGCGAATGATGGCGTGTAATAAAGATTCATCTTCATCAACAACTGTTCCGAAACTTTCTAAGTCGGTATGTTTGTAAGCAACTACATCGGCTGATTTGTTTCCTTTTAGTACATCTACTATGTGCTCAGCCTTGAATTTTTCTTTTAGCTCTTTGATTGTCTCTAATATAAGAACTAAAAGTTCTTGAACTTCAATTTCTTTGTTTTCTTTCATACAGTTATCGCAATTACCGCAGTTATCTTGTGTATATTCTTCACCAAAATAGTATAACAATAATTTTCTTCTACATACCGATGATTCTGCAAAAACCTGGGTCTCGCGCAAAAGCTGAAGCCCAATTTCTTGTTCTGCTACCGGTTTATTATGTGTAAATTTTCTAAGCTTATCTAAATCTTTTAATGAATAAAAAGTAATGCATTCGCCTTCTCCTCCATCGCGCCCGCTTCTTCCTGTTTCTTGGTAATAACCCTCTAAGCTTTTAGGAATATCGTAGTGAATTACGTAACGAACATCAGGTTTGTCGATTCCCATACCAAAAGCAATTGTTGCTACAATTACATTGGTACGCTCCATCAAGAAATCATCTTGATTTTTTGAACGAATTGCTGATTCGATACCAGCGTGATAAGGTAAAGCTTTTATGTCGTTTTCTTGTAAAACTTCTGCAAGTTCCTCTACTTTCTTACGACTTAAACAGTAAATAATTCCAGATTTCCCCTTTTTGCTACGAATGTATCTTATAATATCCTTTTCAACATCTTTTGTTTTCTGATTTATTTTGTAAAACAAGTTAGGTCTGTTGAAAGAAGATTTGAATACATTGGCATCCATCATTCCTAAGTTCTTCTGTATATCGTTTTGCACCTTAGGAGTTGCTGTTGCTGTAAGAGCTATAATTGGAGCATTACCAATTTCGTTAATAATTGGTCGTATCCGCCTATATTCAGGTCTGAAATCATGTCCCCATTCAGAGATACAGTGAGCTTCATCTATTGCATAAAAGGAAATTTTTATCTTCTGCAAAAACTCTACATGTTCTTCCTTTGTCAATGACTCTGGAGCAACGTAAAGTAATTTAGTTTTTCCTTTTAATATATCTTTTTTTACCTCTTCTATCTCTGTTCTTGTTAGTGATGAGTTTAAGAAGTGTGCTATCCCATCCTCTTCACTAAAATTTCGCATAGCGTCAACTTGATTTTTCATCAAAGCAATTAATGGAGATATTACAATAGCCGTTCCTTCTGATAGCAGAGCAGGTAGTTGATAACACAGAGATTTACCTCCACCCGTTGGCATCAAGACGAAAGTGTTGTTTCCATCTAACACATTTCTGATAATATCTTCTTGATTGCCTTTGAAGGAGTCGAATCCGAAGTGCTTCTTTAATTCAGTGATTAAACTTGAATGGCTTATCATTTACTCTATTAATATATATTTTCATCAAGCGAATAACGAAAATACATCAATTTTTCAAAAAATCAAAATTTATAAACGTTTATTTTAATTTTAGCTTGTTTAGCTTCTCGTCTCTTGAGCAGATTAACTATCAATATTTAAGCAAAAATAGAAACAGATTTTGAATTTTCAAAATGAAAAATAAAAAAAGTCAGATTAATTTTAAAATTAATCTGACTTTGCATTGTAGTATGCTTAAAATAAGCGTTTAAGCGGTTTGTAGTTTATTTAAGTCGCTTTTGTTTATTTTAGATTCTGCGTAGGGTTTTGTAACTCTCAATGTTTTTTTATTCTCTGACGGGAGTTCAAACATTGCATCCATCATAATAGTTTCGGTAATAGAGCGTAGTCCGCGTGCTCCAAGTTTGTAATCAACTGCTTTGTCAACTATGAAATCTAAAGCGTCTTTAGTAAAAGATAATTTGATTTCATCCATTTCAAAAAGCTTTATATATTGCTTGATAATGGAGTTTTTGGGTTCAGTGAGTATGTTTCTAAGAGCATCTTTATCAAGTGGTTCTAAATATGTTAGAATGGGAAGTCTCCCGATAATTTCAGGAATTAAACCAAATGATTTCAAATCTTGTGGAGAAACATATTGGAGCAGATTATTTCGGTCAACTTGTTCTGTATCAATCAAGCTACCATACCCAACTACGCGCGTATTGAGACGTTGAGCAATTTTCTGTTCGATACCGTCAAAAGCTCCACCACAAACAAATAATATATTTTGAGTATTGACTTGAATGTATTTCTGGTCAGGGTGTTTTCTGCCTCCCTGAGGTGGTACATTAATAGTTGAGCCTTCCAAAAGTTTCAACAAACCTTGTTGCACACCTTCGCCGCTTACATCTCGTGTAATGCTTGGGTTAGCACTTTTTCGAGCAATTTTGTCAATCTCATCAATAAATACAATGCCTCTTTCGGCGGCATCAGTATCGTAATCAGCAGCTTGAAGCAAGCGAGAAATAATACTTTCTACATCTTCACCAACATATCCAGCCTCAGTAAGTACGGTAGCATCAACAATGGTAAACGGAACGTCTAATAATTTAGCTATAGTTTTTGCCAAAAGGGTTTTACCTGTTCCTGTTTGTCCTACCATAACGATGTTTGATTTTTCAATCTCTACGCCATCGTCGTCACTCTCTTGCGTAATTCGTTTGTAGTGATTGTATACAGCCACTGATAAATAGCGTTTGGCGCTCTCCTGTCCTATGACATATTGATCCAAAAACTCTTTTATCTCTGTAGGTTTTGGAGTTTTCTTAAGATTTAACTTAGACTGTTTTTGGTTCTCTTTTGTAGCCTCAATTACTATAGCATGGGCTTGTATAGAGCATTCGTTACAGATGGTTGTGTTGCCTATTCCTTCAATCAGAAAATCAACTTCTTGGCTATTACGACCACAAAAACTGCACGCTTTTTTTTGTTTAGTTGGCATTGTGAATTTTAATGAAAGACAATTTCTAAATAGATGATTGTCTGTAAGTTTTATTTTTTATCTTTAATTAGAACACGATCTATCATGCCGTAAGCGAGGGCCTCTTGCGATGTCATCCAGAAGTCACGATCCGAATCTTTTTCAATTTGCTCGTAAGTTTTTCCTGAATGGTCTGCTATTATTTGATAAAGTTCAGATTTCAGTTTCATCATCTCGCGTAAATTGATTTCCATATCAGCAGCAACACCTTGTGCACCACCGCTTGGTTGATGAATCATTACTCTTGAGTGTTTTAATGCAGAGCGCTTACCCTTTGTGCCTGCTACTAAAAGTACAGCTCCCATGGATGCTGCAATACCCGTGTTAATTGTTGCAACATCGCTATTGATAAATTGCATCGTGTCGTAGATTCCTAATCCTGCATAAACTGAGCCTCCAGGAGAGTTGATGTAAATTGATATATCTTTACCTGGTTCAGACTGATCGAGGAAAAGTAATTGAGCTTGGATAACGTTTGCAGCATAATCATTAACGCCTGTTCCCAAAAAAATGATGCGATCCATCATTAAGCGAGAAAAAACATCCATTTGTGTCACATTTAATTGACGCTCTTCTAAAATTGAAGGTGAGATATAATTATTTGAAATACCAGCATATTTATCCAAAGCCAACCCATTCATTCCAAGATGTTTGGTAGCATACTTTCTAAATTCATTGTTTTTGTCCATAATTCATTGTTTTTAATTGGATTAATTCATCTTACTTTATAGCTAAAACTTTGCCAGAATTGAGGGTGTGACAAAATGTCAAGTTTTGCTCTTGCAAAAGTACAAAAATATATAAGATATTATTGGTATATAAAAACAATTAAAGTGAAACAGCAAGCTATTTCACTTTAATTTTATAAAATATATCGAACTAACTAAAGTTAGAGTTACTCTTTGCTTTCGTTTTCGTCTTGTTCAGTCTCGTTATCATGATCGTGGTCATGGTCATGGTCATGGTCATGGTCGTGATTATGAGTATGTTCAAAGAATTTATTAAACTCTTCCATTGAAACTTCTTGTTTATCCAAGCTTACTTTTTCACGAATAGCTTCGATGATTTTTTCTTCGCTGGCTCTATCAATGAAATTACGAACAGTTTCTTCTTGTTTTAGTAAATCTTGTACGTAGTCATCTAACATGCTGTCGTTTAAGCCAAGCATACCATATTGAGCAAACTGAGCAGCTGCCACTTTTTTAGCATATGCCTCTACATCTGTAAACTCAACTTTAATTTCTTGTTCAAGAGCAACCTTTTCACTTGCCAATTGCCAGATTAAGTCTTTAAGCATGTTTGGAAAATCTGCATCAATCTTCTCTGCCGTTAATCCCTCTTGCGTTTCTAATAACCAACGTTTCAAGAATGTTTCAGGGAATGTTAAATCCTTAAACTTGTCAATAAAGTACTCTTTTGTATCCAATTGAAATTTGTAGTTGCTATCAGCCTCTAAGTTCTTTTGGATGTTTTCTTTGATTTTTTCAGTAAATTCCTCTTGAGATTTTACTGTGCCTTCGCCAAATACTTTGTCAAATAAAGCTTGGTCAACTTCACCTGGTAAGTAACGAGTAATTTCTGTAATTTCCATTTCGAAATCAGCAGTCAAATTCTCAACTTCTTCTTTTTCTACTTTAAGGAATGAGCTAATTTCGGTGTCATTGCCGTATGCCTTTTTAGGATTGAAGATGATTTTATCACCTTTGTTTTTACCAACAAAAAGATTTTTTTGCTCATCTTCTTTCATGTAAGCAGGTGTCAATACAGCATTTTCGGCATAAATACCTTCCTCGGCTGATTTCAATGCACCGTTTTCGTCCAATTCAGTTACATTACCGCGAACCATGTCTTTTTCTTCGACAGTATCGAATTGCTCGTATCTTCCAAATTGATTTGTGTAAGAATCGATTTGATTTTGAATCATCTCCTCATCTACTTTAATTTCATAGAAAGGAATTTTTACAGTTTCATCTAAAACGACATCAAAGTCAGGAGCTATTCCTAAGTCAAAAGAGAGTTCAAACTCTTCATCTTTATCAAAATCAAATTCTTTTTTATCTTCACCTTCACTTGGCAATGGTTGTCCTAATAATTTGATTTTGTTATCCTCAATATGTTTAGCTACACTTTCAGCTACAATGTCATTGATGGTCTCAGCCACAACAGCTTTGCCATACATTTTCTTAATCATCCCCATCGGTACATTGCCCTTACGGAAACCAGGCATGTCGATTTTTTTACGATAGTCACGCAAAGTTTTATCCACTTTCTCTGCGTAATCTTCTTTAACTACCTTTACGGTAAGCACTGCATTGTTGCTGTCAATCTCTTTTTTAGTGATATTCATATCTTTATAGTTATAAAAAATAGCCCAAAGGCACTTCAATTTGTTTCGTTAAATTTGGGGTGCAAAGATAATAAAAATTCCTTGAATTATTGGTAGTTATGTGAAAATTAACTTGATATAGAGTTTGTTCGTAGGAGTATGCTCAGTTAAAATCTAAAAAAGCTCCATATTTAAGGGGAGTTTCATTTTCACACTTCATAGATAACAGCTATCTTTGCAGTCGCAAAAAACAAGTAAGTGCTATAAAACGCAAAAAGCTACTTACCGTAGTAAGTAGCTTTTATTGAACTTTGCTCTTCCTCTTGGACTTGAACCAAGGACCCCCTGATTAACAGTCAGGTGCTCTAACCAACTGAGCTAAGGAAGAATGTTGTAGCATTTCCTTTCAAATGCGATGCAAAAGTAATTGATAATTTTGAACTGTGCAAATTTTAAAACAAAAAAAGATAAATATTTTTATGAAAAAAATCTTAGGAATGGGTAATGCCCTGACAGACATCTTGTTTAAGTTGTCTGATGACAAAATTTTAAAAACACTAAATATCTCAAAAGGGGGTATGTTTTTGATAAATGAAGAACAAGCTAAAAACATAAAATCTCAACTTGATGAGGTAACGCCAAGTATGGTAACGGGAGGTTCTGCTTCTAACACCATCAATGCAATTGCAAAGTTGGGTTTGCAAAGTGGATTTATTGGTAAGATTAAAGATGACGAAATAGGCAGTTTCTTCAGAAATCAAAGTATTAAGAATGGAGTAACTCCTCATTTAATATATAGCAATACTGTTTCGGGTCATTGTAATGTTTTAGTTTCGCCTGATAGCGAGCGTACGATGTGTACTTTTTTGGGAGCTGGTGGAGAATTGGAAGCAGGGGATTTAAAGATAGAAATGTTTGAGTCTTATGATATTTTTCATATTGAAGGCTATTTGGTACAAAATCATGATCTAATTCGCACAGCATTGCGTTTGGCTAAAGAAGCAGGTTTAACTACTTCTATAGATTTAGCAAGTTTCAATGTAGTACAAGAAAACCTCGAGTTTTTAAAAGAAATAGTAACTCAATATGTTGATATTTGCTTTGCTAATGAGGAGGAGGCCAATGAATTTACTAAAAAAGAGGCTAAAGATGCCGTTTTGGAGATTTCTAAATTGACTAAGATAGCTGTTGTGAAAATTGGAAAGAATGGTTCGTATGTTCGTCAAGGTGATGAGGAGGTTTTTGTGAATGCCTATCTTGCCGATGCTGTAGATACTACTGGCGCAGGCGACTTTTATGCCGCAGGATTCTTATATGGATTAGCCAGTGGTTTTAATTTGGAGCAATCTGGTAAAATGGGTTCATTTATTTCATCAAAAGTGGTGGAAGTGGTTGGCACAAAACTAACAGATGAAACATGGGACGAAATAAAAGAATTTTCAAATAATATCGCTGTGAATTAAAATATCTTTATAAAAGATTTCAAAGTAATCAGTTCTTTGTAACCACAATTGACATTTAGATAGTAGCTAATCAATAGGTCTGTTGTGGTTACACTTATTTTAAACTATTCTTTGTTTTGTTATACTATTGTTTTTTAATACGATTAAAACTTTCTGCTATTTATCAAAAATAGAAAGATCCCAGTTATCAAACCACTTTATAACAGGCATTTCCTGTTCGAAAAATATTGGCAACCAAATGTATCGACTATCTTGCAAGTTGCTTGGTTTCCATCGGTCAGCCATAAAGATAAAGGCATCTTCCTTTCCATTAATAGGTAAAATGTAGGTACTTTGCGAGTGAAATGTAAGTTTGGCACCTTCGCCCTTAGCTGGATTAGGATGTTGTTTCCAATCGCCTAATATCTCATCAGCAATTAATAGTCTGGCTTCATTCGGATCCCAGCCTGTGCAGCCTGAGGTAATCATGACATATTTTCCGTTACGTTTCAATATTGCTGGAGCTTCATTGTGTCCTGCTGGTGCTACACGGGTATATCTGCCTGTATAGTCAAGATAATCATCGCTTAGCTCTGCAATATGTAGAGTCAAATTGTCTTCGGATGAGTAGATATGATAGGCTACACCATCATCATCAACAAAAAGTGTCATATCTCTTGACATGTGTCCGCCTTCAATATCTCTGTGAACAAACATGCCTTGATCAATGGCTTTGTACCAATCTGGTGTCCACCAATTTAAACCCTTTGGTTGCGGAGAGTTGATTTGCTCTTTTGTCATGTTTAATGGCCATTTGCCTTTATTCACTCGGCCTGATTTTATAAATTGAAACGGCCCTGTTATCGAATTGCTCACTGCAACCCCAGTTTGTGCTGCTTCGTAGCCTCTGTCTTTTAGTTCTAAATGAAAATACATCACAAATTGCTTTGTGCTTTCATTGTAAATTACTTTAGGTCGCTCTATAATGCAACCTTTCTGAATAGGACTCTCAGAATCATCTTCTACTTGAAGCGCAATTCCTTCATCTGTCCAGTTATATAAGTCGGTAGAAGAGTAACAGTGAACACCCGCTTGTGTTGAAAATGATTTGTTTGCACGATGTTCACCAAACCAATAATATTTGCCTTGATGAAATAGTATGCCGCCTCCATGAGCGTTAATGTGTTCGCCGTTATTGTCTAACCAAAGCTCACCGGGCTGAAAAGATTTGTAATTCTGACTTTCAGATTCTCCAAAAAAGAAAAAGAGAAGTAGGGTAGTGCTGAAAATTAGTTTCCCAAGTTTATTAAGCATAGTTATAGTCGGTTTTTTGATTCTACTCAAACAGAAAATGAAAGGAGTTGTAGATAGAATCAATATAGATTTTAAAAATAAAAAATTACTTGCTGCTTGCAAATTTTTCGTTCCACACCACCCAAAGCAAAAATATCATTCCGTAAAAAGCATATTTCAGAATAAATTCGTGCCAAAGATCAAATTGCTCCGGATAATTTTTTATAATGGCGGTAATTAAAACGATGCGAAACATATTAAAAAGGTAAACAAATAGTAATCCCATAGGAATATACCAAAGTTTGTGCAGCCAAGGTCCTTTAAAAAGTAGTATAATTACAGTATATATATAAGCCTGTTTAATACCAGAGCATGCCCATACAACACATACGCCCATACTTCCACCTTCATGTCGTATAATATTGTTAGGATTGAGGCTTGTGTTGTATCCTAAAAAGTTCAAGATTTTATGCGTTGAAACAGCAATATGATGTGATAAAAAGATAAAAGGCTGTGAAATATCTACGCCAAAAAAACTAACATGTTCATTGCTTTCATCTCCCAAAACAAAAAACTTCCAAAAGAAATGAGCTACTAAAAGAATCACAACAAAAAGTGCGATATTTCCAAGAGCTTTGTATTTTTCAGGTATATTTATCTTCATTTTTTATACTAAAACATTGTTGACGCGAGCATAAGGTACTGCGCTTAAAGAGCAATGCTCATCGTTCAAAAACTTGTAATATCCTGTAATGGCTATCATAGCAGCATTGTCGGTTGTAAATTCAAAAGCAGGTATATAGATATTCCAACCAAAACGTTTAGCATAATCATGAAAAGCTTCTCGCAAGCCTGAATTCGCTGAAACGCCACCAGCTACAGCAAGCTCTTTTATTCCCAGCTCTTTGGAAGCTTTCAATAGTTTTTTCATTAAAATATCAATGATAGTTTTTTGTAAGCTGGCTGCCAAATCCTCCATGTTTTCTTCAATAAACTGCGGATTCTCTTTTACTTTATCACGCACTAAATATAAAAAAGATGTTTTTAATCCGCTAAAGCTGTAATTATAGTCAGGAATATTAGGCTTGCTTAGTTCAAAAGCATTAGGGTTTCCCTCTTTGGCTAAACGATCGATGTGTGGTCCACCTGGATAAGGCAAACCCATTACTTTTGCACATTTGTCAAAAGCCTCACCAGCCGCATCATCAATGGTTTGCCCAATAACTTCCATATCGAGATAATCGCGCACCAAAATAATTTGCGAATTTCCCCCAGAAACAAGCAAGCATAAAAATGGAAACTTTGGTTGATTTGTATCGATGTCCTCTTTTTTAATAAAGTGCGCAAGAACATGACCTTGTAGGTGGTTGACATCAATCAATGGAATTTCTAAGGCTTGTGAAAAACCTTTAGCGAAAGAAGTGCCCACTAATAGTGAACCTAACAAACCGGGGCCTCGGGTAAAAGTAATTGCCGAAAGTTCGCTCTTGTCAACTCCCGCCTTTTGCAAAGCTTCATGAACTACTGGGATTATGTTTTGTTGATGAGCGCGTGAAGCCAATTCAGGTACAACTCCACCGTAGTTTTCATGCACTTTTTGATTAGCTATAATGTTGGATAATATAACCTCGTTTTTAATAACTGCTGCCGAAGTATCATCGCATGATGACTCAATACCTAATATGATAATGTCCTTTTGCATAAAGTTTGCACTAATGTAAGTTTTCAGATTAACCAATTGAAATGCAAGATGTATTGGTAAAAATGAATTCTATTGATAAAATTATTATCGTTAATCTACAAATTTAAGAACAATCTTGCTTATAGCAAGTATTGAGTCACTTTTTTTAATTACTTTTGTGTGAATAAACAGCTTTTATTATCAGAGTTTTTAAAAACATATTGCTAATCTCTGTGCTCACACTTTTGGGGTTGGGCCTGCTATCTTTCGTCTTACTTGGCAATAGTAAGGTGCAAAATCTAATTGCGAATAAAATCACAAAGTCCCTGTCGGAGAAATTACAAACAGAAGTATCAATTGGGGATATTCGTTATAGTCTGTTCAATGCATTTAATATCAATGGCTTGTATGTTGAAGATTTGGATAAAGATACACTGCTTTTTGTTGATAAAGCACAAATTAAGTTTAGTCCAAAACAGATTTTTTACAAGCGCTTGGTTTTTCATAATGTCAAATTAGAACATGTAGAAGCGAATTTGCGTCTTTTTGAAAACAAAACAAACAATCTTCAATTTATAATTGAAGCATTCAAAAATCCAGATAAAGATAAAAGCAAGGAACCAATACAGTTTAATTTTCGCAATGTCGAGTTAGCACACTCTTCTTTTAGAATCAAGCAAATAAAAGAAAAAGAGGTAGAAACCTTTAAAGACCAATTTAATCCGCGCGATATTTTCCTGAAAGATATTCATGCAAAAATTAGTGTTGACTACCTGAAAGGCGACTCAATTGCAGCTAAAATACATTCGCTCTCACTGCGAGAGCAGGCTGGATTTCATTTGAGCAAATTATCAAGTGAAGTATACGGTATGCGTACTGGTTTTAGCTTTCCTAATCTATCATTGATGTTACCTCATTCCAATTTAGTAGTAGATTCTTTGCAAATGGAATACGATAGTATTGCTGATTTTAGGGACTTTAGTAATTTGGTTCGTTGGCGGGGACAAATAAAGCCATCGTCAATTCATTTGAAGGATTTGAAAACATTTTTAACTGCTTTCAACAATTTCAAGGATCCAGTTACAGTAAAGGCTGATTTTGATGGGTTTTTGTCGAGTTTCCAAGTTGAAAATATAGAATTGGGTTACCGAAATTCTTTACATGTTGAGGCTAATGTCGATATGAACGGTCTGCCAAATATTGAAGAAACTTTTATTTATGCAGATATAATAGATTTGCAAGCAAATAAAACAAGTGTAGAGGATTTAGTTTCTAAGTTTTCAAATAAAGCTTTTGTTTTACCCAATGAAATAGCTCATTTAGGAAACGTAAAATATAGCGGAAACATCACTGGATTCTTTAGCAATTTAGTCGCTTATGGCAATATTAATACAGATGTAGGCTATTTGAATACAGATATTTTGTTGAAATTGACAAATAGTTTTCGAGATTTAGAATATAGTGGACGTTTACAATCTTCCAATTTTAATTTAGGAAGCTTGTTGAGTAACGAGCTTTTTGGCAATACATCCTTTCAGCTAACATCATCAGGAAGTAAATTATACAAAAAGAGCTTAAGGGGTATTGTGAGCGGCAATGTTCCATCGTTTTACGTAAACAACTATAATTACAAAAACATTGTTTTGGATGGAGAATTTGATGGTACAGGCTATGAGGGTAAGATGCATGTAGATGATGAAAGTATCAAGGCACAATTTAACGGAATTGTAGATTTAACGGGTGATTTGCCATTTTTTAATTTTGATTTGATGGTAAAAGAGGCAGATGTTGCGGCTCTTCATTTGATTGAAAAGTATGAAAATTCAAGCTTGTCTTTCAACGTAAACACGAATATGATTGGTAATTCGCTGGATAATGTGAATGGCTTTCTTATGGTTGATAGTATTCACTTTATAAATAAAGACAAAGAGTACGCAATGAATCTACTGCTTTTTGAGTCAGAAGTAAATGATATTTCAAAGTTTTCGATTACATCAGATGTGCTTTCAGGTGAATTTGTAGGAGATTTTAAGTATAGCACACTACCAAACACAATTATCCGGTTTGTGCAAGATTACTTGCCCTCAATGGCTGGCGAAAATATTATTAAAAAGAAAATCAACTCTGAAACTAAAAATCAAATAGATTTTAATTTGAAAGTTTATGATACAAAAATATTGTCTGAAGCTTTGGAATTCCCTTTTTCAGTAGTGTCAAATACAAAAATTGAAGGATATATACATGAGCGAGAAGATGAGATTAAGCTAATTGCCAACATCCCTAAATTGAGTTTTGGGATGCGTGAGGTTGATAGTATTTATGTTGATTTAGATAATGAAAATCACAGATTAAATTTAGCGACAAAAGCAGGATTTTCACTTCAAAAAGACCAGCTTAACTTAAATCTTAATCTTTCGGCTACACAAGATTCAATTTATACACACTTAAAATGGCAAAATAGTGATAGTATTAAAATAAGTGGAAGTCTGCATGCGCATACCAATGTCTACTTGCAAAATAATCAAACCTTAGCAACTACCAAGATTTTGCCATCTGACATTACAATACGTGATTCAATTTGGAGAATACAACAATCGCAAATTGTTTTTCTACCTGACTCAACGATGGATATACAGCATTTTCATCTTCAGAATAATGAACAATTTGTCTTTGTAGATGGTATTGCGTCAAAATATATTGATGATAAGGTACAGGTTGAAGTTAGAGATGTAGAAATAGGATTTATTTTAGAAATTTTAGGTTTGACTGGTATCACAATTGATGGAAGTGCCACGGGTGTTATTACTGCAAGTCAGATTTTGAAAAAACCGATTATAGAATCCAATCTATTTGTAAAGTCAACTTTATTGAATGGCGTGTATGTTGGAGATGCAACTGTCTATACAGGTTGGAGCCAGGGCGATAGTGAATTGTTGGTTTCGGGTGAATTTATAGAAAAAGACAAGACTGTGGCTACTGTAAATGGAGCTTATTCATTTTCAGAAAATTCCATCAATTTTATTTTTGATGCTGACGACTTGAATGTAGGCTTTTTAGAAAAATGGTTAGGTGCCTTAGTTGATAATATCACGGGTAGAGCTACAGGTGTTTTGAGGATGTATGGACCAGTAAAAGATATTGGTTTTGAAGGAGATGTTTTTGCCAATAATGTAGCATTTACTGTTGATTACTTGCAGACAAGATTTCATTTTACTGACACAATACATTTACAAAGAGAGTCAATTACTTTGAATAATATCTCTGTTTACGACTCTGAAAATAATCGAGGTATTCTAAATGGAAAGCTTACTCATAGTGGTATGTTTGAAGATCTTAATTATGATATAAAAATTAATGCGCAGAATATTTTAGCACTTAATACAAAAGTTACTGATAATGATTTCTTTTACGGAAAAGCATATGCTACGGGCGATATTCGTATTTATGGAACGGATAAGGTATCTAATATTGACATAGTTGCTAAATCAGAACCGCGTACTAAAGTTTATATATCCGCAGGAAGTGTGGAAATAGCTAAAGAAACTGATTTTATTACTTTTGTGAATTTCAATGATACCATCGAAACTAAAAACGGGAATGCTGATTTGAATAAGAAGACAGATGTAAGAATGAATTTGAGTATGAATCTTGAAGTAACGCCCGATGCTGAAATACAATTTATAATAAGTCCATTGGATGGCGATATGATTTCGGGTAGAGGTGAGGGTAATTTACGCCTTTTATTGTCAGGTGAAGATGATTTTAAAATGTATGGTGGTGTTACGATTGAGAGTGGGAGTTATCTTTTTACGCTTGAAAACTTAATTCGTAAACAATTCAAGATTGAAAAAGGAGGTACAGTTGTTTGGTCAGGTGATCCAATGGAAGCTAATTTGGATATCTACGCAAAACACTCTATTACAGCATCTTTGTATGACTTGATGTCGGATGATATTTTACGTACTACCGACCGAACTAGTGTGCCTGTTGACGCAGTTTTACATATAGCAGATAATTTATCCAATCCAAGTATCAAGTTTGATATTGACCTACCTTCAAGTGATGAGACCTTAAAAATGCAGGTGCGAAATCTTATCAATACAGATGAAATGATGAATAGACAAATTATTTATCTATTGCTGTTTGGTAAATTTTATACGCCTGAATACAATCGAGGTCAATTTGATGCTGCTGGCAATACGTTTAGTAACTTCTCAAATTTAGCTTCAAGTGCAGCATTTGGACAGCTAAATAATTATTTGTCTCAGCTCTTTTCAAATTTAACTCTTGGTGTCAACATCCGGTCTACAGGTTATGGGGCTTCTACTTCACAAGAGTACGAAACAGCGATAATGTATCAGCCGAATAATCGATTAATCGTTAATGGTAACTTTGGATATCGCGATGATAATTATGCCAAAAACAAAATTATTGGAGATGTGGATGTCGAATATCTATTATCAGAAAACTCAAAATGGCGTTTGAAGGCTTACAATCATACCGTTGATCGCTATTCGTTGAAGTCTGCTCTATTTATACAAGGTTTAGGTATTATGTATAAAGAGGATTTTAATTCATTTGGTGATTTGTTCTTGCGTTATAAGAAATTTACGAAAACAAAGGAGCCATCAAACATATCCGACAGTACGATGATTGATAGAGCCGATATTATGCCTCAAGCTAATGAGATCGAGTCGTTTGTATTTGAAGATAATGATTCAACTTTACTAAAAATAGAAAAGCAATGAAAATAAAATATTTACTTGTTCTTTTTGTATTTGGCTTTACAAATACGCTGGTTTTTGCAAAAAACATCGTGAAGCATTTTGAAGATATGCCTGCAAACCAAATGATACATTTGGATGCTAATACGCGTTCGATAATGTTGAAAATGTATTATGAAAACCCCGATGAGTGTGAAGTGGATAATTACTTTATGGGTAAATCACAAATCCTTTATGCTGATACGGTTCGAAATCAATTAAAGTTGAAGCTTAGTGATGATTCATTTATGGAAATGAAGCTGTATCAATTTGAAAATGGTGATGAGGTGATTGCTATTATACGCACGCTTTGTTCTCCTATTTGTCACTCTTATATTCAATACTATTCGCCAAAATGGAAAAGTGTTGATACGCTTGCTTTGCCAAAATTTTATGCTTTAGATTGGGTAAAAGATAAGACAGTAAAAATAAAAGAGCAGAAGATTGCTGATTTTGTTTTGACATCATTTATAGAGATGAGTTTTGATTTAGAAACAGACGATATCCTTATAAAAAACAACTCATTAGAGTATCTTAGCCAAGAAGATAAAAGTTTAGTAGATGAATATTTTGATAAAAATATCAAGCAAGCGCAGATAAAATTATTGGATTAATCAAAATTTGCATTATTGCTTGTTAAAAAACGACTTTAACTCTTTTAATACTATATGGTATAAATCCTTATAGAATAGGTAAATAATGGCTACATATAAAATGCTTGTTGTGATGAGTTTTATGATTAATGAGACTTCATACTTTAATTCAAATAAACTGATAAGCCAACAAGCAAGAGCAATTGTACCTCCAATTAGAAAAGCTGGAATAATATCTTTTATTTGATTGCGCCAATAGTATGTAAGTTCTTGTTTTGTGTACCAAATTGTAATTAAGTAACTGAGCCACGTAACGATTGCATAACCGACTATCATAGCCAAACCGCCAAATTTAACCAACAAAACAATTACCAAAAGTATCAAAGCTTTTTTAGACAATTCTATTCGAAAGGTTAGCTTCGACCTACCGCGAGAATTAAGAGCGTTTAGGTTGAGAAGATAGAGCGGATAAATAATGTTTGCTAATACGATAATTTGAAAATAAGGAACAGCCGGCAACCATTTCTCGGTAACAAGGCTAACAATTAAATCGCTCGCACTGAAAATTAAAAAAGCACTAATGGGTACAACTACTAAACTGACCTTATTTATGAATTGTCTGAGTGTGTTTTGCAAACGTGTTTTATCTTCGTGTATCTGTGAAAATATATTGTAGGAAGAACCTGTAAAAATTGTGTTAATTGCATAGTTTACAGTTTCTGCTTGCTTGTTTGCTTGATAGTAGTAGCCAACTATGGATGCGCTATAAAACTTTCCAAAAATGAAGGTGAAAATGTTGTTAAATAGAGCATTGAGAGAGGCTGTGCCTAATAGGTTTACACTGAAATCCCAATGTTCGCGTATATAATCAAAAGAAAAATAGGGAAGAGGTTTCCATTTTACACTGAGATAAAACAAAATCATTCTAAAAAAATGATATGAAACCATTTGCCAAGCAATAGCCCAAACTTCAAGACTGTTTAATGCTAAAAATATTGCAATAATCCCACTAAGCAAAGTGGCTGCAATATTGACTTTCGAAAGAGTTTTGTAGTCAAGAGCCATTCCTAATCGTACAGCAGGAATTATATAAAGAGAATTGAGTGGAATAATTAAAAATATAAAACGAGACAGCTTAGTTAGTTCAGGGGTTTTGTAATACTCAGCAATTAATGTCGATGAAAAGAAGAGTGTGACATAAAGTATGAGCCCAATAAATAAATTAAAATAGAAAATAGAGCTGAATTCACGATTGTCATTTGTTTTTTTTCGAATAAGAGCCTGCCCAAATCCACTATCAACAAATACAATTGCCAAAGCATTAAAAACAGCAAGCATTGCAATTAGCCCAAAAGATTCAACAGCTAAAGTACGTGCCAATATGATGCTTATAATCAATTGAAGTGATTGTTGCCCTATTCGGTCAACGGCTAACCATTTAATTGATGCAATAGTTTTCTCTTTTAATTTATCACTCATGTAGAAAGTAAACGAGAAAGATTGAATCCTATTTTACAGAAGGATTAAATTAATGCTATTTAAAACCAACTTAGTTAAGACATAAGCCTTAACTAAGTTGCTGATTACTTGTTAAATACTAAAAATTATGACTTGCTTTCAAGAATTTGAGCTATACTCACAATCACTTGCATTGCTTTTTCCATGTTTTGAACAGGAATATATTCAAAACGACCATGGAAATTGTGTCCACCTGCAAAGATATTTGGACAAGGTAATCCCATGTACGAAAGTCTTGCTCCGTCTGTACCTCCACGAATAGGTTTCACAATAGGCTCAATATCGTTTGCTTTCATGGCTTCAAATGCTAAATCAACAATATGTTTTACAGGTTCTACCTTCTCACGCATATTGTAGTATTGGTCAGTTAAGCTCACTTCAGCTGATCCTTCACCATACGATTCATTTATTTCTTTGGCAATATCCAATGCCATTTGTTTGCGAGCCTCAAATTTTTCTCTATCGTGATCACGTATAATATAAGTTAATGAAGCATTTTCAACGTCTCCTTGCATTGCAATCAGATGGAAGAAACCTTCATAACCAGTGGTATGTTCAGGAGTTTCTTCGCGAGGTAGCTTTGTTGCATACTCAGCCGCCATCATCATAGCATTTTTCATCTTTTCTTTAGCATATCCTGGGTGCACATTCAAACCTGTAAACTTTATTACCGCAGCAGCAGCGTTGAAGTTTTCATATTCGAGTTCACCAATTGTGCTTCCGTCCATTGTGTATGCCCACTCAGCTCCAAAAGCTTCTACATCAAAATGGTCTGCACCTTGTCCAATCTCCTCATCAGGTGTAAATCCAACACGGATTTTTCCGTGTTTAATTTCAGGATGAGCAATTAAGTACTCCATAGCTGATACAATTTCAGCTATCCCAGCTTTGTCATCAGCTCCAAGCAAGGTTGTTCCATCCGTAAAGATGATGTCATTGCCTTTATATTGTAATATCTCAGGATAAAGATTTGTTTCGAAAACAATGTTTTCAGCTTCATTCAATACAACATCTTTTCCATCATAATTCATAACAATCTTAGCTTTGATGTTTTTTCCGCTTGAGTCGGGTGCGGTGTCCATGTGTGCTATAAAGCCGATAGTTGGAACGTTGGCTTTATCCGTGTTTGCAGGTAATGTAGCCATCACATAGCCATTTTCGTCTAAAGTCACATCTTCCATTCCTATAGTTTTCAACTCCTCAAAAATGTATTTAGCTAAAACCATTTGTCCGGGTGTGCTTGGGGTAGTGCCGGTTGTAGCATCGGCTGTAGTGTGAAAACTCACATACTTCAAAAAGCGATCAGTTATATTCATTTCGAATTTAATTTTTTTTAGTGCAACTAAAACAAAAGGTGTATAAAAAATCTTTTGTTGTCTGTTGCTTAAATAGTAATTGTTTATATGCCACAAATTTAGCATTTTTTTTTCAAAGCACATTTTTTATTGGCTTAAAAGTACTTGTTCGTGTGAAAATTACCAAAGAAATAAGAACTTTAAGTCTTAAGTAGTGTTTTATAGCATAAAATGTTGTATTTTTGAAGAGGAATTTTTGAATTCATAAATTTTAATTTAAATAATTATGCCTATTTATAGTGTTGTAACTGGTACAGGTAAATGTATTCCTGAAAAAATTGTTCGTAATGAAGATTTTTTGAAACATGAGTTCTATGACAATGATGGGAAGAGGATTACTACGCCAAACGAACAAATTATTGAAAAATTCAAAGAAATCACAACTATTGAAGAGCGAAGATACGCTGCTGATGATCAAAACACCTCAGATTTAGCCCTGATAGCTTCTGAAAATGCTATAGAAGCAGCAGGTATTAATAAAGAAGATTTAGATTGTATAATAGTTGCTCACAACTTTGCTGAGACTGATAATGATAATCGCCGCACTAATATTATGCCTATCGTGTCAGTTGCGCTTAAGAAAAAGTTGGGAATTAAAAATCCAAGTTGTATTCCATACGATATACTTTTTGGCTGTCCAGGTTGGGTGCAAGGTATGATTCAAGCAGATGCATTTATAAAAGCAGGATTTGCTAAAAAAATATTAGTAGTTGGAGCAGATATTCTTTCACGTGTATCAGATCCGCATGATCGCGACTCAATGATTTTTTCAGATGGAGCAGGTGCGGTTATAGTTGAAGCAACTGAAAGCAGCACACCTGTTGGGATAATAGCTCATGCGGTAAGAAATGATAGTTTAGATTATTCAGAGATGTTGCGTATGGGTTATTCTTATAATGAAGAAGATGCTAAGAAGGGAAATTTGTATGTCAAAATGAATGGTAGAAGATTATATGTATATGCTTTGACTACAGTTCCTCAAGCGATTAAGTCTAGTTTAGATAATGCTGGTATTCATTTGAACGATATTAGTAAATTGTTACTGCACCAAGCAAATGGTAAAATGGACGATGCTATTGTAGAAAGACTTTATAAACTTTATGATATTGACTCCGTTCCAGAGCATGTGATGCCTATGACAATTGCAACTTTAGGTAACTCAGCGGTTGCAACGGTGCCTACGCTGTTTGATATGTTGGTGCGTAAAGAATTGGATGATAATAGTACCGAAAGTGGCGACTATGTTGTTTTGTCCTCTGTTGGAGCAGGGATGAGCATCAATAGTATTGTGTACAAAATGCCATAGCAAACAAACTTAGTGATTGATATTAAAAAAAGCTACTTGAATATATTCAGGTAGCTTTTTTATTAATATGCATTGTTATCTTGGACTAAATTTATTTGCACAAAATTCTATTAAAATATTAGAAGATAATTTTTACTTTAGTGCCAATCTATTGAGCGTGAAATACTTAGCTTATGCGCTATTCTTCTTGTTTTCTTGCATAACTTCGTATAAAATTTCTTCTATATCGGGTACGCAGCTGCCACACATAGTGCCAGCTTCTGTTTCTTCACCAACTTGATCGGCTGTTGTCAAGCCTTTACTTTGGATTGCTTCTACTATATCGTCTCTAGTTACTCCTAAGCAATCACATACTATAAAATCTTCACCACTTAACATTTTGTCAATATTCTATTGTTTAATTACATGTTACAAACAAGTAAAGAATCAAGAAGTTCAAAAGATGGATAATATTTTACTAATTCTTTATAATTTGAAGGTGTAAAGTCTTATCTACTAAACCATCTTTTCTTTTTTGGTTCTTGTTTGTCTAAATAAGTATCAGGTGTGATAGGATTAAATGGTTTTCCTGATTTCAGCATCTGATAAATATGCCCCCAGTCTGGTAGCCCACCAATGTTTCTGTCATCTATAAAAACATCAGCGTTTAGCTTTCTAGGTTGGGTGTCAATTAGTTCGCCATCTGGATAATTGCTGTTTACAGCATAAAACTCCAAACCTCTACTGCGACAGAACTCAACGGCTTCGTCCAGTAATTCTCCTTCTCGAACTGTCCACAAAATTAATATAAGATGCTCTTCTATTTGCAAGCGTTTAAGGGTATCAATAGCAAAAGGTATCTCTTTGCCAATGGCAGGATACTCGTGGGTTACAATAGTACCATCAAAATCTACAGCGATTATCATATTTGAGGGGTATAAATTAATTAAACATATTTTGTTCCTGTCGGCTGATCAGAATCAACATCTAAATCCAAATCATTTATTATTTTCATTCTTGTAGGTTTACAAAAATAAAGAGCTATTGCAGCTATTGCAGCTGTAAAAATCATCGATTGGGATTGCAATAAATATACTAAAACAACTCCAATAAGAAAGCCCAAGCCTATTGCCCATATTCGCTTACTTGCTGCTTTTTTATATTTTTTGAATTGTTCATATTGATCCATTTCATCTTGTAACTTTTTAGTGTATCTATGAAAAAGATAAAGCGAAGCAGGTATGGATATTAATAAATATAGTATATATACTGTCTGAATATTAGAGCCTAATGGGCTTAGGGGATCAATGGTTTTAACTTCTACGTTTGTATAAGTAAAAAAGAAAATGAGAATAACAGCAACGATTACCAAAAGGTAAATCGTGTAGTAAATCACATTAATCGATCTTCCTAACAATCTTATTTTTCGTTCTAAGTTCATGTGTCTTATTTGTATGAATTTGTAAAATCTACTCGGTTAATAATGGAGCGACCGAGTGTTATTTCGTCTGTATATTCAATTTCGTCACCAATAGCAACACCACGAGCAATAGTAGTGATTTTGATATCAGGCGATGATAATTTTCTAAAAATATAAAAATTGGTTGTGTCACCTTCCATTGTAGTGCTTAAAGCAAAAATAATCTCTTTAATATCATCATTTTTTACTCTTTCTACTAAACTATCTATTTCCAAATCATTAGGGCTAATACCATCCATTGGTGAAATAACTCCACCTAATACATGATACAAGCCTTTGTATTGCTGAGTGTTTTCGATAGCTATAACATCTTTGATGTTTTCAACAACACAAATTGTTTGTCCATCACGCGCAGGATTGGCGCATATCTGGCATGTTTCACTATCCGATATATTGTAACATTTCTTGCAGTAAGCTATCTCTTTTCGCAGTTTGATAAATGTATTTCCAAATAAATCTACTTCATCTTCACTTTGTTTTAGTAAATGAAGTACTAAACGAAAAGCTGTTTTTCGCCCAATTCCGGGTAATTTAGCAAACTCGTTGACTGCATTTTCTAAAAGTGCTGATGAGAATTGTTGTTGCATTATCAGTTCTGAATTTTTCTACAAAAATACAAAAATTAATCCAATATCTTAGCATACATAGGCCGATGCAATAATTTCTTCAATAATTTCTTATTTTTATATCTTTTTCTATCTTTGTAAGATGTAAGAAAAAATTTAAATGAGTCCAGCAGTTGTAGTTATAATCATCGCTCTTTATTTCGCCCTTCTTTTAGGGGTTTCGCACTTTGTCAGTCGAAAAGACTCCGATAATGAGGCGTTTTTTAGGGCAAACAAGAAATCACCATGGTGGATAGTAGCTTTTGGTATGCTTGGTTCGTCTATTTCGGGGGTAACTTTTGTTTCAGTCCCAGGAATGGTGCGTGATGTTAGTTTCAACTATATGCAAACTGTATTTGGTTTCTTTTTTGGTTACGTTATCATAGCCTTGGTTTTGTTACCGCTTTATTATCGGCTTAACTTAACCTCTATTTATAGTTATTTAGGAAATCGGCTTGGCGCTAAGTCCTATAAAACTGGTGCCTCGTTTTTCTTTATAGGGAAAATTATTGGTGCGGCTGCTAGGCTGTATCTAGTTGCAATGATTTTGCAACTCACCATTTTCGAAGTTTTGGGAATCCCGTTTTGGGTCAATGTGGCTTTAATGATATCGTTAATCTGGCTTTACACTCAGCGTAGTGGTATAAAAACGATTATATGGACAGATACCATTCAGACGATAATTATGCTGGCCGCATTAGTTTTTATAATTGTTGGAGTGTATAATCAGTTGGACCTGAGTGGGAAGGAGATTACAGCTTCTTTGAAAAATAGCCCACTAACACGTATCTTTGTGTTTGATGACTGGCATAGTCGCCAGAATTTTTGGAAACAGTTTTTGAGTGGTATGTTTATTCCGATTGTTATGACGGGACTGGATCAAGATATGATGCAGAAAAACCTAACCATTAAAACATTGAAAGATGCTCAAAAAAACATGTATTCATACGGAATTCTGTTTGTTCCAATTAACTTCCTGTTTCTTATTTTAGGAGCACTTCTTTTGATGCTTGCAAGTCAAAATGGTATTGCTTTGCCTGAACGATCAGACGATATTCTTACTATTTTTGCTACGCAACATTTAGGAACAATGGCGCATCTCTTTTTTATAATAGGGATTGTAGCAGTAGCATTTTCAAGTGCCGACTCAGCCTTAGCAGCTTTAACAACATCATTTTCAATCGATATTCTAAATGTGGATGAAAATGATAACAGTAAAAAGAGCACAAAGACTCGTAGATATACACATATTGGGGTGTCATTATTAATGATTTTGATTATATTGATTTTTGATGTGTTTAATAATCGAAGTTTGATTGATGCCATTTACACCATAGTTTCATACACATATGGACCGCTGTTAGGTCTGTTTGCATTTGGACTCTTTACAAAACGGAAAACAAACGACAAGTATGTTCCTTATATAGCGATAGCATCACCCCTGATTTGTTATGTGTTGAATGAAATGTCTGTTCATAATTTGGGATATGCGTTTGGGTATGAATTGCTCATGTTGAACGGATTAATTACTTTTGTAGGACTTTATCTGTTAAAACCAAAAATAGAAATCAATTAAATTTATCTAAAATGATTATTAAATCAGCTGAATTTACAATCAGTAATACTGATTATACAAAATGCCCTGAGGGCAACAATCCTGAGTATGCATTTATAGGGCGTTCGAATGTAGGAAAGTCGTCGCTTATTAATATGCTTACAAATCAGAAAAACTTGGCGATGACCTCTTCTAAGCCAGGTAAAACTCTTTTAATAAATCATTTTATAATCAATAAAGAGTGGTATTTAGTCGATTTGCCAGGATATGGATATGCTTCCGTAGGTAAAAAAATGCGAGCGGAGCTCAAGAAGATAATCGATGGATATATTCTCAATCGGAATCAATTGATTAATCTATTTTTGCTGATAGATTGTCGTCACGAACCTCAAAAAGTAGATGTTGAGTTTATGGAATGGTTGGGGATAAGTGGCATTCCATTTTCAATTGTATTTACAAAAGCAGATAAATTGTCGGTGACAAGGCTAAATAAAAACATCGATACTTATAAAGAATATCTGCTCGAATCATGGGAAGAGTTACCTCCAATTTTTATTACTTCATCTGAGAAAAAGCTTGGAAAGGAAGAGTTGCTGAATTATATAGGGGAAATTAATTCCACTTTAAATAAATCATAGTTATACAAAACTTGATTTAATGTTGATTGTAGAATCTGAGAGCTCGAATATCAGGATATTCGGTGAATTCGCTTGATTCTGTCAATTGATACTTATGTAAAAAAAATAATAGTAAAATAACTAAAACTAAACATAATTGTAACTTCTATTGAATCTTGTATGAAAAAGTACAAACTAAATAAATTGGGCTATTTTAAACGTCGCATTGGCGATAGATACGATGGGTGGCGAGTAAGGAAAGTTGATCCTGTTTTTTCGGTTATCCCATATATTTTACGGACAAGAATGGATGCTCAGAATTTTTTTGAAGAGCGAGTTCCAATTGAAAATATAGAAAATTTTATTAAAGAACATAAAGCCGAGATGCCTGGTTTGTCAATTATGCACGTTGTAATTGCGGCTTTGGTTCGTTTGGTTTCACAAAGACCTTATTTGAATAGATTTGTTGTGTGGAACAAAATATTTGCTCGCAACTACATAAATGTAGCTTTAGTTGTTAAGCGTTCACTAACTGATGATGGCGAGGAAACCATCATAAAACCCTATTTCCAGCCAACTGATACCATTTATGACATTGTGGAAAAATTAATAGAGAGTTGGAAGAAAATCAAGCAGAAGGGCAAGAGAATGCGAGTGATAAAATTTCAAAGATATTGGGTATTTTGCCAGATTTCTTGATGCGGTTTGTGGTGTTTCTTTTTGTTTGGTTAGATAAAGTTGGTTTGTTACCAAGAACGATAGAGCAAGCAAGTCCATGGCACACAAGCCTTTTCTTGACAAATATTGGGTCTATTGGTATTGAGTCAATTTATCACCATCTCTATGAATTTGGAAATTGTAGTGTGTTTGCAGCAATGGGTAAAAAGTCTAAACGCCACATCGTTGATCGTGAAGGAGAATTGAAATCTTTCAGAAGTATTTTGTTGAAATTTGTTGTTGATGAAAGAATATGTGATGGATTTTATTATGCGTCGTCACTGCGTATGCTAAATAAGATACTACATAATCCATCGGTTTTATTAACCCCTCCAGAAAAGGTGTTTGTCGATGAAGGCGTAGGTGCAAAAAGGATTGATATATAATTTATTATGGTTAAGTTGATTACTATCAAAGAAAATAAAGTGCGTTTCCCAGCGGAGTGGGAAGAGCAATCGTTTATTCAGCTCACGTTTCCACATGCAGAGACAGATTGGAGTTATATGCTGGATGAGGCGATGGCTTGTTTTGTCAATATAGCAGAAGAAATAAGTAAAAGACAGCCTTTGTTAGTTGTATGTGCAGATAAGGAGTTGGTGAAAAGGCAGCTTTCACATTTACCTCAAACTAATATCAGGTATGAACAAATTGTAAATAACGATACTTGGGCGCGTGACCATGGTGGAATTACTGTGTTTCGGAAAGGAAAACCCTATGTGTACGATTTTACTTTTAATGGATGGGGCTTAAAGTTTCCAGCAAATTTAGATAATCAGATAACAGAAAAACTTTTTGCAAAAAAAGTCTTTCCAAAACATGTGAGGTATAAAAACCGTAAAAACTTTGTACTCGAGGGAGGTAGTATAGAGAGCGACGGCGAAGGTACGATTTTGACAACATCTACCTGTTTGCTTTCTCAAAATAGAAATAATCTGAAGAAGAATGAGGTTGAGCGAAAGCTAAATAGATATTTAGGTGCAGAGCGTGTGTTGTGGTTAAACCATGGATATTTAGCTGGAGATGATACAGATAGCCATATAGATACACTTGCTCGTTTTTGCTCGGTTGATACTATTGCTTATGTGAAGTGTGATGATAAGTCGGATGAGCATTACAAAGAACTTAAAAATATGGAAAACGAACTGAAGGCTTTCACTCAAAAAAAATCAGATAAAGCATATAATTTAGTGCCACTGCCGATGGCAGATTCTGTTTTTGATAGCGAGGGGAATCGTTTGCCTGCAACTTATGCTAATTTTTTGATAATGAATGAGGCGGTTTTAGTTCCAATCTATAACTCTTCTAAGGATGAGTTGGCTTTATCTATTTTGCAATCTGTTTTCCCTACAAAAGAGATTGTTGGAATAGATTGCAGTGCTCTAATTGAACAACACGGTTCATTACATTGCGTTACAATGCAGTATCCAAAGTTTTAGCAATTTATATCTTAAAAATATACATATGCTTCCTTCTGAATTTGGCAGATATTTTTAAATTATCTATCTTTGCATACTTTTTTGAATTAGAAAGTGTGATGGGAAATTAAGCAACTAATCACTTAATAAAGAAATGCTTAAATTTTGAGTAACACAATTAAAAATTAAAATGAAAACATTCCAATTAAAAGGCGAAATTCGCCAAGATTTAGGTAAAAAAGCAGCTAAGACTTTTCGTAAGGAAGGTAATGTGCCTTGCGTATTGTATGGTGGAAACGAAACCGTACATTTCACTGTCAAAGAAGCTGATATTTTTAAGCTAATCTACTCTCCAAATGTATATATTGTAGAGTTAGAACTTGCTGGTAAAACAGTTAACACTATTGTTAAAGAGTTACAGTTTCATCCAGTTACGGATAAAACAATACATATTGACTTCCTTGAAATATTTGAGGATAAACCAGTCGTTGTTGAAATTCCAGTTCAGTTAGAAGGTTTCGCTGCTGGTGTGAGAGCGGGTGGTAAATTAACACTTGATATGCGTAAACTACGCGTTAAAGGTCTATATTCAGATTTCCCAGAAAGAATTATTGTTGACGTAACTAAACTGAAATTAGGTAGCTCTATTCAAGTTGGAGATTTATCTCTTGATAAATTAGAATTGATGAATGCCAAAAATGCAGTTGTAGCTAAAGTTCAATTGACTCGTGTGGCTCGTGGTGCTGCTGCTGCTGCTGGATTGGATGATGACGAGGATGATGTTGATTCAGAAGAGACAAGTGTAGAAACAGAATAGTATATACAAATGAAATATCTAATTGTTGGTTTGGGTAATATAGGTCCCGAGTACCACAATACAAGACATAACATTGGATTCGCAATATTGGACGCATTTGCTGATGCGTCCAATGTTGTTTTTAGGGATATGCGTTATGGAGCCATTGCTGAAGTAAAACTTAGAGGTAGGACTCTTATTTTACTGAAACCTTCTACGTTTATGAATTTAAGTGGAAATGCTCTTCGCTACTGGATGCAGAATGAGAAAATAGATTTAGAAAATGTGCTTGTATTGGTTGACGATATAGCTTTGCCATTTGGTACTCTTCGACTGAAAACTAAAGGTTCTGATGCCGGGCACAATGGTTTAGGACATATTCAGTCAATATTAGGACATAATAAATACAGTCGTTTACGTTTTGGGATAGGTAACGACTTTCCAAAAGGAGCTCAAGTGCATTATGTGCTAAGTAGGTGGAGCGATGAAGAACAAATTGCTTTATCACCAAGGATTGAACAAGCGATAGAAGTAATAAAAAGTTTTTGCTTAATTGGTGCAGCACGCACGATGAACGAATATAATAATAAGTAAAAATTCAAAATATGACCACTGTTCGAATTGATAAATGGCTCTGGTCTGTGCGCGTTTACAAAACACGTAGTATAGCTTCAGAAGCCTGCAAGAAAGGGAACGTTAGTATAAGCGACGTGGCGGCAAAACCTTCTCGTGTTATTAAAGTAGGAGATATTATTCAGGTAAGGAAAAATCCAGTTGTTTTTTCATTCAGAGTTTTAGCCATTCCTAAAAGTAGAATAGGTGCTAAGCTTGTGTCTGATTATTTAGAAAATGTGACTACTGCTGATCAGCTTGAATTGCTTGAGTTGGGAAGAATTGCAGCTAAGAATGAACGAGCGAGAGGTACGGGGAGACCTACAAAAAAAGAAAGACGTGATATTGACAAGTTTTTTGATCCTTTCTTTTTGAGTGATTTTGAATTCTTAGATGATGACGACTAAAATGATTAATAATAAATTCTAAAACTTCTGTAAATGTTTATCGCTTCAAAACTGAAAAAAACAAATATTGTTGAGTATTTAATCTATATGTGGCAAATTGAAGATTTGATACGTGCGCTTCAATTTGATATAGACTCAATAGAGAAACACATAATAGCTCCTTATGATTTGAATGATGCTGATAAAAAAGCATTGTATGAGTGGTACGAGAGCTTAATAGATATGATGAAGATGGAGCATGTTAAGGAGAAGGGGCACATTCAACTTAATAAAAATACAATTATTATGCTCAATGATTTCCATCATGAATTGTTAAACTCTGGTTTAGAAGCAGGCTACAATAGCATGTTTTATTCAGTCTTGCCGTCAATTTCTCTGCTACGAGAAAAACAAAAAGATGAAGAAATAACTGATGTTGAGTTAACTATATCCTTTCTTTATGGAATCATGCTATTGAAAATGAAGGGCTCTGAGATATCACAAGAAACAGCAAGAACCCAAAAAGAAATTACTAAATTTCTTACTTTACTAAACAAACATTATTTTAGGCACTTAGCAGGAGAATTAGACTTCAATCAGTAGCAAAGTTATCTTAAAATTCTTTCGCTTTTTCTCCATTCAAAACTCGTACTGCATTTGAGGCTAATGCCGCCATTTCGTCTTCACCAGGATATATGTACATCGGAGCAAAGGGCTCAATCATCTGTTTTATATACGATGTTACGAATTGGCTATGCGCAACACCACCGGTAAGAATTACGGCATCCACATTGCCACGTAGTGCAGCAAGCATTCCGCCTATCTCTTTGCCAATAGAGTATGACATAGCTTCAAGAATTAGCTTTACTCGTTCATCGCCTTCGTTGGCTTTTTGTTCTAATTCACGTACATCATTTATTCCAAAATGAGCAGTCAATCCTCCTTTGCCAGCAAGTTTTCTGAGCATCTCTCTTTCACTGTAATTGCCAGAATAACACATCCTTACCAATCGACCCGCATCAACAGTGCCACTACGCTCTGGAGAGAATGCACCGTATCCATCTAATCCTTGGTTTACATCTATCACTCTGCCTTTTTTATGAGCAGCAATGGATATTCCTCCACCCATATGAGCTATTACTAAATTCAATTTGTCATACTCGGTTCCCATTCTCATAGCATGCCATCTGCCTGCTGCTTTCTGATTCAGAGCATGAAAAATCGATTGACGTGGTATTTCAGGCATTCCACTTATTCGAGAAACGCTTTGAAATTCATCAACCGAAACTGGGTCGGCAATATAAGCAGAGCAATTATCGCACTCATTTGCAATTTTAAATGCCAAGGCAGCTCCTAAATTACTTGCATGCTCTCCACGTTCTGCGCGCTCCAATGTGTCAAGCATCTTTTGATTTATTTGAAATACACCCGACTCTACAGGAGGTAGCATTCCACCACGACCCATAACTATGGAAAAATCGAGCGGTATTTCATTTTCTTCCAATGATTTGATAATTAAATCGTAACGATATTGAAACTGCTCAGATATGTGTAGAAATTGCGATAGTTCGACAACAGAATGTTGAATAACAAATTCATGTAGCTTCTCATTCATTCTAAATACTGCAATTTTGGTAGAAGTAGAACCAGGGTTAATCACAAGAATCTTGCTCATTTTGTCTGTTTTTTGTTACGTTAATAAATAGAAATCATACTCTTTTTCAAAGATACTCTTTTTTGCTATAAAAAGACAATAAGCTTGGCTTTTATTCTTTGTTTTCTAAATGAATTTCTTCAATATAAGCACCCATTTCTGCTACACTGTAAAAATCGGTATTATTCAGAATACATATCTCTTTTATGTGATTGGTGTACCAGTTGCTTATGCTTTTATCGATAATAACTTTTCTTGGATTGAATAATTCTAAAATTTGATCAAATTTAGGTTTTGCATTGTTTGTGACTATTAAATAATCCAAGTCTAATCTATTAGTAGAGACTTTATTATTATAGCTATTGTCGGTTAAAATAAATATGTTTTTTCCTGAAAAATGAAGAAATCCATTTTCGAAAAAATCTTGTTGTTCCAGGTCTGCAGGATTATCTAATTTTAATAGCTTCCAATAGGAAGAGCATGAGCGAATAGCTGCGTCAATATCATTTGTATATATATAATTGTGTTTTTTGTATATAAAATTAATAATTGGTGTTCTTGAGTCAGAAAATACAACTATTTGGCTTCGAAAATTGCTTTGATAGTTGAGATAGGTTGATATTGATGCGAATAAAAATAGTGCAGTAAGGGCCATGATAATGGTCTTCTTATTTTTAAAATAGAAAAAGTATAAAAATAGAAGTAATGCGGCTACCAATAGCCAAAGTTGCGAATTTGTAATGTAAACAGAACTCATTGAGCCAGGTAGTGATACTATCCATTTGAGTAGATAGTTAAGAAAATACACCAGTTTTTTTAATACTAAAGCAATAAACTCATTCAAATAAGCAATAGAAAAGACAGCGAAAAATGCAATTGAAAAATATATTATGAGTGAAGCCAGAGGGATTGCAACAAGATTAGTAAGGATAAAGTAATTAGGAAATTGGTTAAAGTAGAAAATTGTAATAGGAGCGGTTCCAATTTGTGCGGCGATTGATACAGTGATAAGTCCCCATAACCATTTTAGTACCTTATTAGAAGGAGTAAATACTGGATAAAGTAATTTTTGAATGCTAATAATGCTCAAAACGGCAGCGTAGCTAAGCTGAAAGCTAATATTGAAAATTAAATTAGGATTTACTAGTAACATGAAAAACGCTGACATCAGAACTGTATTATATATTTGATGTCTCTGCCTAAAGCTTGTTCCAATAGCAACAAAACTTAACATCAGCGAGGCACGAATTACGGCTGGTGACATTCCTGTGATTAAAGCATAAATCCAAATTAGGATAATGGATAGAGCAGTTCGAAATATTCGCATACGTCTTCCTTTGCCAAGGAATGAAAAAATCAAAAATACTGCTCCAAATACAGTGCTTACGTGCAAACCGCTTACAGCTAAAATATGTGCAGCACCAGATGCGCTATACACCTTTCGGATATCTTCTTGAAGATCATCCTTGTAGCCTAATGTGAGCGCAGCAAGAACAGCAAATTCATCATCTTCGAGACCAAAGCGTTTGTAGATATTTAAAAGATGAGTACGGCTAAGGTCAGAAATACGCTGTATTGATATACGTGGTTTATTTGTAGATTTAATCCAATTGTCATTTGAAATATATGCGGTTGCCATTATTCCTTGGCGTTTCAGATAACGTGCATAATCAAAACCCTCAGGGTTTTTTACACCTTCAGGTGTTTGAAATTGAGTGTTAATAAGTAATTTATCACCTATTATTAAATCAGGTTTAATAGAGTCTTTCTGCAAATAAATCAAAGCATTGCCTATTGCACGAAGAGGGTTTGATATAGAGTCAAATGCTTGAATTAACTTTACCTCGCACATGTAAGACTTTGGTTTTTCAACTAATGCACTTTTAACTTCAACCTCATATATCACAACTTCTGAATAACTTTCGAATTGGTGGTTTTTGTCAAATAGCCAGCTTGTTGTATACCCCCAGGCAGAGAAAGCTATTAAAACAGCAAATCCAAATAGCCAGCGGTATTGATAGGCGTATTTGCTACGGTTTAAAAGCATATGTATAATGAATGTAGAGCCAATTAGTAATAGAACAGAAAGTATGATTATTCCATTTAGACTTCCTAAGTATTCATAGATTAAAATCCCACTAATTAGAGATAAAATTAGTGGGAAAAAAGGAGTCTGTTTTATATTATGACTTAATGTATACTTCACAGATCGAATCGTTTAAGTTATCTGTTATGCTATCTCAACATATCCTGGATGGTTGCTTTTGGATCCTTAGTATTAAAAACAGCGCTTCCAGCAACTAATATTTCTACACCAGCTTTAAAAAGTTTAGAAGCATTTTCTGTATTCACGCCACCATCAATTTGAATGATGCAATTAGGGTTTTCATTTGCTATAATCTCTTTTAGTTCTTCAATTCGACTGTAGGTATCTTCAATGAATTTTTGTCCACCATACCCAGCAAAAACAGACATCAGAAGTACCATGTCCGCATGTTTGACTACTCCTTTCAATTTAGAAACAGGAATATCTGGATTAATTGTTATGCCTGCTTTAACCCCTAATCTTTTGATTTTCTCGATTGTTTCAATAGGTTTTTCTAAAGTTTCTAAGTGAACCGTTAATACTTCAGCTCCAGCTTCAACAAAACGCTCAATATACTTTTCAGGATTGATTATCATTAAGTGCACATCCAATACTTTCGTACAATGTTTTTTTACTGCTTCCATTATTGGAAAACCGAAAGATATATTGGGCACGAAAACACCATCCATTACGTCAATATGTAGCCATTCAGCTTCGCTTTGATTAATCATTTCGCATGCTGATTTCAAATCTGCAAAGTCAGCAGCTAATAGGGAAGGAGAGATAATTTTTTTCATACTTCGAAAATTGAGAAAAGCGTTTGATGCAAATATAACTCAATTAAATCATATAAAAAATAATTAATCTTTAAAACACGATCAGATAATTGAATGTGATGAAAGTAAAGCTAAGAATGAGCCAAAAGTTTTGATGTTCAGATAAACTGTGTTTTTATAGTTTTGATGGAAAATAAAGATAAATAAAAAAACAGCTTAACTTGTAAAGCTAAGCTGTTTTTCTAATTAGTTTAATAAGTATTCAACGTAATGTGCATCGTTGCACTTTTCTACTCGATAAGAAGCTGCAAAGTTCAAAATGTTTTGAATCGTCTTCTTGCTTGGTAGTGTGTTGTTGTTTGTTTTTGAGTTTACACTATTTGTTAAAGGAGTAGAAGATAAATGAGTAAAGTTTTTTTGCATAGGCGTTTTATTAGTAAATGATTATAAATCATTGATTAATATCATCTATCAAACGCCGATAAATTTAGATTATTATATCTTTACATCAATTATTTAATTTCTAAATAGATATCATTTTCAATAGCAATTTTTCGCATATTCATAATTGCATATCTCATTCGACCAAGAGCAGTGTTGATGCTAACTCCTGTTTGTTCTGCGATTTCCTTAAAACTCATCTCTTGGAAATAACGCATTTGAACTACTTCTCGCTGTGTGTCAGGTAAATAGTCGATGAGAAGAACAACATCCTTTAAGACCTGTTCGTTATTGAGAACATCTTCTATGCTTTTCTCACTATGTTCCGAATTATTCACATAATCGTATTCTAATCCGTCGGTTGAAAAAGTATTTTCATTTTTCTGCTTACGGAAAAAATCGATCACTAAATTGTGTGCAATACGATTGATCCATCCAAGGAAACGACCTGATTCAACGTATCGACCTTGCTGAATTGTTGCTATTGCTTTAATAAATGCTTCTTGAAATATGTCTTCGGCAATTTCTTTATTCTTAACAATCATAAGAATATAAGAGAATACACGAGCTTGGTAGCGATTTAAAATCTCTTCAAAAGCAGCATTATTACCTTCAATGTATAAACGAATCAATTCTGAATCGCTTAGTTGTTTTAAATTTTCCATTACTTTTATTGATTTTGGGGTTTAAAAAGTAATTTTTATCTATAGGCAATAATTGGTTTAAAGAGTTTAATATTTTGATTTATTAGTTTAATAGGACTACAAATGTATACAATCTAATTTATAAATCAAAGTTTTTTAGTAAAAAACTTACAAATGCAATTAAAAATCACTAAAATAAATCATGATATGCAATAACTACTATAGTGTAAGTTGTAAGCTATCAAAATTTATGCCAATTTGCAGAATTGCGAATTGTTTCTTGTTTTCTATTGCTAATCTAATGTAATTTTTTTTATAAAATATTTAAAATCATTCAACCCTCAGTACCAAGCCTTTTAGGTATTCTCCTTCAGGATGATAAATATTGATAGGGTGGTCGGCAGGTTGGCTAAGTTGATGCAGGATTTGTACATTTCGCTTTGTTTGAGCAGCTGCTGAAAATACAGCCAGCCTAAATTGTTCCTTAGAGATGGCCTGTGAGCAAGAGAATGTAAATAATATACCTCCTGGCTCAATTTGCTCTATCGCCTTTTGATTAATTCGCTGGTAGCCTTTTAGTGCATTGCGTATTGCTCCTCGATGTTTTGCAAAAGCTGGTGGATCTAAGATAATTAAATCGTATTTTTCTTCATTTTTTTGAAAAAACTTAAAAACCTCATCTGTGTATGCTGTATGCTTGTTTGAATTTGGAAAGTTAAGGGCAATGTTTTGCTCAGTTAAGTTGATTGCTTTAGCTGAGCTATCAACAGAGTGTACCAATTTCGCACCTCCTCGTAATGCATATACCGAAAAACCACCTGTGTAGCAAAATAGATTCAAAATCTTCTTGTCCCTTGAGAAATGCTCAAGAAGTGCGCGGTTATCGCGTTGGTCTATAAAGAAACCTGTTTTCTGACCCTCTAACCAATCGATATGAAATTTGCAACCATTCTCTAACGCAACAAAATCGGAGCTGTCATTTCCTATTAGATATTGATTTTTTTTATCAATATCAGCATGAAAAGGTAAAGTTGTTTCTGATTTGTAATAGACATTTTTTATACCCTCTACTATTTTGATAACAGCTTCAGCTATCACTGTACGTAAATTGTGGATTCCAACGGAATGGGCTTGCATTACTGCGGTTTCACCATAAATATCAAGAATCAATCCTGATAAGCCATCTCCTTCACCGTGAATTAAACGATAAGTTGAATGATCTTCTCGCTTAGTTAAATTTGCAGTTTGTCTGAGCAAATAGGCTTCTTTGATTTTTTTCTCAAAGAATATAGTATCTATTTTTTCATCTTCGAAGCTAATAACACGTACAGCGATGCTCCCAACCTCGTAATATCCCAAAGCTAAAAATACACCCTGATTATCAACAACTCGTACGAGTTCACCTTCATCCGGTTTTTTACTTATCGTTTCTATAGCGCCAGAAAATACCCAAGGATGAAAGCGTTTAAGACTCGAATCTTTCTTAGGCTTAAGTTTGATTGTAATTAGTTTATGATTCATAGTGGTTTATTTCGACAATTCATCTTGTGCGATAAGCTCGTCTATTTCTATTTTTTTTAATTTTTTTTCTTTATTCAAACGCTCAAAAATTTGGAGAGTTGCCCAAGCGTCAGTGGCGGCATAAATCTCCTGTTTCTTCGTAAGGGTTTCACGATCCCAATTGGTCAACCGTTGCGATTTAGATATTTTCTTTTCAAATAAAATAGCGAATATCTTTTGTAGACTTAATTCTAAAATTCCATAGTTTTTAGCTATATCTTGAACATCGATAAATCCTTTTGCACCAATGCGGGTATATTTCGATAAACCATTAAAATCATCACGCAAAGAGAGTCCAATTTTACTTACTCTTGGATTGGATATGTATTGCTTTAGCGAGTCAGGAAAACCGATTTTATTTAAGCGAAAAAGAAATGCTTTTTCGTTTGTTGCAATTTGGATTAATGACATATTGTATCTAACTCCCCGTTTGAAAGAGGGGCGAGTCTCAGTATCAATTCCTACCAAATTGTGATTCTTTAATTCTTCAATAGCTTTTTCGGCATCCTCAATTGTTTCAATCACTATTATCTCGCCTTCAAATTGAGCCGTAGGCAGATTGTTTACCTCTTCGTTTGTTATTCTTGGTCTAACCATGGGTTCTCTTCTTCATTATCAAGGTTGAGGAACTTATTTCTGTCCAACTTTCTGTATTCATTTGTATCATTTAATTCATCAGACTCATCCATTCCAAAATTATCACTATATCTTAATGCGTGTAATGCTCGAAGTGAGTTGAGGAGTTTTTGTCCCCAATGTTCTGAAAAACCATCTAAACAGCTATATAACCCGGCTTCCATTGTCTCGTTTATCCCTATTCGATAATTTTCACTGAAATCTTTTAATTCTTGATAAATATCAGCTAAATCTTCTGAAATAAAAGCAGCGATAGGAGTGTCGCTGTATGGCATATCGGGATGAAAAACCTCTAAATAAGAGTCGTCCATACCCAATAAACCCGCTATTTGATTTTTGATTATAATATAATCATCTTCAGTAACAAAGCGCTCAGCCTCAACAAATTCATCATTCGTAATACTCATTCTGAGTATGGATGTTTTGATGTAAAGAAGTGAAAGAATAGTTATTGATTTTGATATGAAATCCGATTTGCTATCATTAACAGCGAGCTCAATAAAATTACTTGTTTCTACAGCAACTGTTGCAAAGTCAATAGCATGTTTGCTGTATATTTTAGATTGTTCTTCCATAATTACGACAATATTTTGTGCAAAGTTATGAAAAATATCGTCTATGTCAGATTTTTTATCTATTTTTATAGAAGACAAGAATGGTAGCGTGCGATAAATTACCTGAAAATATTAGCAATTAGAAAATTCAACAAAGTGAGATTAAAATTTGTTATCCTAATAAGAGTATTAAACCCTATAAAACAAATGCTATGGACAAAGATAAATTAATAACGCTTAAGTATTATGACACAGTTATCAAGGCTGAAGTTGATATGGAGGTTTTGAAAGAAAATGGTATAGAGTGTACGTATAGTGGCGCTACAATGGTTGGAGTTTTCCCAATCTTTGATGATAAAGAACGCGGAATAGAGCTGTTAGTTTTTGAAAAAGACAAAGAAAGTGCAGAGCATATTCTCAATGATTATCACAGTGCCGAGTTGCTTGCCAAGGATGAAAATTGATAAACCAAAACTATAGGTTTATTCATAAAGATGGAAAATACGTTGCATTAATTTCCACTTTTCAGAAGAACTTGAGCCTTTCTCGGCTTGTTGGAAGATAGACATATATTCTTCCCACTCCTTTTGGCGTGGGAGGGTATCTAATTTGGCAAATGCTTCATCCCACTTAAAGTCAAGCGCTGTCTCAATAATCATAAATAACCGGTTTTTATGGATATAAATATCCATTCCCAGAATCCCTATCTCTTTTATCCCTTCTAAAATCTCCGACCATACTTCTTCTCTCGAATGACGGGCTTTATAGGCTTCAATCAATTCTAAATCGTCTTTCAAGTCTAAGGTTTGACAAAATATCTTAGTGGGTATATCGTGTTTTTTTCGTCGTACGCTTAGTTTCTCAGCTTGGCTTTTGGGGCTTAGTAGCATGTTTTTTAATTCCTCAATTGATTTATTCAATTGAGGATGAATAACGTTTGGAGCTATTTCGGAGAAAGGGATTAAGACAAAATCACGTTCATGCATCCATTTATGCGGTATTTCTAATTGAGGAGAGTGTATAATTAAATCATCATACATAAGTATGTCGATATCAATCACTCTGTCTTCGTAATTTTCATCAATGCTTTTTGCTATTCTACCTAAATCTTTTTCAATTATTTGTAATGAGTTGAGTAAATCATAGGGTGAAAGTTGTGTTTGAATCATCGCTACTGCGTTAAGAAAGTAATTGTTAGATTCAAAACCCCAAGGCTTGAAAGAATGAAACTGAGAAACAGATAAAATATTCCCAACGTCCATCTTTATACGTTGAATTGCACTATCCAAATTTTGAGATTTATTATCTAAATTGGAACCTAAGCTTAAATAGACGATTGACATGATATTGTAAGATTTGATTTGAAAATAAAAAAGCGACTTATTACATTGGAAAGTCGCTTTTTGAAATTAATTTTTTGAGCTAAAGTTATTTTTGACGTAGAACCCATGCATCGTGAAAGCGACTTTCAATTTGTGAAATCTTAGCACGAGCTTGAGAATACTCATCGTAAGAAGCAATTAAGACACGGAACATACCCTGCTCGTTAATAACAACAATGGCATTGTTTCCTTCGCTGTTAAGTGTGCGTTGAAGGTTTTTTGCATTATCTTGCACACCAAAACTACCTACAACTACATGATACTTTTTAGCAAATGAGCTTTGGTTTGTTTCGCCAGCGGCTAATTGGAAACTTTCATCGATTATCTTTTCAGCAGCTTCTATTCTCTCTGCTACTTCAGCTATTTGCACATCTTGTGATGCAGAACGAGGGTCTGCAGCTTCAATATCAGCACCTGAGATAGTAACGATTTTTTGTTTTGATTTACAAGAGTTAAAACCAACTAATAATAAAGTTGAAATTGCGATTAAGCCAAGAATTTTTTTCATATTTAATTAAATTTTAAATTGTTTCGTTAAAAAGAGAAAACTATATTGTTTTCAAAGAACAATTTAGTTCTAAAGTTCTTTTATCATACAAAGATGTAAAGAATTATTTTTATAGACAACAAAAAACATCTATTTTTGCAAAAATTAAAATACTAAACATTTAGTAAAACGTTAAAAACAGGTTTAATCTATTCAAATTTGTAAAAAATAAAAATTTAGTGTACTATTCTTATTGAAATGAGCTATATTTGCAGATATTTTTTTAATTAAACAACCGAAATATGATGAATATATTACTGCCTGTTATATTGGCAATTATAATTGTTTTAGTAGCTGTGTTTATTTTAGGCTTTCGTATTTTTCTGACAAAAAAAGGAGAATTTCCAAATATTCACATAGGTGGAAGTAAGCCTCTTGCTGACCAAGGAATTAGCTGTGCTACTACGCAAGATATCGACGCACAAAAAGACAAACCAAAAATTGATGTGACGAAGCTTTTACATGAATTTGATAATCAATAAAAATTAAATAAAGAATACACATATGAAAAATTATTCACTCATTTACAATGTTATTTTAACCATAGCGGTTATAATCCTATTTTTTCTCGTTTTAAGCAATAAAAATACTTCATCTGCAAATCATGTTAGTGATTCATCTGATTCTACATTAGTTGCAAAATTGCCTTTAGCTTATATCAACATCGATTCATTATTATTAAATTACACATTTGCTAAAGAAGCTAATGAGGATTTAATGAGTAAGCAAGAAACCTCAAAGGCTACATTAAATTCAAAAGCACGTCAGCTTCAATCAGAGATGGATGAGTTTAATAGAAAATTAGAAAATAATGCGTTTTTAAGCCGCGAAAGAGCAGAGCAAGCTCAAAGAAGTATTTTGCAAAAGCAACAAGATTTACAAAACATGGAAGGTAAATTGACACAAGATTTGATGGAGAGTCAATTAAAAATGAGTGAACAATTACGCGATACGATTGATGCATTTTTACAATCATTCAACAAAGACAATAAATACCAAGTTATCCTAAGTAATACGGCTAACGATAATATCTTATTTTCTGCTGAAGGGTATGATATAACAGAAGAAGTTATTACAGAGTTAAATAAGAGATATAAGAAATAGATATTAAGTCCTTTGTATAGATATTTAATCGCAGATTGTAATTTAAACAATCTGCGATTTTTCTTTTTCTAATAATAATAAAGAAAATAATTATATAAAGGCACCGAATCGTTGTTGATGAGCAAGTAAGAATTAAATCAGTTAGAAAAGTATTTAAAATTTTGTACTTTTGCCATTTCAAGTTAAAACAAAAAATATCATGATTTCAGAAATAATAGCAAAATCAGAAGTTGAAAAAGCCCGGAAAGAGATAGAGGGCGCACACAATATAGTCATTGTATCGCATTATGGACCAGATGGGGATTCATTAGGCTCATCGCTTGGGATGTGGCATGTGTTGAATAATATGGGTAAAAATCCAATGGTTATAGTACCAACACCTCCACCTAGTTTCTTGATGTGGATGCCTGGAGCAAAAGATGCTTTAGTCTATGTTTTTGATAAAGAAAAAGCAGACAAAATAATCCAAAGGGCAGATTTAGTCTTAGCCTTGGATTTTAATACACCTTCACGCCTTGTGATGATGGAGGAAGCGATAACGCAATCAAAAGCAAGAAAAGTATTAGTTGATCACCACCTCGACCCAGACTATTCATTTGTAGACGTGGTGGTATCATATCCCAAAATATCTTCTACCAGCGAGTTGATTTTCCGTTTAATCCAACAAATGGGATGGTTTTCTCACTTAGATAATAATTCGGCTCAAACTATATATACAGGCATGATGACAGATACGGGAGGATTTACATTCAATTCAAACAAAAAGGAGATTTATACAATCATTTCTAAATTGCTTGATTTTGGCTTTGATAAGGATGCAATTTATAGAAAGGTATATAATACTTTTTCTGAAAATCGAATACGTTTACAAGGCTATTGTATATACAAAAAAATGAAAATTTATCCAGAATATAAAGCTGCTTTAATTACGCTCAATAAGGATGAAATGAAAGAGTTTAATTATCAAAATGGTGATGCAGAGGGTTTTGTTAATATCCCTTTATCAATTGATGATATACAATTTTCTGTTTTTATGCGCGAGGATTGGGATAAAATCAAGGTATCGCTACGCTCACAAGGAAGTTTCCCGACTAATAAGTTTTCAGCAGAAGTTTTTAATGGTGGTGGACATTTGAATGCATCCGGTGGTGAGAGTTATTCAACGCTTGATGAGACCGTACAGAAATTTGAAGAAGCTTTACCACTGTATAAAGAGTTTTTAGAGAAATAAAATTGAGCTTTATGAAATACATTATAATACTTGGTGATGGCATGGCAGATGAGCCGATTGCAGCATTAGGAAATAAAACGCCTCTACAATATGCAAAAACTCCTCACATCGACCAATTAGCAAAAATGGGACGATGCGGTATGTTTGATACAATTCCGGTAGGCTTTGCTCCGGGTAGCGAAATTGCTAATTTAGCTGTGCTTGGTTATGACCTGCCAAAAGTGTATGAAGGACTTGGTTCTTTAGAGGCAGCAAGTATGGGTATTGAAATTGAAGATGATGAAATGGCTATGCGTTGCAACTTAATATGCATTAAAAATGGAGAAATTAAGAACCATTCAGCAGGTCATATAAGTACCGAAGAAGCTCATGAGTTGATTGTTTTTCTTCAAGAAAAATTAGGTGATGATGTTTTTAGCTTTTATCCTGGCGTTTCGTATCGTCATCTTTTAAAGATGAAAAATGGAAATAAAAACTTAATTTGCACACCTCCTCACGATAAGATTGGTAATGATTATGAGCCTTTTTTAATAAAAGCGGAAAATTCAGAAGCTGAAGATACAGCGCATCATTTGAATGAATTGATCATTAAATCGATGCCTATTTTAGATAATCATCCAATTAATTTAAAAAGAGAAGCAGAAGGAAAAGATAAAGCAAACGCTATTTGGCCTTGGTCACCTGGTTATAAGCCAAGTATGGACTATTTGCTTCCCCAGTTTGGACTAAGAGCAGGTTCAGTAATTTCAGCAGTCGATTTAATAAGAGGTATTGGCGTTTATGCAGGATTGAAAGTGATAGAAGTGCCAGGAATTACAGGGCTTTATGATACAAATTATGAAGGGAAAGCAAGGGCGGCAATTGAAGCGCTACGCTCAGAGGATTTCGTATATTTACACATTGAAGCACCCGATGAAGCAGGGCATGAAGGCGATGCTTTGCTAAAAGTGAAAACAATCGAAGATTTGGATAGCCGCATCGTTAAGCCGATTTTAGAAGAGTTGCTCAGCTGGGACGAGCCGGTTACTATTGCTCTTTTACCCGATCATCCTACTCCATGTGCCATTCAGACGCATACACGTGATGCTATTCCATTTATTATATTCAAAACAGGAAATCAAGCTGACGAAGTAGAGATTTATGATGAGTTTGCTTGTAAAAAAGGGAGTTGCGGATTGATAAAAGGGCGCGAATTTATTGAATTGTTTTTTGATAAAATTTCAACTAATAAAATTTCAAAATTCTCTCTAATATACCGATGAGTAAATTCCATGCTATAAAGACCGAAGGAATCAAATACACAGGTTCAAAAAAGCGCCTCATTCCATCTATTTTGGAAATAGTGGCTGATTTGAAAGATGTTCAATCGGTTTTGGATGGATTTAGTGGAACTACACGTGTTTCTCAGGCGTTTTCACAAATGGGGTATAACACAAGCTCTAATGATATTGCTATTTGGTCAGAGGTGTTTGGTAATGCTTATTTGATTGCTAAAAAGCCGGATCCATTTTATAAAGAAATTATTGATTATCTAAATAATCTGGAAGGAAAATCAGGATGGTTTTCAGAATATTATGGTGCTGAATCTGCCGAATCCAAAAGGCCTTTTCAGTTGAAAAATAGCCAGAAGTTAGATGCTATTCGTGAGGAGATTGATAATTTGAATTTAGCTTGGGAAGATAAATGTGTAATTTTAACAAGTCTAATATTGGCTTTGGACAAAGTGGATAGCACTATTGGGCATTTTGCAGCTTATTTGTCAAAATGGTCATCACGTTCTTTTAAGGATTTAAGATTAGAATTGCCACGTCGTTTCGCCTTGAAAAGTAAAAACCAAGTTATTCGGGATGATATTTTTAATACTATTTCAAATCATCGCTTTGATTTGGCATACTTTGACCCTCCTTATGGTTCAAACAATGAAAAAATGCCATCGAGCCGAGTTCGTTACTCAGCTTACTACCACTTTTGGACAAGTGTAATTCTGAACGATCAACCCGATTTATTTGGCGTAGCAAATCGACGCGAAGATAGTCGAGATTTTGTCTCCTCTTCTGTTTTTGAAGAATTTCGTAAAAATGAAGATGATCACTTTATAGCAATGAAAGCGATTGAGACCTTGATCCAAAAAACAAATGCAGATTATATTCTTCTATCATACAGCTCGGGTGGAAGGGCTACAAAACAAGAACTGCATGATATTTTGAATAATTCTGGTAAGTTACTTAAGACTCTCGAAATTGATTATAAGAAAAATGTCATGGCACAAATGACTTGGTCTAATAAGTGGGTTGGTACTGATAATCGCTTGAAAGAATATCTATTTCTTCTGAAAAAATCCTAAAAAAACTACTGTCCTATTTTAGTGAAAAAGACCTATTATCTTTCTATGAGATTATAGGTCTTGTAATTACTGATTTTAGAGAAGTGATAACTTTATTAAAGTCTAATTTTCTCTTTTAAACGAATATCTTCTGATGAATTTCCTATCATAATTGTAAATTCTCCAGGCTCAAAAATCCACTCTAATTGATGATTAAGAATAGATAATGTTTGTTTGTCTATTTCAAATCCTACTGTTTTTTGCTCATTAGCTTGAAGTGAAATCCGTTCAAATCCACAAAATTGCTTTTCGTACACTACTACACTTGCTTCATTATCACGAAAATAGAGCTGCACGATTTCATCACCAGCTATTGAGCCCGTATTTTTTACATCAACACGAACAGTAATTTTCTCTGTCTTATCAAATTCTGAAGTATCAACTCTTAAATTGGAGTAGTCGAACTTGGTGTAACTTAATCCAAATCCAAAAGGATATAAAAAGCCAGTTGCTGCCGCATTTCCTTTGTTGGCATCCGCCAAGAGCATAGGGAAAGAGAGAGGAGTTTGTCCAACATGTTTCAATATCCCTACAGGTAACTTACCAGAAGGATTATAAGTGCCGTTAAGAACTGAGCCTAAAGCATCAGCTCCAAATTCACCAGCATAAAAGTTTTCAAGAATAGCATCCACTGTTTTAGAGGCTTTACCGAAAGAAGTTGGGCGACCGCCTGTGTGAATCATCACAACAGGTTTTCCAATTGCAACGATACGCTCAATTAACTCATTTTGACGTCCTGGAAGCTCTAAGCTTATGCGTGATGCGCTTTCTCCTACTGTACGGTTATTGTCTCCCACAGAAAGTATAATTAAATCAGCCTCAGCAGCTACGCTCTCAGCTTCATTAAGCATTGATTTTTCTTCTTCATTCAAAGGAAAATATTCAATATCACTTAGAGGGAAATTAGGATCAATGTGATTGCATCCTTTGGCATAGAGGATTTCTTGATTTGGAAAAGCATCTTTGATTCCATCGAAAATAGTTTTTACTTTGATATGCAATGGACCGTATCGTGAAAGCATGCTTCTCTGTTCCATTGCATTGGGTCCAATTACTGCTATTTTTGGATATTCTTGTGAAGAAATAGGCAAAAGATCATTCTTGTTTTTAAGCAAAATAATACTTTGTTGGGCTGCCTCTAAAGCCAAATCTTGCGCTTCCTGATTGTGTACAATTTCTGTAGCTTTTGGATTGACATAAGGATTGTCAAATAATCCCAACTTAAATTTCACATAAAGTACTTCTCCTACACGCTCGTTAACCAACTCTTCGCTAATGACACCTGTTTTTACTCCAGTTCTAACGGCATTTATAAAAGAAGATGGAGAAGAAAAATTAGTTCGAACATTTAATCCTGCTTCCAAGGCCAAGCGAGCCGCCTCTACAATATCATGTGTAATATGATATTTGTCCATTATGTCTTCAAAAGCATGACTATCGCTTACAGTATAGCCTTTGAAACCAAAACGAGTGCGTAAAAAGTCAGTTAGAAAACGCTTGCTAACAATGATGGGTTCACCGTCATAGTCGTTATAGGAAACCATCACTCCCATTATTCCCGCATTTTTAATAACTGTTTCAAAAGGTAAAAGATGTTTCATATACATCTCTCGTTCTGTCACCATTGGGTGTGTTCTTACCCCTCCATCCATACCCGCAAAAGGAACACCATACACCGCAAAGTGCTTGCCTGTGGAGGCAACTCCTTGTGATTGAATACCTAAGGCGTTTTCGCTACCTAATCGGCCTACTAAATAGGGCTCACTTCCATATGTCTCTTCTATTCTGCCCCAACGCGCATCACTTGCCACGTCGAGAATAGGTGAATAAATATTGGTGTAACCCAATGCACGAGCTTCGCGACCTGTTACCTCGCCTATTTTTCGTACTAATGGAGCATTGAAAGTAGAAGCTTGAGCTAATTGAGAAGGATAATAAGTCGCTTTCATATGATTCAAACCGCGAATTCCTTCTCCAGTAAAGTCGATAGGAATACCTAAACGAGTTTCCTCGATAAACCAACGCTGAATAATATTCAAGGCTTGTGTATGATTAGCGTAAGGATATGCAAAAACAGTATCGGCACGAAGTCCGCTTAGTTGTTCATCGATATTAGCTAAGCCATCTTTCCAAATGCTATCTTTCCAAAAGGGTTCAGGAAGCCGACTTTTTAGCACAGCGCCATAGCCATAAAGTGTAACTAATTGATTGGATTTCTCCTCCAGTGTCATTTGGGAAATTAGGTCTGCAATACGCTCTTCGATGCTTCTGTTTGCGTCTTCGTAAATATCTTTTTTCCCGTTTTTGTTAAAATCAATCCAATCTTTTTTATAAATTTTTTTGGATAAAGTGGGAAAATATAAAGCTTTTATGTCTGCTTGACCTTTTATTTCACCTCCCAAATATTTGTCCGATATCTGAGCACTTAATGCGAAAGATATGACTAAAAGAATAGGAATAAGATAGTTTTTCATGTTTAGTCTTAGGTGTTTTATAAGTTTTTATTTAATATCTTAGCAAGCTGAATACCTGCAGTATAGAGTTGTAAATCTATAGCATCTGTAAACTCATATATGTAATCATAAGGGTTTATATTGTTATAATCGTATGCGTAAATACGATTGCTTAATTGAAAACTTGTCCAAATTAAGTCGCTAAGATTTTTGTTTTTTATCTCTTTTCGTTGTTTTCTATATTTGTTTTGTAGATATTCACTGTATTCAGAGTAGGAGTATCGTTCTCCTTGCAGTATTTGGTTGTCCCAAAGCTGATGCAGGCGTATTTTTTTACCAAACCACATAACTTGAATATCGTTACCACCCCTATCTACTAATCGACCCATATGCAGCGGTTGAAACATGTCGCCTACAATATGCACGATAAATTTTACAGCGTCTTCATTCTTCTTTAAATTCTTTAGATTCGTTAAGCTATCTAAAGCGAAAAATAAAAATTCACCATCTAATTTTGGATTAGCGATTAGGTGTTCAAGTTCTTGTTTGCTCATGCTTTCATCTAAGTTTTGAAAATGCCATCCGTAACTGTAAGCATATTTACTATCACTTTTTATTGCATCAGCCCACGAAGCATATGCTACTATACCACGTTTCCCTAAAAGTTTATTAACTTTTTTACGAGCACATGGATTCAGGTTAGCATAAGCTATATCGGCAACAATTTTATGCCCAATTACATCAAAAGCCATAAGCTGGAAAGCAAAAGTGAATATGAAAGTGAGGGTCAAAAATCTTTTTAACATGATATTGTTTTTTTATTTGTACGATTCAAAAAGCAAAGGTATTGTTTTTTTATTTCTTTCACTATCTTTGTATCAATCAATTTTAATAAAAAATAGCGTGATTCCTTATCTCGAAGAATATCAGATTTATTTATTGATGGGGCGTTCTTTATCTAATAACACGATTGAGAACTATTTACTCGATTTAAATAAATTCTTTGCTTATGTAAAAGATGCAAAGCTCGAGTTAAACGAAATAGAGCTAAAGCATTTGCAGGATTATCTAATCGAATTGGCAGAATGGGGTATCAGTACGCGTTCGCAAGCACGAATGATATCAGGCTTAAAGTCATATTTTGATTTTTTAGAAAATAATGAAAAAATAGAACTCAACCCTACAGACTTGCTTGAAGCTCCTAAAATTGAGATGAAAATCCCTGAAGTGCTTTCGTTGGATGAGATAGAAACGATAATTGCTGCTGTAGATTTATCAAAGCCTTTAGGACAACGAAATAGAGCTATTATAGAGGTATTGTATGGGTCAGGTATTCGAGTAAGCGAGTTGATCAATTTGAAAATATCAAATATCTTTTTCGATGAAGGCTATATGCAAGTTGAAGGCAAAGGAAACAAACAGCGTTTGGTCCCTCTGTCGGAAGAGTCTATAAAGCAGATTAACTTATGGTTTTTAGATAGAAATACTTTGAATATAAAAAGAGGGCATGAAGATTATTTATTTTTAAATCAAAGAGGTGCACAACTTACGCGCGCTATGATATTTACAATAGTAAAACAGTTGGCTGAACTTACTGGAATTAAGAAAAATATAAGTCCGCATACTTTTAGGCATTCTTTTGCAACTCATTTGCTCGAAAATGGAGCAAATCTACGTGCAATTCAACTTTTGTTGGGACACGAATCTATTACAACCACTGAGATTTATACACATATAGATGTGCGATTCTTACGTGAAACCGTTTTAATGTATCATCCCATGAATAAAAAACAATAAATTAAGATTGATATGAAAAAAAGTATCCATTTTATACATTCAAGATTTTATACCGTAGCTTTATTTACCGTCTTTTATCTGATATCATTTGCAGCTATGGCTGATGAAACTTTGGTTGTCGGGCAGGTTTTTAATAAAGATGACAGATCTCCATTGGAGTCAGTAAGTGTCTATTTCAAAGGGACAAATAAAATTACGCATACCAACGAAGAGGGTTATTTTATTATACGAAATGATGGCAACGAGAAAGTCTTGCTTTTTTCATTGATAGGCTTTAATCAAGTAGAGCTAAAAGTAAAACCAGGTGAGCAGTTGGGGACAGAAATTTTGATGGAGGAGAAAGATAATCTTTTGGGAGAGTTATTGGTGAAACCTGGTGCCAATCCAGCCAATGACTTGATGACTCGAGTCGTAAAAGCTCGTAAAAAGAATAAAGTACAGGCTCTTCAACAAAAACGCGAGCAAAGTCTCGTGCTGATGAGTAAAAAAGATTCGCGCTGGGAGAATAATCGAATTTACAACCAGTTTAGAGATGGCAATATTTCAGAAAATGACTCCTCACTTCTTGTGCCGCTTTATATGGAAGAGTTGGAGTTGATGCAGAGTAGTAAAGAGAAAGAACTACTCAGCAAAGAGACTTATAATTCATCTGAAACAGCTATTGAATTAGTCGGAAAGCTGCTACAGGGACTTGAGACTGATGCCAATTTTTATAATAATTCTGTTTTAGTAATGGGTAAAAGTCTGATTAGTCCATTGGCTAATGTAGGTCGTTCTTTTTATCGTTACTATTTGGTGGATAGCATTCAGGGGGAGGCAGGGAAAGAGTATCTTTTGTGGTTTCGAAGTAAAAATAGCAAAAATTTAGCTTTCAATGGCGAAATGCGTATCGATTCAGCAAGTTTGGCCTTGACTTATATTGATGCAGAAATGCCACGGCAGGCTAATTTGAATTACATTCATAATTTGCATTTTAATCAAAACTACTCACTTTACAAAAGTGAAACATGGATTCCCAAAAAAGAGATTTCAAACTGGGACATGACGTACGAGCTGTTGAAACGTGAAAATCAAAAATCAGCTGAACTGTTTATTCGTAAAAGGGCTGATTATAGCTTGGATAATATACAACTTTTAAGAACCGATTCGTTTGCCAACACAGCTTATAGTAAGGAGACTTTGGATGAAAAAATCTTAACTTTACAGCAACATCCGTTTTATAAAACAGCTAACTTTATAGCACACACTTTCTTGACAGGTAACTTTCGAGCGGGTCCTGTGGATATAGGTCCAATAATCGATATAGCACGTTGGACAAAAATAGAGGGTATTCGTCTTGGCATTCCTATTCAGACCAATGAACGTGTGTCCAACTACTTTATGCTTGGTGGACACGCTATGTATGGCTTTCGTGATCAAAAACTAAAGTATGCAACCACAGCACAATTTAAGCTCTCGACTGAAAGTCGCTTTATTGTTGGTGCAAAATACCTAAGCGATTATCGCAGAATTGATTATGATTATAATAATTTTATTTGGCGTGAAGATCCCTTGGAAACAGGCGATGAAAATATCATGAGCACCTTTCTGTCATTCCGACAGCAGCACAGAATGAGTATGCGACAAGAATTGACTGCTTTTGTTTACAATGATTGGAATAGCAATTTAGAATCAAAATGGATTTATCGCGATGTGAAATATTTACCAAACGAGTTATTAATATTGCAGCAAAACAGTGAAAGTTTTGATTTTTTACGAGATCGTAATTTTTCATTTACTACCCGATTTTCATTTGATGAACCTGTCATTGATAAGCATTTTCAACGAATATATGTAAAGAATCCACGACCCATTATTTATACAACAATCGAAGGGGGACATTATAATTATGGCGATAACGATGGTAATTATGGGCGATTTACGACATCAATGCTACATCGAGGACAAAATATTTTTGGTGATTGGCGTTACACAATAGAAGCGGGTAAGTTTTTTGGAGATGCTCCTTATCCACTTTTAAAATTTATTCAAGGAAAAGGAGGTACAGCCTATAATCGTTATGAGTTTGCACTGATGAATAGTCGTGAGTACTTAACCGACACCTATATCCAAGCTCAAACCGAATATATGTTTAATGGTATTTTATTCAACCGAATTCCATTAATAAAACACCTTAATTTACGCGAAATAGTAAGCTTTAAAGCAGCCTACGGCACATTAAGCAATCGCCACAAACAACTTATGAATATACCTATAGAAACAGAAACATTTACGGTGCCTTATACTGAGGCAAGCGTTGGGATAGCCAATCTTTTGGGTGTGCTTTCTGTTCAATCAATATGGCGATTAAGCGATTTGAATAAACCAGATATAAATAAATGGGGTATTAAAGTAAGTCTGCTACTTGCATTTTAACGATGAAAGATTAATTTAATTAAAAATACTTTTTTAGTAAATAATAAATCGTACTTTTGTATGTCCTTAAAGATCTGACTATATAAATAATATATATTTTGTGAGAAATTAAAACCCATGCAATAAAAACATTCAAAAAATCAAATAATATGAAAGAGATTGTAGAAAAATTTCAGATTAAATCTGAAGTTGGCGAAATTAAGCCATTAAAAATTGGATTTATCAATGACTCGTTTGTGGTTGAAAGCAAAAACCCTGATGATGAGTGGTACTTCTTACAACGTATCAACCATGCTATCTTTCAAGATGTAGAAGGTTTACAACGTAATATCCAAATTGTAACAGATCACTTGCGTAAAAAATTAGCTGAAAGAGGAGTTAAAGACCTTGAGCGTCGTGTACTACAATTAGTTACTGCAAAAGATGGTAAGTTGTATCACAAAGACGGTGAAGGAAATTACTGGAGAGTGTATGTGCATATTAAAAACACAAAAAGCTACAATGAGATTACACCAGAATTAGCATACAGAACGGGTATTGAATTTGGTGATTTCCAAAGCATGTTGTCCGACCTCCCATTGGATGATATGATAGAAACTATTCCTGATTTTCATAATATGGAGTTTCGTTTGCAGCAGTTTCGTGATGCAGTAAAAGATAACGCAGCAGGAAGGGTAAGCAAAACACAATGGATGATTGATGAAATCGAAAAGCGTGCTAACGATATGACTTTGGCTGAACGCTTACACCGCGAAGGTAAGCTGCCTAAACGTATCAATCACTGCGATACAAAAGTGAATAATATCCTTTTCGATGAGGATGATAACCCTATCTGTATTGTCGATTTAGATACAGTAATGCCTGGTTATGTGCTTTCTGATTTTGGAGATTTTATGCGTACCGCTGCTAATACTGGTGCTGAGGATGATGAGAATTTAGATAATATTGGTGTGAATTTCGATATTTACGAAGCCTTTACTAAAGGATATTTAGAAAAAGCAAAATCATTCTTAACGCAAGTAGAGTTAGGCAATTTAGCTTTTGGTGCTAAGTTGTTTAGTTATATGCAAACAGTTCGCTTCTTTACCGACTACTTAAATGGGGATACTTATTATAAAATAATGTCTCCAGAGCATAACTGGCAGCGCACGTTGGCTCAGTTTGAGTTGTTGAAAAAGCAAGAAGCAAGTTTTGATCGTTTAGAAGAGATCGTATTTGAGAGTGCTCAGTAAATTTAACTTTGTATTCTTCGTATAAAAAAACTCGTAATTCTAAATTTAGAATTACGAGTTTTTTTTATAGTTAACTTTTTCTTAACTGCATCTTTTATTTAAATGCAGTATATTCTACTCTTCGGTTTTGAGCTCTTCCTTCAGCTGTTGAGTTAGTAGCTTTAGGTCTTGAAGAGCCGTATCCTTTGTAAATTACTCGATCCTCATCAATACCTTTCAGTGTAAGATAGTAGAATACAGCTCGAGCACGACGCATGGATAAGTCTAAATTGTACGCCTCTGTTCCAATATTGTCGGTATGACCTTCAACAAGAAGTTTGTATTCTGGATTAGCAGCAAGTACTTTGAAGGCATGATCAAGAAGTGGGAAAGATTCTGGCTTGATAACTTGGCTGTCAAATTCGAATTGGATTTGCTCAAGTAAGGAAATCATTTCTGTTACTTCTTCAGGAAGTTCTTCAATTATTACTGGCTCTTCAACTACAACAATCTCTGGTTCTATTTGAATAATAGGTGGTAATTGTTTCTTTTTGCCAAATGAGAAAACCAGTCCTAATAGGTGTTGACCGTATCTATCGTTGTATCGATTGTCAATTACCATGTCATGGTTATCGTTGTTGGTAAAATTGTATTGGTATTTATATTGAACAGCAAAACTCTGGGTAAACTGAAATTTTAATCCTGCACCTACAGGAGCAATAAAGTCAGTTGGGAATACATTAATTTTATTTGCTTCTCCTGTGTAATTGGCAAAACCCATCCCAGCTGATATAAAAGGAGCTACAAGACTTGTTGTTGGTAAAATATAGCCGTTGTTTAGTTTATATTCTACAAATAAACTACCGTCCCATTTTTGACCATCAAATTCTTGATTAAGATATCCAGGCTTAGAAGAAATAAAACCATAGTCTCCATATGATCCTTGCATTCCAATATTAAAAGAGGGATTTAAATAAAGGCTTAATGACGCTGCTCCCTTAACTATCTTAAGATTGTTAAAATTAAAAAATCCATTTCCTAAGTCACCATGGTACTCATTTAACCCAAAATGAAGACCTAATGCAACTTTCTTTTCATCAGTTTGAGCGTATAAAATAGATGTTAGTGTAAGTGCAAATAAAAGTATTGCTGTTCTCATTCTCATAATAATAATTATACAGTGTAAAACAATTGGGCAAATATACGAATTAAAAATTACTTAGCTTATCAATTTATTAAACTTATTTACAA
>CAYFTO010000003.1:0-10068 GCA_964346125.1 uncultured Paludibacter sp.
TTATATCGGTGTTAAAGTTGATGGGCCGTATAAGCCCGAGCATTATAGGTATTAAACAATGAATAAATAAATGCTTTCAGATAATCGCAAATGTATAAACCTGAACATTATAGGCATTAAACAGCTTATGTTATAATTAAAAAATCCATCTTGATTCTATTTCAAGATGGATTTTTTTATATCTTCAATTTTGATAAGCTTACTATCTATATGCATCAATACTCCCTTTTTCTACTTCTTGTAAATAGGAGTTTTCGCATAGGAGTATCTTTCCTGGATAAACATCAATCCAATTCAGATTATGAGTTGCAATAATAATACTTGTGCCAGCTTCTCGAATAGAGTAGAGCACTTCCATAATCTCTTTTCCAGTTGTAGGATCAAGATTACCCGTTGGCTCGTCAGCCAAAATTAATTCAGGAGAATTGAGTAAAGCGCGGGCAATAACAATGCGTTGCTGTTCGCCACCTGAGAGTTCATGGGTTCGCTTGTATCCTTTGTTTTGCATTCCAACTTGTTCCAATACATGATTAATCTGCTCGTTAATAGCCGATTTGCTTTTCCAACCAGTTGCACGAAGAACAAACTCTAAGTTGTCAAATACATTTCGATCATCCATGAGTTGAAAGTCTTGAAATACAATGCCAATTTTACGCCTTAAAAATGGTATCTCTTTTCTTTTTAACTTACGCAAATCAAATCCTAACATACTTGCTTCACCTACATCAATAGGAATTTCGCCGTACAATGATTTTAAGAAAGTACTTTTACCGCTTCCTACTTTTCCTATCAGATAGATGAATTCACTACTCTTGAGCTCTAAATCGATATTTTTTAGAACAATATGTTCTTTTTGACAAAGCTCTACTTCTTTGTACTTAATTAGGGTTTTGCTTGACATAGTTTATGTTTCTCTTAATTCACAAAGTACGAAAATACACTATTTATGTCTTTTTTCCAACTCTTTAGCGATATCATTTAAAGAATAGCCTTTGGAGGTAAGTAAAACTACTAGGTGATATACTAAGTCAGAAGCCTCATAAAGAAATCCTTCATCGTTTCCGTTAATAGCATCAATTACTGTTTCTACAGCTTCTTCTCCTACTTTTTGCGCCATTCTATTTACACCATCTTTAAATAGTTTTGTCGTGTAAGAACCTTCTGGCATCTCATTATAGCGCTTAGTGATAAACTCTTGTAAATGAGCAATAAAACTAATGTCAACTTGGTTGCTTTCATTCCAACAGGTATCAGCACCTGTATGACAAGTAGGTCCTACAGGATTTACCTTTACGAGCAATGCATCACTGTCGCAATCGGGTGTAATACTAACCAAATTTAGGAAGTTTCCACTTTCTTCACCTTTAGTCCATAGTCTGTTTTTACTTCTGCTGAAGAAGGTTACCTTTTTACTCTCTCTTGTAATTCGCAATGCTTCTTCATTCATATAACCCAACATGAGCACTTTTTGAGTATTTGCATCTTGAATAATTGCAGGTACCAAGAGATTGCTGTCTTTAGAAAAATCGATATCCATTTTATAGTTGTTTAGAATTAGATTAAAAATATACCTTCTTTATCACATATTTCATGCATCTCGTCTGACCAAATACTGGATTGGATTTCGCCAATGTGGGCTTTTCGGAGGAAAAACATACAAAGTCTGGATTGTCCAATTCCTCCACCAATGCATAAGGGCAAGCTGCCGTCTAACATACGTTTGTGAAAATAGAGTTCTAATTTTTCTTCTTGATTTGCAAGAGCTAATTGTTTTAGTAAAGTTTCTTTATCCACTCGAATACCCATGGATGAAACTTCAAAAGGTATCTCTAAAACAGGGTTCCAAAGTAGAATGTCACCGTTTAATCCAGGTAAACCATTTTCGCCAGGAGTTGTCCAATCGTCGTAATCAGGTGCACGTCCATCGTGCTTTTCTCCATTGCTTAGCACACTGCCAATACCTATTAAAAACACAGCTTTGTGTTTTTTTGTAATTTCATACTCACGCTCTTTAGGCGAAAGCGTAGGGTATAGTTGAAGTAACTCTTCTGAATGAATAAAAACAATCTCTTCAGGTAGAATAGGTCGAATTTCAGGGAAGCTTTCACTTACCAAATATTCAGTGCGAAGGAAAGCAGCATAAATTTTTCGAACAACACTTTTTAAAAATTCGACATTACGATCTGATTCATTTATAACTCGTTCCCAATCCCATTGATCTACATAAAGCGAATGAATATTTCCTAACTCTTCATCAGCGCGAATAGCATTCATATCTGTATAAATACCAAATCCTTCAGGAATATTATAGTCGGCTAAAGTTACCCGTTTCCATTTAGCTAATGAGTGGACTATTTCTGCATAGTCGTCATTCATATCTTTTATTGGAAAGTTTACAGCTCGCTCAATTCCAGTTAAATCATCATTTAACCCGGTACCACGTTTTACAAAGAGGGGAGCAGTAACACGTCTTAAGCGTAGCTCTGCTGCTAAGTTAGATTGAAAAAAATCTTTGATTTTTTTAATACCTAACTCTGTTTGTTGTAAATCGAGTATAGGTTTATAATTTTTGGGTTTTATAAAATACATTTTGGTTTTACCTTTTGTTAGTTAAAGAGTGAAAATAGTTTGCAAAAGTACAAAAATATATCATTATATAAAACAAAAAGTCTCAATAGTTTCTTTTAATAGCTTGAAAGTGTAATTTAGAGATAGAGTATTTTGGGAATTAATCATTTCTTTTCATAAATACAAAAAGAGTAGGCGTATTTGTTTTTTTCATCCGCTTCATGACGTTCACATTCAAGCAAGTTCCAATCCTCCATTTCCAATTCAGGAAAAAAAGTATCAGCTTTAATCTCTGCATGAACCCAAGTGATATATAGTCTGTTTAATTCATCCAATTTGAGTGCCTCCTCAAAGATGCGTACGCCTCCTATAAAAAATACTTTCTCCGCATCTTCATTTAGTTTTAGCGCCTCCTTAATACTGCTAACTACAAAATAATCATCCTTTTTTTGCTTGAGTTTAGTGCTTACTACTATGTTTTTTCGATTGGGTAATGCACCGTTTGGCAAACTTTCAAACGTTCGCCTACCCATAATTATAGGATAGCCTGTTGTAACTCGTTTGAAAAATTTTAAGTCATTTGGCAAGTGCCAAGGTAATTCTCCGTTCAATCCGATAGCACCATTTTCGGCAATAGCTACTACAATTGCTACTTCTTTCATCTCTTTATAATGTTAAATTGCTACTTCTCCTTTTATATGTGGATGTGGATCGTAATCAACTAATTCGAAATCTGAAAATTTGAAATCAAAAATGTTGTTTATCTTTGGATTGATTTTTATTTCTGGTAATGGACGAGTTTCACGAGAAAGTTGTAATTTAACTTGCTCAATGTGGTTGGAGTAGATATGAACATCTCCCATTGTATGGACAAAATCTCCAGCTTTTAATCCAGTTACCTGTGCCATCATTTTTAACAAAAGAGCGTAAGATGCTATGTTAAATGGTACCCCTAAGAACACATCTGCACTGCGTTGATAGAGCTGTAAGCTTAACTTACCATCAACAACGTAAAACTGGAAAAAAGCATGGCAAGGTGGTAAATTCATATTGGGTATGTCAGCCACATTCCACGCACTGACAATGATGCGTCGAGAATCAGGGTTGTTTTTAATTGTATCGATAGCTTGTTGTATCTGATCGATATGTCCACCATTATAATCCGGCCATGAACGCCATTGATAACCATAAATATGCCCTAACTCTCCATCTTCATCTGCCCATTCATTCCATATCCTTACACCATTTTCTGTTAAGTATTTCGTGTTGGTATCTCCAGCCAAAAACCAAAGTAACTCATGTATTATTGATTTGAGATGTAGTTTTTTGGTAGTTAATACTGGAAAACCTTCTTCTAAATTGAAACGCATTTGATGTCCAAAGAGACTGATTGTTCCAGTCCCTGTGCGGTCTTCTTTTTGAACACCTTCATCTAATATACGTTGAAGTAAATCCAAATATTGTTTCATCTTGTTTCTGTTTTAGCATTTGCAAAGATATAGAAATATTAGAACATAATCGGTTGAATAAACTAACAGTTATGTTTTTATTAGCTAAAATGATTTTTAATAGTAGGCATCACTTTCGAGCCCAATAGCTCAATAGTTCGCATGTTTTGGGCATGTGATGGGCCTCCAACGTCGATATGAGCTATAAACTGATGAACATCTAAAATTTCAAGTGTAGGTATCATTTTCTCAATTACATCATCAGGGCTACCCATAAATAGGGCTCCTTCAGAACTCATTCCTACTTCGAAACTTCCAGGTGTGAATTGTGAACGCCAACCACGTTCTGCTCCTATTCTGTTCATCGAACGGGCATAGTATGGGAAATATTCATCCATCACTTCTTCTTTAGAGTTAGCAATATAGGTGTGGAAGTGAACTCCGATTTTCATTTTATCCGGATTATGGCCATGTTTTATATATTGCTCTTTGTAGAAGTCAATAAGTGGCTTAAACTGTTTGGGGTTTCCACCAATTATGGCAAAAACAATGGGTAAACCTAATTTTGCTGCTCGAAGTACGGATTCAGGTGTTCCTCCCACTGCTATAGAGATAGGTAACTCTCTTTCGGGTTGAGGATAGATGGTTAAATCTTTAATTGGTGCACGGAAATCTCCTTCCCAACTCAATTTCTTATTTTCACGTAGTTTTAATAATAAATCCAGTTTTTCCACATAAAGCTCGTTGTAATCGCTCAAATTATAACCAAATACCGGAAATGACTCAATGAAACTCCCTCGACCAGCCATCAGTTCAGCTCTACCTCCCGACAACAAATCAATTGTAGTAAAATCTTTAAATAACTTTACGGGGTCGGTTGAGCTTATTACGTTTACACCGCTTGAGAGTTTTATCTGCTTTGTAGCGGTTGCTAAAGCTGCAAGCATAATTTCGGGTGTTGCAACTGCATAATCTTCACGATGATGTTCGCCAATAGCAAAAATATCCAAACCAAGTTTGTCTGCCAGTTTAGCTTCTTCTACTATCTCTTTCAAGCGACTCGAAGCCAGTTGATAATTTTCTTTCTCAAAATTATACGTTAAATCACCAAATAATCCAATTCCTAATTCCATTTTTTTCTCTTTTTATTGTTTATACTTATAACATCACTCTTACTATAATGTTCCTTTTATTCTATTCATAAAATTGTGTTTTGATGCTATATTGAAATAAATAAAATTGATTAAACATTTAAATCTTTCCTATTAGTAGCTTGCTATTTTATAGTTTTATAGCGATAAGTGCTTGCTTCTTTTCTTTTTCTAATATATTTTAATTATCTTTGAAGTTTACAGTTCCACAATTTTTATACAATAATTTAAAACACACAAAAATGAAAAACAATAGTTTTTATTATCAGTTAATTTTCTTTTTGATATTTCAATTTCTCTTTTCTAATAATTCTAAGGCACATGCAGACACCGACGAGTTAGATCTTAGTGGTGAGTGGCTTTATGCAGTGGATATTGCAGATGAGGGAGTCTTGAAAAAATGGTATTTGGGTAATCTACCTGATACATATCTTGGAAATATATTACTGAATTTAGAGGAAAATAAGGACTACGGATTTATTCCCTCTTTTATGGATAAAACTCAATTGCCAAATACTACTGATTTAATGAAAATAGGGATGCCTGACCAATCTCCTTGGATTAATTATTTGCAAAGAAAGTATAAATATATGGGTGCGATCTGGTTTCAAAAAATTGTTGAAATACCGGCAGACTTTGAAGGCTATGATGTAGAACTTTATCTTGAGCGAGTGAAATGGCAAAGTCGTGTATGGATTGATGGTCGTGAAAGTCTATCCTCACCGCAAGATGGGTTAGTTACATCTCATAAGCATAATTTAGCTAAGCTAACACCGGGAAAACACTTGATTAGTATTCGGGTTGATAATCGTTTGATTCATCCTATAGGTGATAAAGGACACAATTATACAGAGCAGACAGAGAGTATATGGAACGGCATAATTGGAGAGATAAAATTGAGAAGAGTTCCGAATGTATTTATGGAAAATATTCAGATTTTCTCTAATTTAACTGACAAGACAAACAGCTTGAAAGTAGATATAACAAACCCAAGTAATGAAAAAATGGATGTTGATTTTTCTATTGTACTAAAAAATCAAGAAGGGAAAATTATCAATAACTATTCATTTAAGAAAGAGCTTATTGATTATAAATCGACGATAGAATATAGATTTAAACCCGCTGAGTTTAAATTATGGGATTCAGAAAATCCAAATATCTACAGTCTTGAATTAGCAATGTATGCAAATGGACAAGAACAGAAATCAGGTTTTATTACATTTGGTAATAGAGTAATCTCAACTTCTAATTACAAGATATTAGTCAATGGTAATGCAGAGTTTATTCGAGGCAATCAAGAAGCTTTAGGCTATCCGCCAACAGGGCATCCGCCAGTTGATGTAGAAACTTGGCGAAAGATTTTTAAGAAATACAAAGAGTATGGCCTAAACCAGGTGAGGTTTCATTCATCTACACCGCCTCAAGCCGCATTTCAAGCTGCTGATGAATTGGGTATTTATATAATGGCCGAACTTGCTTGGATGACCTCCATCAATGCTAAAAATGACTTGCGTCCAATCAGTGCTACAATGGGTATTCCGCAGGGTTTAGGAAATGATGATAGGACGATTGATGAGTTTATTTATGCTGAATATAAACGACTGTTCGAAGAGTTTGGAAATCATCCTTCCTTCGTTTTTTTCTCTTTTGGAAATGAAATGGATAATATAAATCGTGAGCGAGTGAATGGCTGGATTGCAGAATTAAAGGAGAAAGATAATCGAAGATTATATGCTGCAACAACGGCAAGAGCTGTGCTTGAAGCTGATGATTTTCAAGACAGTCATATTGTACCAGGATTTGGGCAAGTGGTAAATCGGGATGATTATGTGCCAAGAAATAATTATGACAGTGCATATGTGCATACAAAACTCCCTGTTATTGCTCACGAATTAGGACAGTTCCCATCTCATCCTCTTTGGTCGGATATTGATAAATATGATGATACACCTTTCCGTTTTATCAATCTTGAAAAAGCAAAACAAGAAGCGGAAAAGAATGGAGTAGCTATGCAGGATTCTGCTTTTCAATATGCTTCCGGAAAATTTCAAATGATGCTTTATAAGTCGGAAATCGAACGCCAATTTCGCTCCAAGTATAGTGCTGGCTACAACCTGCTTCAAATGAATGATTACACAGGGCAGGGCGAAGCCTTGGTGGGTTGGTTGGATGCATTTTATGATGAAAAGAACTATGCTAAAGTGAATGAAATTAGAAATTATAATAGAGAGTTGGTCCTTCTTGCTGAATTTGATAAAAGAGTATATAATCTTGATGATCTATTCTCATTTACATTTAAGATAAATAGCAGCTTGCTTAATAAAAAAACAGAAGGAATTACATGGCAATTGGTTGATGAAAAGGGAGATGTAAAAAAGCAAGGGCGACTGAAAGCAAAGCGACTAAAACTTGCAGAAGCTACTTATATTGGAGAGTCGAATATCAAATTTGATGAATCGTGGAAGCCAGGCAAATATACGCTTAAAGCTCAATCGCTTGATAAATCGTATGAAAATAGTTGGGAAATTTGGATTTATAGAGATGAAGCACCAGTGATTAATGATATAATTATTACATCTAATTTAGAAAAAGCTATTGAACAACTCAAGGTGGGTAAAAATGTGCTTCTCTTTGTTGATAAAAGTGTAAAATATGGTGGCGAAGATTATGCCTCTTTCAAGCCTGTGTTTTGGTCAACTCTGTTTTTCCCCGGTCGTGGATCGAAAACTTTAGGTGCTCTCATCGAAAACGAGCATCCAATCTTTAATAATTTCCCCACAGATAACTATCTGAATTGGAATTGGATGGATATATGTAAAAAAGGGAGTGCCTTTATTCTAAAAGATGATTTAGTAAAAATAACACCTCTTGTGCAACCAATTAACGATTTTCATACCAGCTTAAAATTGGCAAGCGTAGTTGAAGTCAAAGTAGGTAGAGGAAATTTGATTATTTCTGGATATAACTTAACAGATGATTTAGTTAATAGACCTGCTGCGAAGAGCTTATTCAATAGCATTGTCAATTATATGAATTCAGATCAGTTTAATCCAAAATTTGAAATTACAGAAGAAGAATTAATAGATAATTTTGAGTTTTCAGAAGAGCATATAATTGAAACAAAGAATTTGAAAATTGCGAATAAAAATATTGTGATGCCCAATTATTTTGACTTTGCTCAATTGGATAATAATACTGTAGAATTTAAGAGTGATAGGGTAGTAATTGGCAAATTGAAATTTAGAATTCATAATGAGAAGAAAGCAAAATCAGAAATCAATCTGCAAATAGAAGATCGTAAACAGGCAATTGAACTTGATGGCAGTGAATACCAATGGATAGAGTTACAATTCTTCCGTGAAGATTTTGATGATCAAAAGTTTGTTGTCTCTTTTGAAGAAAATCTATTGTCAAAGATTAGTCACTTTGAAGTGATTGTACAGTAAGTAATTAGTTGTTTTATCATTTTACAAAGTAGTGATATGAAAAGACTTTTTAAAACATTGAAATATATTCTACTCTTTTTTATCTTGACAGTAGTATTGGCTTTAGCCACTATTTTTGTAGGGCATAAGTATTTGTATCCAATTCCGTATAGTGAAATTCAAACGGTTGAAGATATCAGAGAGGATGGTTTCTGTTTTGGTGTGGGTTGTCATCCTGAAGCTAAAACGGCAGCTGAATTTATTCCTATTTTTGCAAAACAAATTGAGCGATATAATAAAATTGCGCCAAGTTTATGGCCTGATAATTTAGTTGTAGATATATATGCTGTGATTGAGAGCATTGAAAATTCAAATGCTTACTTAGTTTCGCCTCAAGGAGATATCACTGAATTGAATAGAAAAGAACTAAAAGCATTAGTTCCTGTTCGTCAGCCTTATGATGTTGGTTTTGCACCTTTTGAAAATGATAGCATAAAGGGAGTGTATTTGGCTCTCTCGGAAGAATCTTTGAAAAATGTCTTGACTTACGAGAAATACCAACATTTAGGAACTTATGATTTGTTCATTACCTATGTTCATGAAATGTTTCACATAGCAGAACAGGATAAAAAATGGAGCTCGCCTGACGAGATAATAAATAGGGCTAAAAATGAAAGATTAGATGATATAGAAGCTCGAATTATTCGCAATCAGCTTTTACAAAAACTTGTGGACGCTGTTGTTGCAACTGATGCCGCGTCAAGAGATAGTTTGATTTTGCAAGCTTTATCTATTTATAAAAAGTATAAAAATGAATGTACTGCAGATTATGAGTCTTCGCTCTATTTTGATAGAGTAGAGGGTACAGCTTATTATTATGAGCTAATTAGTTGTTTATATGTAGCTTATCCCAAGCAGGTTTTTTCTCACGAAAGTTTAAATAATGCTTTAACGATATTAGCAAAACATTTTAATCCTTATCAAGAAGTTGGTCTGGTAACTTCTGCCTACTATATTGGAGCTTGGGCTTCCGTTTTATTAGATAGGATAGATAGGGGAGAGGGGGAGTGGAAAAATGAAATAATTGAAAATCCTAACAGTACTCCTCTTTCTATTTTAGAGCAACGATATGAAGATTTTGATTTAATCGATTTGGAGCCTGTGACTAATGAACTAAGAGAAAAAGTCTTACTCGCTATTGAAGAAGAGAAAAATATTGATGTAAAACCGAATATCTTTCGTTTTTTATACCAGTTGATTTTTTAAATTTCAATTTAAGGAATTTTGAAATAGAAGCTTGCGAATTACTGAATTTGTAGGCTTCTCTCTAATTGCGCGATCAAAATGTGGCAATTCGCCTCTGAAGCTTCCTGTCAATTTATCTTTGTTATCTAAGGTAAAGTCAATGTCGATTTCGTAATTGATAGCATCAAGCTGATTGATTGTAAAACTACCATCTGTAACATAGGCTATTTT
>CAYFTO010000003.1:10168-52475 GCA_964346125.1 uncultured Paludibacter sp.
TTTTCAATGTCATAATTATCGTAGTAGCTTCCAAAAAAATCTGCAAATCCCCATGTGAATTTAGGATTGTTCTCGTATTTATGTGTAGCAATTGGTTCTTTGGGTGTGCAAGCAATAAAAAATAGTGAGAGGAATAAAACGAGCAATCCACTTGTTTTTTGCCAAGTAAGATGTCTTAGTATCGTGTTTTTTCGATTTGTTTTTACTTTCATCGCCTTTTTGTTTTATTGAAATTGTTGTAATCAGTTGTTTTTTAGCTTAATATATTTTACAGGATAAAGAGCAGCAAGCAATCCTATTGAAAATACAGTGATTAAAGAAATTACTACATCTGTAAACGATAATATAACAGGGTAGGCATTGACAATATAGTTGTCGCCTCCGAGTTTTAATAAGCCAAAATGTTGTTGAAGCAGAACGATAACAACACCTAATATTACTCCTAATAATGCACCTAAAGCTGTTATCAACCACCCTTCAAACATAAAAATATTCTTTATCAATCGCTCGTTCGCTCCTAAGCTATGCAAAATTTCGATATCCTCTTTTTTCTCTAAAATCAACATCGAAAGAGAACCAATGATATTAAAAATAGCAATCATTAAAATAAATATCAAAATTAAATAGGTAATCCATTTTTCAATTTGAGATATTTTATAAAAATCAGCTTGCTGTTCATGTTTATCCAATAGGCGATACTCATTACCCAAGATTTTTTGTAAATCTTTTTTTAACGCTTTCTGTTTAGCATTGCTTGCTATTTTTAATTGAATATTCGACACCTCATTTTCTTCATAATCAAATAGATTTTTAGCCATTTCAAGCGAAACAATCACTTTATTATCATCGTATTCGGGTTGATTGACTAAAAAAATACCGGATATAAAAGCTTTTCCGTCGTTAAAACTCAAATCGGGACGAACAATATTGATTTTCTCAGTTCGTTTGGGCGCATAGAATAATAATGGGTCGATTAAATGTGCATTTATACTCAATTTACTTGCTATACCAATTCCCAAAACAGCATGATGGAATACTCCATCCGTCAATTCAAACTCACCATCGTAAATAATATCGTCAATTTTTGTTACCGATGAAAAATTATCACCTACACCTAATACTGATACAGGCATTTGACGCTGGTTAAAATTGAGCAATGCAGTCTCCTCAATAACATCAACAAACGCGATAACATCTCTATGGTTTTTCACTTTTTCAATTGCCTCGTTATCTGTATTCATGGTCTTACCTGAGGTAGAGATTATCTTCAAATCGGGGTCGAAGGAGGAGAACATCCCTTCTACCAAATTTTCAAAACCATTGAAAACAGAAAGCACGGCTATCAGTGCGGCAGTTCCAATCAATACTCCTGTAGCTGAAATGGCTGAAATGATATTAATTGCATTGTGTGATTTCTTCGAGAAAAGATATCGACGAGCTATCCACAGAGCAAATTTTGAATTGGACTGCTTGTTAAACATAAATGAGATTTATCAATTTAGGAGCAAAATTACTTACTATTTTAATTCTCTTTGTTTTTATCACTATCAAGTAGTCGATCGATGTTTTCTAAATAGTCCAAACTGTCGTCGATATGAAAGTATAGTTCAGGAATTATGCGAAGTTGGTGTCTTACTCGTTTACCCAATTCATAACGGAAGGTCTTAGCTTCTGCATTTACTTGATCTTCAATAGCCTCCACTTTATCTTGTGGGAAAATGCTCAGTCTAATTCGAGCAATGCTCAAATCGGGACTTACCGAAACACTTGTAACAGTAACCAATGTTCCTTGCATTCTGCGTGCATATTGCAAGAAAATATCGCCCATCTCTTTCTGTATCAGACGAGCTATTTTTTGTTGTCTTGTTGATTCCATATTTTTTGTATATTAAAAAACTCCTTTTAAAATGTTTTGATTTGTTTGTAGCCTATAAACTCCACTCAAATCCATCCTTCGTATCTTTTATCTGAAAACCTAAAGCGGTCAACTCATTACGAATTTTATCCGATGTTCCCCAATCTTTATTCTGTTTAGCTTCCAAACGAATATTGAGTAAAAGATCTATTGCTTTTTCATAAGCTTCGCTGTTTTCACTCACTTCGTGCACGCTTTTCAATCCCAAGATATCTTCAATATATAACTTGAATATAGCTTTCAGCTCCTCTAAGTCAGCTAATGAAATAGTCTCTTTTCCATCGTTTATCAAATTAATAATACGTAAAGCATCAAAAAGATGAGAGATTACTATCGGTGTATTGAGGTCATCGTTCATGGCTGATTCGCAATTTTCACGAAGACTCAATGGCTCAAAACTGCTCTTATCATTTGCAGTCAATTTTTGCAGACGAGCGTAGCCTTCCATTAATCGTTCCAAGCCTTTTTCAGAAGCTTCTAAAGCCTCACTGCTGAAGTCAACCGTGCTACGATAGTGTGCTTGAAGAATAAAAAAGCGGATGGTCATAGGCGAAAAAGCTTTACTCAATAGCTTATGTTTACCAGTGAAAAATTCCTCTAAAGTAATAAAGTTACCCAAAGATTTACCCATTTTTTGTCCACCAATGGTTATCATATTGTTGTGCATCCAGTACTTGACACTCGATTTTCCTAATCCAGCTTGATTTTGTGCGATTTCACACTCATGATGTGGAAAAAGTAGGTCCATACCACCACCGTGAATATCAAATTCCTCACCAAGATACTTAGTACCCATGGCAGAACACTCAATATGCCAACCCGGAAAACCAATACTCCAGGGTGCTTTCCAACGCATTATGTGTTCGGGGTTTGCTTTTTTCCACAAAGCAAAATCTATGCTTCGGCGTTTTTCGCTCTGTCCGTCCAATTCACGAGTTGTTTCAAGCATTTCATCGATATTTCGTCCTGAAAGCACTCCGTATCGATGTGCTTCATTGTATTTTTCAACATCAAAATAAACAGAGCCATTACTCTCGTAAGCAAAACCTGCATCCATTATTTTCTCTACAAAATCGATTTGCTCCATGATGTGTCCCGACGCACTTGGCTCAATACTTGGTCGCTCCACATTCAATGCATCCATTGCAAAATGGTAACGGTTGGTATAAAACTGCACAACTTCCATCGGTTCTAATTGATCCAATCGTGCTTTTTTTGCAACTTTATCCTCGCCTTCATCTGCGTCATTTTCAAGGTGTCCCACATCGGTTATATTCCTTACGTAGCGCACTTTGTAGCCCAAGTTTTTTAGTTGTCTAAAAAGAATATCGAAAGTAATGGCAGGACGCGCATGCCCTAAGTGTGGGTCGCCATATACTGTTGGTCCGCATACATACATTCCTACAAAGGGTGATTGCAGCGGCTCAAATTGCTCTTTTTTGCGAGTTAATGTGTTGTATATTGTTAGTTTATGTTCCATTCTGTTTTTGCTCTTTTATAATGTGTGGTTAAAACCTAACTGTTTTATTGAAATAATGTTCTTTTGTTTTTATTATATCTGCTGAAAAGAATAGTTTACTAATTAAAACCTCTTGTTTTCTTCAACTCTTCATACGCCTCATTTACGCTTCTAAACTTTTCGGTAGCTGTGCGTTTTATCTCCTCGCCTAAGTTTGCCACCTTATCGGGATGATACTTCATCGCCATGCGTCTATATGCTTTTTTTATCTCTTCGGGTGTGGCTGTAGGTTCTATTTCTAAAGCTTTATAAGCCCAATTGCTATCTTTTGTCTTTTGATAAGGTGCATGAATTGCATTGAAATCCAAGCTGCTTATCCCCAGTCGGTTAGAGATACGCATTAGCACAGCTATCTCTTGAGGGTGACCGTCACCATCGGCGTAGGCAATTTCAAATAGCAAATGAAGAAGCTCTAATTTGGAGGAATAATTCATGTTGCGGCCAATTTGTTGTGCGACTTCTTGTTCGTCGAAATCCTGTTTGAGTAATTCCTTCAAAATTTGCAAGGCATCTAAAGTTCCAGCTTCTCCAAAGTTTGCAAGTAAAAATCGTTTTACAACATCCAACTCCTTTTTTTTGAAACGACCATCAGCTTTCATTACCACCGCAATAAGTATCAAAAGTGACATTTTAAAATCGCCTTCAGCTGTACTACTGCCTGTTTGATTTTCGTAGTTTAACTCATGATTGTTTGCTCCATCAATAATAGAACCTATGATAAAACCTATAATAGCACCAATAGGACCACCCAATACAAAGCCCAAACCACCAGTTATCCATTTTGCATTTCTTCCCATATAATCATTTACTTTCCAAAGTTGACTAATAAATCTACAAATTTACAAGAAAAATATCAATTTCTATAATGTAAAGATCATTTCCTTATTAAAATCAAAGTCAAATTCCAAATCTTTTGAAAAATATAAATTGCTAAAAAACAAAGAAGGGTTTCACTTGTTGCGAAACCCCTGTTTGATAAATTAAATTTTAATCAGCGTGATGCATTAAACCGCTTTAAAGCTCATATCTAAACTCACTACTGAGTGAGTTAATGCTCCAACAGAAATGTAATCTACTCCACATTCGGCATAGGCTCTAAGATCTTTGATAGTGATACCACCAGAAGACTCAATCTCTGTACGACCATCGATAATCTCTACAGCTTTGCGTGTGTCTTCTACACTGAAATTATCAAGCATAATACGATCAACGCCTCCATGATTAAGCGCTTGTTGCAACTCATCAAAATTACGAACTTCAAGCTCAATTTTAAGATCTTTACCTTTCTCTTTCAAATATCGCTGAGCACCGCTGATAGCTTGTTCTATTCCACCAGCAAAATCTACATGATTGTCTTTTAATAAAATCATATCAAACAAGCCAATACGATGATTTGCTCCACCACCAGTTTTTACAGCATACTTCTCAAGCATACGTAGTCCAGGGGTTGTTTTGCGAGTGTCTAAAACCTTTGTTTTAGTACCCTCAAGCTCTTTCATGTATTCAGCTGTTCTGCTTGCTACACCGCTTAGTCGCTGCATAATATTAAGCATTAAGCGCTCAGTTTGAAGAAGAGATTGCACTTTACCTTCAACTACAAAAGCGATGTCGCCATGTTTCACAACAGCTCCATCTTGAAGGAAAATTTCCATTTTGAGTTCAGGGTCGAAAGCATTGAATATATCTTTTGCTACTTCTACACCGCATAGAATGCCGTTATCTTTAATTATTAACTCAGATTTTCCAACGGCATCAGCAGGGATGCTTGATAGGGTAGTGTGGTCGCCATCTCCAATATCTTCTGCAAACCATATTGGAATTTGTGAAAGATAGTCTTTATTTATCATTCTGTTTCTATTCTAATTTGTTGTATTAATGTTGTTTTATTTACCTCCCGTGTTAAAAAATAAATACGGTAATTTCCTTTAGTCGTTTCCAAAGAGCCGATAAAAAAGCTCGAGGATTTCTTATCACTATTATGCGTAAGAGAAAACTTTTTAACAGGATTGGTTTTGAAAAAATTAGCTAAAATACCTACGGCTTGTTGCTTGCTGTAGATATTCTTTTTATTATCAACAATTAACTCCACATTGTGGTTCATATGTTGAGATAGTTTGTTTGAATTACCTTGATTCATTGCTTCTACAACAACATCTTGAAAGATTGTAGTCTCTTTTTGTGCATCTATATTAGCTACAAAACCAAATAAAACGAATAAGGCAATAAGTAATTTATTTATTTTCATATTTTGTTAATCCTTTCTATAACTTTTCACCAAAAATAGAATTTGTTTACGCTTTAAAACTAATCACAGTAAGAAAATGTACAGTTTTTGTTGTTTATTTATCAATCTTTCTGCAAAGTTATCAAAATTTAGATGAATTTTTATCTATATTTGGTATATTTGTCAAATATAAATTATACAAAAACTTTGCCAAATCAATTGATAGTATAAAAGTATATGAAAGTTAAGTTTGTAATTATGGGTAAAACCTTAGATAAAAGTCTTCTGAAGTTGATAAATGAATATATGGATAGATTGAAGCATTATATCTCTTTTGAACAAATTGTAATACCTGAATTAAAACAGACTAAAAACTTAAGCATCGAACAGCAGAAAGAACGGGAGTATCAGTTGTTTTTTTCTAAAATTGAGAGTAGTGATTATTTAGTCTTACTTGATGAACGAGGTAAAATGCTTACTTCAATTGAATTTGCAGATTTTATAGAAAGTAAATTTAATTTAGCAATCAAATCAATTGTTTTTGTAATTGGTGGACCATATGGATTTTCAAAAAAAATGTATGAACGAGCAAATTACGAGCTTTCACTTTCTAAAATGACTTTTTCGCATCAAATGGTGCGACTCTTTTTTGTAGAGCAATTGTACAGAGCAATGACAATAATAAGAGGAGAACCCTATCATCATCAATAAAATGAGAAAAAAAACACCTTTTAAGTTGAAAGGATTGTATAAATCCTTTTTGTGGATGCTGCTTGTTTTAGTGCTATTGGGTTCATTAGCCCAATATCTTTATGTTAGGTCATCGAATCAAGCTATTTCAATGAGTGAAGTCAATAATGAATTGCTAATTAAAGAAAAAAGTATTGATGCCAAGCTTGAGGAGGTTACGCAATATCTATTAGAAGGGTCATTTGAGTCATTGAAATACAGTGCATTTGAGAAGTTAGCATACACTTTATTGGTATATGATGGAGATGAGCTTATATTTTGGTCTGATAATAAGATTGTGCCTGAAAAAATTGAAAGTGAGCGTTGGAGACTTTATAGTCTGTCTAATGTGTATTCACTGGTGAAATCAAAAAAAGTTGATAATTTTAATATTATTACTTTTTTACCAATAAAGCATAATTATCCTTATGAGAATGATGTGCTGGTAAATAGTTTTTTATTAGAATCTCGATTGGATAAATCTATTCAGTTTACTACTAATAATCCTACAAGCCCTTATGCAGTTTTTTCAAACGATAATTATCTTTTTACTTTCGAACTACCTGATTATCCAATTTATAATCGAATGTGGGGTAAAGTAGCGCTGATTCTATTTTCTTTGTCATTTTTGTTGTTCTTTTATTTATTAGCACACTATCCATTTTTATTTGGAGTTCAGCAGATTTCGTTTAAGCATTTTATAATTGTATTATTAAGTAGTGCCGTATTGGTCTTTTCGTTGATATGGCTGGGAGTCCCTCGACTAATTTTTTACAATGAGTTTTTTACCGCCTTTGAGTTTTCTTCTAATCGCCTATTAGATACACATACTCATCTTACAATGCTTGTTATTTACTTTTTTTCCGTAGTGTATCTCTTTACATATCATGTGCGAATAGATAAAAAACGATTTTGGAAACAGAACTTAATAATAAGTCGATTCTTCCCTTTGTTATTGGCTTCGCTCTATTTTATATTGATTTTTAAGTTGATGTTGATCATCGTTTTCAATTCATCAACAGGGGTGCAGTTGCAAAGTCTTTCAGAAGTTTCGTTTATATTGTTATGGAATCATCTCATATTTTTGGGACTTGGTGTAACCTATTTTTTCCTTCATATGCGCATACATCAGTTAATTTTGAGCCAGTCAAAACTCAGGTCCTTAATATTGATTGATAGTTTAGTCATTATTCTTGTTGCAACTTTAGGTTATTTTCGTTTTCAAGAGTATGGTTTTCATTTTCTTTTTTCCTATGTAGGACTTCATATAGCAATTTATATATCATTGCAAAAAAGTCATTTTATACGTTTTAATTGGAACTTAGTTACTTGGTTAATGTTTTTTATAGCATTCTTAGTATTGAATTTTCATCTGTTGAACACTGATAAAAAGTTTCAAAAATTCCAAATCTTAGCCCAAAATTATCATCAAAATGATCCTAATGAGGAGGATAAGATAGCTATAGCAATGTTAAATGATTTGGATAAAACAATTTTAGGACAGAAGCAGCTAAAACAAATTAATTTGAATACTGATTCTATTGCAATGCTCAATTATTATATTAATAATCAGATAATGCATGGCTTTTGGAATAAATACAGTGTTAGAGTATTTGCTGTGGAACCTAATTCAGAATTGGATAATGAATATGCTGAAACCCTAAATGCCTGGGGTAGGAAGCATCAAAATTCCCATTTCTACATTCTAAATAATCCAAATTCTGATATCTCTTTTATAGGAAAATATATTTTGAATTCACAAACTGGAGAGCTTATCCATCTCTATTTGGAACTTTATAAGCAGAAGTATTTTAAGAGTTACAGTTATCCAAACTTGCTTTTGGATGAAGAGCCTAATATATTGGCTGATTTAAATCTTTCAAGTGCACGTTATAGTTATCGTCGACTGGTAAGCAGTTCTGGGAATTATCGCTATAATCCAGGGGTTAATTGGATTGAAAAACGAAAGGAAAACTATTTTATGCAATACACCAATTCGTATAATCATTATGTATATTTACCAGATGCTTATAATGTTTTTGTTGTTTCTGAAAAACAGAGCAACAAGCATTTAATTTTATTCCTACATTATGTTTATACCGTTCTTATTTCTGTAGTTTTTGTCTATTTAGTCCGATTGTTATATCGTTATTTTCATGCAAGATTACGAATAAGTTATACTTTTTCATATAAGTTTTTATTTACTTTTACCTTGATGATGATTTTGAGTTTTGCTGCTATTCTCTATGTATCAGTAGGATATATGAAGAGACGTTATGTGGAGGAACAAAAAGAGCATATGTCTCAGACCAAAACTTATATCCAAAATCTCTTGCAAGAAAAGTATGCTTGGAATGAAAGTTTAGATCACTCTATGCAAAATGATTTGATTTTAGAATTGCAAGAACTGGCCTATATTTACCAAACAGATATTCATGTTTATAATAATAATGGTGAGTTAGTTGCAAGTTCTCAAATGCCCTTGTTTACACGTGAACTTGTAAGTAAATTTATTTCACCAATACCTTTTTATGCAGATTTGAAAGATGTGAATATTGAAGAGCAAATAGGCAATTTGACCTACCAAGTAGCATACACCGACTTTTATAATATGGACTTTCTGCCCATTGGTTATATTGCGATTCCTCAGTTTTTTAGTGATGATAAAATTCAGTCTGATTTAGAAAATTTCTTTACTGTTATTTTCAATATTTACTTATTAATTTTACTCTTGTTCTTTTTCTTAAGCGCCTTTATTGGACGTCAATTAACGGTGCCGCTTGTTATTTTGCAAGATAGTTTGAAACAAATCCGCTTTGGACAAAAAAACAAAAAAATAAACTACAAACCTCAGGATGAAATTAGACAATTGGTAGATCAATATAATCGAACTGTAGATGAATTGGAAAAAAGTGCTGAGTTGCTTGCTCAGTCTGAGAGAGAGACAGCATGGAAATCTATGGCGCGACAAGTAGCTCATGAGATAAATAATCCCTTAACACCAATGAAATTGACAATTCAGCAGCTACAACGTCGCAAACATATAGGGGATGAAGGATTTGATGATTATTTTGACAAATCAGCAACTATGCTGGTAGAACAAATTGAAAATTTATCACGAATTGCTGGTTCATTTTCAAGTTTTGCTAAACTCCCTGAAGCGAAATTGGTAAAAGTTGAGTTAGTAAACACCGTGTTTTCTGTGGCTCGTCTTTTTGAAAATATGAATGAAAATATTTCATTCACTTATCAGTCTGAAGTTGAAAGTATTGATGTTTATGCAGATCATGAACAGTTGATTCAAGTGTTTAATAACTTGATAAAGAATGCCATGCAGGCAATTCCTTCTTCAAGAAAAGGAGTGGTAGAAATAGGAATAAAGCGTTATATAGATGAGGTGCGAGTTTCGGTAAAAGATAACGGAGATGGAGTTAGTGAAGAAGATCGGATTCACATCTTTTCTCCAAATTTTACAACTAAATCATCAGGCATGGGTTTAGGTCTAGCTATTAGCAGAAATATTATACGCTATATGGGAGGTGATATCTATTTCAAGAGTAAAATAGGTAAAGGAACAACGTTCATTGTTTCTTTACCATGTATGAAGGAGATGGGTGAAAATTAAAAGTATTATAAAGAACTGAAAGTGTTGAATTATTTTCTTTTAAAACGAATCATCATCCAGTTGTTTTTAGTATTGTCAATTACTTTAATCAATCCATGTTTTTCTGCTTCTTCTGTCAGTATTGTAGCATCTTCACTATAAAACCCAGAAATATAGAGTTCACCATCTTTATTTAATGCTTTTGCATATTGTGCCATATCGTCAAGCAGGATGTTCCTATTGATGTTAGCAATGATAATATCGAAGCTTTTATCGATTAGGAGCGCAGAGTCACCTTGTAGCACTTCGATGTTTTCTGAATGATTGAGAGCGATATTTTCTTGTGAATTTCTAACGCACCAATCATCGATATCGATAGCAGTAACAGAGGTAGCGCCTCGTTTAATTGCGAGAATAGCCAATATAGAGGTGCCACAGCCCATATCTAAAACTGTTTTATCATTAAAATCATTTTTCAGAATTTCAGAAATCATCAAACCTGTGGTTTCGTGATGTCCTGTTCCAAAAGCCATTTTGGGATCAATTATAATATTGTAATTTAGGCTGGGTATGTTTTTATGAAAAGAACTATGAATAACACATTGGTCGTCAATTATTATTGGTTCAAAGTAGTTTTTCTCCCACTCTTCATTCCAGTTTTTATCTTCCAAAACTTCCAACTTATACTCGATATTGGGTGTGTAAATAAAATTAGCAATAAGCTCATCAACTGCCTCTGTTTTTAATTTATCACTTTGGATGTAAGCATTTAGTCCATTTTCAAAAGCTTCAAAACTTTCAAAGCCCAATTCGCCTAATTCAGCAGCTAAAAGGTCTGAAACATACTCTTCTGAAGAATCAAATAAAAAAGATAAAACGGTATATTGCATGTTAATTTATCGGTAATATATATAATAGAGTTTTACTCGAAAGTTTAATTATGTTTATGTTTGCAAAATTAGTTATTCATATTCAAATAATTCACTATTTTTGACTAATAATTAAGATTTATATTCTTTTATGAATATAGTGTGGCATAAATCTTGTCATATAGGATAATGGATAATAAATTTTATCTGGAAATTTATAAAGATATTAAGATATGAAACGATTAATTTTACTACTACAATTTATCTTGTTTGTTTTGGTATCGGTTTTTGCACAATCAAACGTATATGTTGATGATATTTATCTACTGCCAAAGGATGGTAATGTCAAAGCAAGTACGAAAGTTGTAAAGCCAAATAAGAACAAACAATCAGCTATTTATCGTAATGGAGCGCGAGAAATTGTGTTCGTTGATAAAGAGGGTAATCAAGTTGTGGCTGTGTCTGATACAGTTTACGTAATTGATGGTGAAGTAATAGCAGATAGCTTATATGTAGAAGAGTTTGACGCTGAAACGGAAGGTTATTACTTGAATGGTTTTCAGGGTTCACAATCTGACTTTGAATATGCCGAGCGTATTCGTCGTTTTCATAACCCACGATATACCATCACTATAGCAGATCCTGATTTCAATGACATATATTTTTTAGATGATGATTATTGGAATGTATATGTAGATGGAATGTATGCAACGATAACTCCAACATGGAGCAACCCCTATTATTGGGATTATCAATTCTCGTCATTTAATTATAACAGCTGGGCTTGGCGCTACAATTGGGGTTATCCCTATTATGGCTGGGGTATGCATAATATGTATAGCTGGGGTTATCCATACTATGGTGGATATTATGGTGGATATTTTGGAGGTTACTACGGTTGGGGTAATCCTTATTATGGCTGGGGTTATCCTCACTACGCTTGGGGTTATGGAGGTACTTGGTATCAAACTGAGACACAAACCGCAAGACGACATCAAGGTGCTGGGCGTCAAGTTTTAGATACTCGTAGTACAGCAGGTCGCGGACAATTATCAGGGATAGGCGGACAATCTTCTCGAAGCAATGCAAATACAGTCGTAAGTCGTCAGCCGTTAAATTCAAGTCGTGATTCAAGAGCAACTGCTGCAAGTACATTACGTTCTACTACCAATAGAACAGGAGTAAGTACGTCATTACGCACAGGTGCAGTTCGTTCATCGGCTGAGTGGAGCAATGTTAGAAGTAATTCCGAAAGAATAAGTTCTGCTACAACCAATACGATTACTAACAGAAGTAATCCTCGAGTTTCAAGCAGTTCTGTGAATAACAATGTGAATACAAGTCGTTCTTCAGTAGATACTCGAAATAGCAGTTCTACTAGTCGTAGCATTTATAATGGAGCTACATCTACACGTAGTAGTGTTAATAGTAGTTCCACATATAGTACACCCACTCGTTCATCTTCATCGAGCGTAAGTAGTGGTGGTGCTTCCCGAAGCAGCGGTGGCTCAATGGGTGGTGGTGCATCACGCTCATCGGGTGGTGGAAGAAGATAAATTGAGGAATGGAATCAAAATAAATACGAAATTAGAAAAATTGAAAAGAATATGAAAAGAGTAATTAACATAACACTTTTAGCTTTACTGTCTTTTGGTTTGCATGCTCAAACTGAATACGATGCATTGCGCCTTTCTCAAACAGATATACAAGGTACTGCTCGCTACATGAGTTTGGCGGGTGCCATGGGGGCATTAGGCGCTGATGCTTCTGCTATTAAAGATAACCCTGCTGGTTTAGCTATATACAGAGGCTCCGAGTTAACAGCTACATTGGATTTTACAAGTAATAATATAAGTCCAATTGAGTGGCATAATCGTTCAAGAGCACAGGAGAGATATATAAACAGTAGTTTTACCAATGTCTCCTATGTTGTGAATATGCCTGCAAATGGAGCAAATGGTTTAATCAATTCCAATTTCTCCTTTTCGTTTCAAAAGTTAGCTGATTATAATAAGCGTTTCAATCTGTCAGGTGGAAATACAACAACATCATTTACAGATTATATCGCTAATTTTTCCAGTCCAAATCCACCACTACCAGGGGATATTTCTTATGACAATTTACGTATGCCTTGGCTAACTGTTTTAGGATACGATGGCTATCTGATTAATCCTGATGGTGATTACTTTACCTCGCTTTTATCGCCAGGCGAGCGAGTTAGTCCATCTTATGATTTTTTGCAAACAGGGTCATTGAGTGAAGTGAATTTTGGATGGGGTGGAAATTACAATAATAATTTCTTCTTAGGAGCTAGCCTTAATTTAAGATTATTAGAGTATGGGCTTTCAACAGTGCTTTCTGAGGATTTTGAAGGAGGTGGTGGCTTTGATTTGAAAAATCGCTTAAGCCAAAATGGAGTAGGTGTTAATGCTAAGTTTGGTATGATTTATCTTTTAGAAAATGGACTACGTTTAGGATTGGCATTTCATACACCAACAGTCACTATGATTGAAGAAGAAAGTTATGCAGATCTTTATTCATCTGAAATCCCCGATGATGAAAAATATCCTGCCGAAACACCTATTAATGCACAGTCCTTTAATTTATGGAGTCCTATGCAATTGCAGGCAAGTGCTGCCTATATTATTGGGGGAGCAGGGTTTATATCTGCTGAATATGATTTAATAAATTACTCTTTGTCTCACTTTCAACAAAATAGAAATAGTGTGCAATCTTTTGGAGATATTAATGCTGCTATGCGCGATGTATTGAATAGTGTACATATGTTGAAATTGGGTGCAGAGGCTCGACTAACAGATAATATTGCTTTGCGAGCAGGTTATGCCCTTGTTTCTCCAGCTACAAATCAAAACTATAATAACGGTAAGCTATTGGTGCAAAACACGGTAAATACAAACACTGAATATTTTGATCAAAAATTTAGTACAAATCTATATACAATGGGATTAGGTTATCGAACTAACAGTTGGTACTTTGATTTTGCATATTCTTATAAAATGCAGACGGAAGAATTTTATCCGTATCAAGATCGAGCCTTATTGCCTGCTAAAATAGATAATAGTCGTTCAAATTACACATTTACAGTAGGATTAAGAATGTAAGTTTTTACGCTAAAATCCAATTATAAGATAAGGATAAATTAACTTTTATCTGAATAATTTTTAACGAAGGAGGAAATGATTAAAATCGAAAGATTTTTCTTTTCTCCTTCGTCTCTTTTTATTTTGCAATATGGAAATATTTATTTAATTTTGTGCATCAAAAATGAATAATTAATTATTAAAATTAGTATGAAAAACAGTTTCAAATTTATGACAGCCGAAGAGGCTGCTTCTTATGTTAATCATGGTGATTTAGTTGGATTTAGTGGTTTTACGCCTGCAGGTTGTCCAAAGGATGTGCCTACGGCTATTGCAAAACGTGCTGAGGAGTTTCATGCAGCTGGTAAAGAGTTTAAAATTGGAATGTACACTGGTGCCTCTACTGGCGATTCGCTTGATGGTGCTTTAGCACGAGCAAAAGCTGTTAGTTTCCGAACTCCCTATCAGTCTAACAAAGATATGCGAGCTGCACTAAATTCAGGTGAGGTTGAGTATTATGATTTGCATCTTTCTGCATTAGCTTTGAGCTTACGTTATGGCTTTATCGATCCTCCAAAATTTGCCATTATTGAAGTTTGTGATATCAAAGAGAATGGTGAGGTTGTGTTAACTTCTGGTGTTGGAATATCACCTACAATTGCTAACTTGGCTGAGCATGTAATTCTTGAATTGAATCATTACCACCCGAAAGAGTTGAATGGCTTACATGATTTGTATGAAGCAGCAAATCCACCTACTCGTCGTGAGATTCCTATCTACAATGCTTCGGACAGAATAGGTTCAGCTACCTTAAAAATTGATCCAAAAAAGATCTTAGGAGTTGTCGAGACAAATAGACCTGACGAAACTGGTGGTTTTTCACCCCTTGATGAGGTAACTAAAAAAATTGGTGAAAATGTTGCTAATTTCTTAGCTTCAGAACTAAAGAAAAATAAAATTCCTAAAGGTTTTGTACCTATCCAGTCGGGAGTTGGGAATATTGCAAACGCTCTTTTAGCCTCTTTGGGTGAGCATCCTGATATTCCTGCTTTCGAAATGTACACCGAAGTTATACAAGATTCCGTAGTTGAGATGATTCGTAGTGGAAGAGTAAAATTTGCAAGCGGTTGCTCTTTGACTGTATCAAATGATGTGTTGCAAGGAATTTACAAAGATTTGGACTTTTTCAAGGATAAATTGGTGCTTCGACCACAAGAGATATCCAATAGTCCAGAAATAGCTCGTCGTTTGGGATTGATTTCAATTAACACTGCTTTAGAAGCTGATATATTTGGAAATATAAACAGCACGCACGTGATGGGACAAAAAATGATGAATGGAATTGGAGGTTCAGGTGACTTTACGCGCAATGCATACTTCTCTATCTTTACAACTCCATCAACAGCTAAAAGTGGAAACATTAGCACGATTGTTCCGCTTGTTTCGCACAACGACCATTCAGAGCATTCTGTAAAAGTGATTATTACAGAGCACGGTGTTGCTGATCTACGTGGTAAGTCTCCTCGTGAGCGCGCTCAGTTAATTATTGAAAATTGTGCGGCACCAGAGTATCGTCCTTTACTACGTGATTATTTGAAATTAAGCGAGGGGAAAGGAACGCACACGCCGCTTAACTTGCAAGCTGCACTTGGTATGCATATTCAATTTGAAAAAACAGGTAATATGCTCGAAACTGATTGGAATGATTATTTGAAATAGATAATCTTATTCAAAAAGAAAAATAGATTCAAAACAAAAAACGTAATAATTTCAAAAGTTATTACGTTTTTTTATGCTTTTGTGTTTTTGATTTTCTTTAATGTATGAAGATCTATAGAAGTGTAGAAAGGGTATTCTTGTATTAAAATTCGTATTCAATCGAATCAATTTTAGCTGTATTAAATTTTCCACTCTTAAAAAGCTTGATTAATACTTATTTCTTAAAGAAATAAACCAAAGAACTACTCTGTTTTTTATTGAAAACGGACTTAACATACGCTTTTGTACCTGTCCAAATTCCTTTGAAAACAGCGTTTGAACTGCCCCGCTGTTTTTCGCTTAGTATAGCAATATAAAAAGCATCGAAAGGCATTGTCTTTAAGTTGACAAGTCGAAATCCATTGTTTTCGATAAGGCTTTTCAATTGCTTGAATTGAAAATGCCATAGATGGCGTGGCACATCGTAAGCTGCCCAATTGTGTTGATACTTTTTGGCGTCATAAGAATCGCAATTTGGAACAGCAACAACCAGAAGCCCATCGTGAGTAAGTAATGAATGAAACTGCTGAATTGCCAGATTAGGATCGGGTAGGTGTTCTAATACATGCCACAGCGTAATGACATCAATTTTGTTATTCTTATTCTTTTCAGCTTCTATGCAATTATCTATGCTGTCAAAAGCTGTTAAACCAAATTTATCGATGGAGTATTGTCGTGCAACATCGCTTTGTTCAACAGCACTTACATCCCAAGTTCGGCTTTTCATAGTGTGAGCAAAATAGCCAGTGCCTGCACCTATATCTAGTAAACGACCGCGATTTATTCCTACATTTTGAATTATCCAACGTGCTTTTTTAGAAAGCATCAAATTCCTCACGCGATGATAAGCCCAATTTATAATTCCTTTTTGTGTATCGCTGTGTGAAACGTACTCTTCAGCTTCATAATAACGCGGTAAGTCTTTATCACTGGGAGGATTGAGTGTGATATGCATGCCGCAATTCTTGCATTTTGCTATTTCAAAAAGTTCATTGCTCACTAAATGGTCTTTTACCTTGAATTGGGTAAGAAAGTCGTTCGAGTTACAAACAGGGCAGTTTACTTGCATATTTCTTAATCTGGTGTTTCTGAATATAAACTACAAAGATAGTTTGTTTTTGAGGGAAAGGAATAAGAAATTGAAATATTTGTAATTTTTTTACCTTGACTGATTGATAAACAAGCATTTTACCAAAATTTACCACATTAGAAAGTTGAAAAACGATAAATTTGTAGTATTTTTGTATGATTTACCCATAATATGCTTGAAAATAAGAAAGTTGAAAAAATATATGTCTAAAAAACTGATTACAAATCAAAACTATTTGCCTCATATAGCAACTTTGTTGCTTTTTATTATTTTAGCATTTGTCAATTTTATTCCTGTTCTTGAAGGACGTGAACTTGTAGCACATGATACCGATAGCTGGCGTAGCATGGCACAGGAAACTATTGAATACAATGAGTCACATGATGACGTTACGCTTTGGACCAATTCGATGTTTGGCGGAATGCCAAATTATCAAATCTCAATGAAACAACCTTACAATGTTTTGCAATACATTGAGAGTTTAATAATGAATTTTCCGCGTCCAGTTAGCAATCTCATACTTTATTTGTTAGGATTTTATATTCTTTTTTTGACAATGGGTTTAAAACCTTGGCAGGCGTTAATTGGCTCGATAGGATTGAGTTTTGCTTCCTATAATTTTATTATAATTGCAGCAGGACACAATTCAAAAGCGATAACAATAGCTTATGTTGCACCGCTTATTGGATCAGTTTTTCTCGCATTTAGAAAAAACAGAATACTTGGAGGACTATTAACCACTCTGTTTCTAAGTTTGGCAATCCGTGCAAACCACATTCAAATTCTTTACTACGTAGCAATAATGCTTCTTATTTTTGGAATAGTCGAATTGGTTTACAGTATTTTAGAAAAGAAAATAATTGATTTTCTTAAATCAACTGGAGTAATGTTGGTGGCACTTATTATTGCTTTAGGAATGAATGCCACTTCTTTGTTGACGACGTACGAGTATAGCCAATACACAATGCGTGGCAAATCAAATGGACTGACTGAAGATACTTCAAGTTCGCAGCAAGGTTTGAACAAAGATTACATTACTCAATGGAGCTATGGTGTGGATGAAACAATGACGTTGCTAATACCTAACTTCAAAGGAGGAGCAAGTGGTGGCTCGCTGGATATGAAGAGCGAAACTGCTAAATACTTGCAAAATTTGGGTGTTCCAAGTGGGCAAACTCAAGAAATAATACAGCAAATGCCGCTTTATTGGGGTACGCAACCTGGTACTTCAGGTCCGGTTTATTTTGGTGCTATTGTTATGTTCCTTTTTGTATTATCGCTATTCATTGTTGATAATCGCTTAAAATGGTGGCTGATTCCTACAATTATTTTGACATTGATGTTGTCGTGGGGTAAGAATTGGATGCCACTTACCGATTTTTTCATCGATTATTTCCCAATGTACAATAAATTTCGTGCAGTATCGATGATACTTGTTGCTACAGGATTGGCAATTGGGATAATGGCATTTATGGGTGTAAAAGAGCTTTATGAGGGAAATGTAAATAAGCAAAAATTGCAAAAACAGATTCTTATTAGTGCATTAATAACAGGTGGGATTGCCTTAATTTTCGCTGTAGTTCCATCTCTTGCAGGAAGTTTTGTATCCGCTCAAGATGCTCAATTTCAAGGGGATTATTCATTTTTGAAAAATACGCTTCCTTTGGATAGAATGGCTCTGCTTCGAGCAGATGCGGCTCGCTCGCTGGTATTTATTGTCATTGCAGCTCTTGTGTTATGGCTTTTCGCTAAAGGTTTTCTTAAAAAAGGCGTTTCAATAGCTCTAATAGGTTTTTTCATTCTGCTTGATTTAGCACCGGTAGCTAAACGCTATTTGAATGATGATAATTTCTCGTCACCTCGTCCAAAACAATTGGTGAAAAAAGGTCCAGCTGATGAGTTTATTTTGCAAGATAAATCAGAATTCCGAATTTTGGATGCTACGGTAAATATATTTAATGATGCTTCGCCCTCTTTTTATCATAAAAACATTGGAGGTTATCATGCAGCAAAGTTACGTCGATACCAAGAACTGATTAATATGCACTTAGAGAAGGAAATCGGTACACTTTTTGCTGAATTTGGACAAGTAGAAACAGAAGAAGAGTTAGCTGAAGTATTGGAATCTCTCAATATTCTGAATATGCTAAATCTTAAATATATTATATATAATAAGCAAGCTCAGCCCTTGATAAATTCATATAATAACGGGAATGCATGGTTTGTTGAGAAGGTGAATATTGCCCAAGATGCTAACGAAGAGATGCGTACTCTGGGTGAAATGGATAGCAAAAGAGAGTTGGTAGTAGATAAATCATTAGCTTCATTTTTTCCAACAACGATTAAGCCTGACAGTACAGCAAGTATAGAATTGAAGTCGTATAAACCTAATCATTTGATTTATAGCGTAAGTACTGATTCCGAGCAAGTGGCTGTTTTTTCAGAGATATTTTACGATAAGGGTTGGAATGCAACAATAAATGGAGAGAGGGTTCCATATACACGTGTAAATTACTTATTGCGCGGTATGACCTTAAAAGCGGGTAATTATGACTTGGAGTTTAAATTTGAACCAAAGAGCTACAAACAAGGTAATTGGATTGCAATAATTTCGTCCTCAATATTCATTTTGGTTTTGTTGGCTAATCTGTTTTTCTATTTAAGGAATAGGAATAAAAAGAGCATAGAACTTGAAAAATAGTTTTTTAATATGGCAAAAAAAACAAAAATAAAAAAGAAGAATTTTAGAAACGCTGGCACTACTTCAACGATTAGCATGGCAATGGTACTTACATTGATAGGGATATTGGCTCTAACGATGTTTTTGGCCCATGATATGACCAAGTATATACGCGAAAATATCAATTTGACCATTGTGTTAAACGAAGATATTAATGAAAGTCAGAGTCAAAGTATTCAGCAGTTTTTAGATAAAAGTAATTTTACAAAATCTGCAAACTTCATTTCAAAAGAAGATGCTTTGCAAGAGCACATCGATTATTTGGGAGAGAATCCAGAAGAGTTTTTAGGTTTTAATCCACTTTTCCCACTTTTTGAAGTGAAGTTGCATGCGCAGTATGCAAATGTTGATAGTGTAGCGATGATTGAAAAACAGCTTGGAATATTTTCAGCGCAGATAGAGGAGGTGAACTATCAAAAAGACTTTATGAACGAAGTGAATGAAAATATTGTTCGAGTTACATGGGTGCTTGTAGGTTTAACACTTGTTCTGCTTTTTATATCGTTTGTAATGATAAACAATACCATTCGATTACGAATTCACTCTGATCGTTTCATAGTAAATACGATGAAATTGGTTGGTGCAAAGAGTTGGTTTATTCGTAAACCTTACGTGCTAAAAAGTATTTGGAATGGGATTGTCGCAGCTATTTTAGCTATGCTTATTATTGCAGGTATTTTATATTATATTTATATAAAATTTGATATGAATATACGATTTATTAGCCTTGATGCATCATTGATAGTTGCAACTATTATTTTATTGTCAGGTATAATATTGTCAGCAATTTCTTCTTATTTTGCCGTAGGGCGTTACGTGCGCATGCGAACAGACGATATGTATTTTGTTTAAAAAATTAAATTAATTGTTTTTGTATGAAAGAGTTGAATGAAGAGAAAAGATATGGTTTGACTAAAATAAACTACTTATTAATTGTCGTTTCTTTTGTAGTAATAATTATTGGTTTCTTGCTGATGACAGGTAAGCCATCGGGTGTAGAGTTCAATCCAGATATTTTTAGTAATCGACGAATTGTCGTCGGACCAATGGTATCGCTTGTTGGTTTTGTCTCAATGATTGTAGCCATTATGTATAAACCAAAAAAGAAGACAGATTAGAATTAGATGAGTATAATTGAAGCAATTATTATTGCCATTGTTGAAGGTTTAACAGAGTTTTTACCGGTATCTTCAACGGGGCATATGATTATAACGCAGGGCATTTTAGGTGTAAAAAGTGATGAGTTTGTGAAGGCTTTTACTGTTATCATACAGTTTGGCGCAATTTTGTCTGTATTGGTGCTTTATTGGCAACGTTTTATAAGACTGAATAAAGTTCAAATATTTGATAAAGTAGGCACGGAATCTTTGAATAGAACCGAAACAAATAAACTTTACTGGAAGCGTTTTTTATATAAATATGATTTTTATGTAAAATTATTTATTGCTTTCTTACCCGCCGCATTTTTAGGTTTATTGCTCAGTGACTATATAGATAGTATGTTGGAGAATGTGTGGGTTGTTGCTACGATGCTTGTAATCGGGGGAGTATTTATGCTGTTTGTAGATAAATGGTTTAGCCATTCGGAGCAAAATGAACCCCAAATGACCAATAAACATGCATTAAAAATAGGTTTTGCACAAGCAATAGCGATGATACCGGGCGTATCGCGCTCAATGGCAACGATTGTTGGTGGTACTGCGATTGGTTTTAGTCGTAAAACTGCAGCTGAATTTTCATTTTTTCTTGCTGTGCCAACTATGGCAGCGGCGTCGGGTTATAAGCTTTTGAAGTTATTATTGGATGATGTAACGCGCCAAATGTTGGTAGAAAATATTTGGGTAATGATAATAGGTAATGTAGTGGCATTTATAGTTGCTATGTTTGCAATAAAATTCTTTATCAGTTTTTTGACAAAATATGGATTTAAGGCATTTGGGTATTATCGAATTTTGGCAGGTTTGATAATTATTATTTTACTGTTTTTCGGTTATAATCTTGAGGTATAGCAGATGGAGAGAGATTATATTGCTGGAGAGGTATTATTTGTCAATAAGCCTTTGAAGTGGACTTCGTTTGATTTGATTTACAAAATTAGAAATCGAATAAGTCGCAAATTAGATATAAAAAAGATTAAAGTAGGACATGCAGGTACTTTAGATCCTTTAGCAACAGGGGTAATGATTGTATGTACTGGAAAGGCTACGAAGCGGATAGAAGAGTTTCAATATCAAACAAAAGAATATATTGCTACTTTGAAGTTGGGAGCAACAACGCCATCGTATGACCTTGAAAAGGAGATAGATGCCTATTACCCAACAGAGCATATCACCGAAGAGTTGGTGAACAAGGTAGTGCCTGGTTTTGTTGGTGAAATATGGCAAGTGCCACCGATTTATTCAGCTGTAAAAGTGGATGGTAAAAAGGCGTATGATTATGCACGGAAAGGTGAAGAGGTTGAACTTAAAGCTAAATTATTAGTTATTGATGAGATTGAAGTTTTAAATTTCTCTTTACCTGAACTTAAAATAAGGGTGGTATGTAGCAAAGGCACTTATATTCGAGCATTAGCACGTGATATCGGCGAGGCCTTGCAAAGTGGAGCCCACCTTATAGCCTTAGAACGAACTCGAATAGGAGAAATAAGGCTTGAAGATTGTTGGGATGTAGAAGAATTAATGCATGATATTTAATTTCTCAACATATTTATTTGATTATTTACAATTTAATATATTTTTCGTATGAAGTTATCTCAATTTAAATTTAAGTTGCCTGCTGAGTTGATAGCACAACATCCAGCAAGGTATCGTGATGAATCTCGTTTGATGGTTCTACACCGGAAAACTGGTGAAATTGAGCACAAGCAATTTAAAGATGTGCTTGACTATTTTGATGATAAAGATTTATTTGTTTTTAACGACACGAAGGTTTTTCCAGCCCGTCTTTATGGATATAAAGAGAAAACTGGTGCCCAAATAGAAGTCTTTTTATTGCGTGAGTTGAATCGCGAAACACGTTTGTGGGATGTTATGGTAGAGCCAGCACGTAAGATACGAATTGGTAATAAACTTTACTTTGGTGAAGACGAATCGATAATGGCAGAGGTAATTGATAATACAACATCACGCGGTAGAACAGTACGTTTTTTATACGACGGATCACATGAAGATTTTAAACGAGATCTATATAATTTGGGTGAAACGCCTATACCTCGTGTAATAAATCGACCTGTAGAAGAGGAGGATGAAGATAATTTTCAAACTGTTTTTGCAAAACATGAGGGAGCGGTTTCAGTACCTGCTGCAGGACGTCACTTTAGCCGTGAATTGCTAAAACGTATGGAAATTAAAGGTGTAGAACGAACTTTTGTTACTTCGCATATGAGTTTAGGGAATTTCCGCGAGATTCAAGTTGAAGATTTAACCAAACACAAAGTTGATTCAGAGCAGATGTTTATAGAAGAGCAAGCTGTAAAAGATGTAAATGCTGCTAAAGACCGTGGAAGTAAAGTTTGTGCTGTAGGCGCAACTGTAATGCGTGCTTTAGAAACAGTGGTTGATACTGAAGGAAAAATCAAAACTTTTGATGGTTGGACAAATAGATTTATTTTTCCACCACATGATTTTACGGTAGCACACGCAATGATATCTAATTTCCAATTTCCAAAATCAACAATGCTGATGTTAGTGGCTGCTTTTGGAGGTTATGATGAAGTAATGAATGCTTATGATGTAGCAATCAAAGAGGGTTATCAGTTTGGGGTTTATGGTGATGCGATGCTGATTGTGTAAGCAATTTTGCTTTTATAAGTATCATTAAAAAGCCGATTGAATTTAATCAATCGGCTTTTTAATTTTTTCTGTTTTGATTTCAGTAGCAATTGAAACAACTATTATAGTTCGCTCAATACATCTTTAATTTTTTGATAGGTTTTAATAGTATTTGGTACAAGCGGGAGGCGTAATTTGTTTTTAATCATCCCCATTAGAGCCAACATACTTTTTACACCAGCAGGATTACCTTCTACAAATAATAGCTCGATTAGCTCAGTGAAGCTGTAATGGATCTTTCTCGCTTTTGCATAATCTCCCTCCAAAGCTAATCGCACCATGCGACTAAATTCTTTAGGAAAGGCGTTACCAATAACTGAAATAACACCTGCTGCACCCAAAGTAATTAGAGGATATGTAATGGCATCATCTCCAGAAATAACCATAAATCCTTCAGGTTTATTTTTAATAATTAAATCAATCTGAGCAAAATTACCAGAAGCTTCTTTTGTGGCTATAATGTTGTCAAAATCATTAGCCAAACGAAGTGTGGTCTCAGCAGTCATATTTACGCCGGTTCTACCTGGTACGTTATATAATATGATTGGTTTTGGAGCCACTTTTGCAATAGCTGAATAGTGCTGATAAAGTCCTTCTTGTGATGGTTTGTTGTAATATGGTGTGGCAGAAAGAATAGCATCATAAGCAGATAAATCTGTGTTTTGGATTTTCTCAACCAGCTCACGAGTGTTGTTACTTGCCATTCCATATACTAAAGGCAAGCGACCATTATTAACTTCAGCAACGAAGTTTTTAACATCTTCTTTTTCTGCGTCAGTTAAAGTAGGAGTTTCAGCGGTAGTGCCACAAACAACTAAGTAGTCAGTACCATTTTTAATGAGGTGTTCAATAATTATTTTTAAAGCGTTATAATCGATAGTTTCGTCTTCATTAAAAGGTGTAATTAGTGCAACACCCATCCCAACCAATCTCGAATTGTACATAAATCTATTGCTAAGTATTGTAAGTTATATGTTTCAACAAAATAAAAAAAGTCAATGAAAAGTCATTAATCTTTTCGTTTTGCTATTTTTAAATGCAAAAATACAACATTTAATCCTTAGTTTCTATTTTTTTAAGATAAAAAATGATTTGCTCAAATAGGAATTCACTCAATTCTTGTTTTATGAGTTCCTCATTCTTAGCCTCTTCGTTTTCGCTTACTCCTATTTCTTCAATTAGGTTATTTACAAATAAATCTGTGTTTATTGTAAAATCAAAGAGCTGAATATCTGATTGATTACTGCCTATTTTGAAATGAGCCTTTGAGAATAAACCCACATAAAGTAGTTGGCATATTCGATTGTATGAGAGGTCAATTAGTAAGTCAAATGACTGTGCTTCAATTTGTTCAATAAGTTCGGGGTTAGGTTTCCCATACCAATTGAATGAGTTTTTATTAAATAGCATAAAGTCTGGCGTAATGATAGATTTGACGGCTTTAGCCGAAATAAAACCCCAAGCAACTACCTTTTTGCCATCATCAGTAAGCTGTTTAATCATATTTTTTATATGATTATTCTCTTCATTCAAATCACTTTCAAACAAAATCAGAACGCTCTTAGCTTTATTATATGGAATAAAAGCTTTGGTATTAAGCGATTCGGATAACTGCTTTTTTAATGTTTTGTTAAAAAAATATCTTTTTAATACTTGCATTATTTTGTTCTTTTGCAGTTTATTTATTACACATGCGTGCTATTTAAGTAAGTCTAAAAACATGTCTTCATCTAATAGAGGAATACCTAAGCTCTCAGCTTGAGATAGTTTTTTGGGTCCCATGTTTTTGCCAGCTAATATGAAACTTGTTTTCTTCGAAATGCTCCCACTATTTTTACCTCCGTTTGTCTCAATCATTTTCTTGTATTCGTCACGCGAATAAAGTTCAAAAGTGCCGCTTATTACAATTGTTTTTCCTTCTAGTTTGTTTGTTTTATTTTTAATATCAGTTTCTGAAAGTTTTAATTGTAAACCCGAAATGGCTAATTTATGAATTAATTCAAGATGACGCTCATCCTGAAAATAAGCAATGACACTATCAGCAATGCGTTCTCCAACATCATCCACACTTAATAATTCTTCACGGCTTGCAGTTTTCAAATTATCCATATTGCTGAAGTGATGAGCTAATTTTTTTGCAACAGTTTCTCCAACAAAACGAATGCCCAAGGCATATAATAATCGTTCAAAAGGAATAAGTTTTGAATTTTCAGCAGAGTGAATAATATTATTAGCAGATTTTTCTCCCATACGTTCTAGGTCTTTTATGTCATCTACCTTTAAGGAGTAAATATCTGATATACTATTTAGAATTTTTTCATTGTAAAGTAAATTTATTGTTTCGGCGCCTAAGCCTTCAATGTTCATCGCTTTGCGACTTACAAAATGCTCTATTTTTCCTTTTATTTGTGGAGGACAAGATATATCGTTTGGACAATAATGTGCTGCTTCACCTTCGAAACGAATTAAATCCGTATTGCATTCGGGACATTTATTGATAAAACTAACTTTATTACCAGCTTGAGCACGTTTACTCATATCTACAGCAGTGATTTTGGGTATAATTTCACCTCCCTTTTCCATGAAAACTGTATCTCCAATGTGTAAATCTAATTGCTCAATAATGTCTGAGTTATGCAGGGATGCTCGTTTTACCGTAGTGCCTGAAAGTTGAACCGCTTCTACATTAGCTACTGGAGTAACAGCACCAGTTCGCCCTACCTGATAGCTCACAGATAATAACTTAGTGCTTGCTTGCTCAGCTTGAAACTTATAGGCAATAGCCCATCTTGGCGACTTGGCTGTGAAGCCTAAATTGTGTTGTTGGTTCAAAGAATTTACTTTAATAACCACACCATCGGTAGCAACAGGTAAATTAGCTCTTTCAGCATCCCAATATCGAAGAAATTCAAATACCTCTTCAGGCGTATTGCAAAGTTTCAATGTATTTGGTACTTTTAATCCCCATTTTCGAGCGTACTCTAAATTTTCTAAATGAGTTTCAGCGGGTAAATCTTCTCCTAATACATAATAGAAAAAACCATCCAAATTACGTTTAGCCACTTCAGATGAGTTTTGTAGTTTTAGTGTGCCTGCTGCTGCATTTCGCGGATTAGCAAAAAGAGTTTCACCATCAGCTTCGCGTAGTTTATTTAAGTTGTCAAATACTTCCCATGGCATCAGTATTTCGCCCCGTATTTCGAACTCTTTAGGATAATCATCTCCTTGCAATTGTAAGGGGATGGAATTAATAGTGCGAATATTATTTGTAACATCATCTCCTTTTTCGCCATCACCACGAGTAACCGCACGCTCCAATTTGCCATCTTTATAAGTAAGAGAAATAGAACTACCATCATATTTTAACTCACAAACTAATTCAAACTTGCTGTTCAAAGCCTTCGAAACACGGTTGTAGAAATCAAGTACTTCGCCTTCATTATAAGTGTTGTTTAACGATAACATTGGGTACTGATGAGCAACTTGCTCAAAGTTTTTATTTATATCGCTTCCAACACGCTGTGTAGGTGAGTTTGGGTCAAAATATTGAGGGTTACTATCCTCTAAATCTTGCAGAATTTTTAGTTTCTTATCGAATTCAAAATCGCTGATAGTGGGGGATGCAAGCACATAATATTGATAATTGTAAATGTGTAGTTCTTTTCTTAGTTCTTCAATTTCTTTCAGTACCTCCGAATTTTCAGTTTCATCAGTATTAGAAAATAAATTTAGAGGATTGATATTTTTACTATTATCTTTTGCCATGATTATTAAATATTACATTGTGGATTGCACGAATAACAAAAATAGTGAAATTTTTTCTATGAAAATAGTATTGACTAAAATAAGTAAATACTATTTTTTATAATTAAATATATTTGTGTTAATTGAATTTTAATTAATATGGGTTTGTTTTCAATTCATGCCTGTAAATAATTTTGTCTAATTCATAGATTTTCAGTATTTTTGTCTCTTCATTCATAAGAGAAAAATTTAAGCTAAAAAATAATAATCATGAAGAAAACATGGATTCTCGCAATTTTAATTCTAACAATAGTTGTAGGAGCTTGCAACTCAAATAGTAACAAAGTGGATAGAAACACGGATAAGATTGAATACCCCGAAACTAAAAAAGGGGAAGTAATTGACACATACTTTGGTAAAGATATAGCTGATCCGTACCGCTGGTTAGAAGATGATATGAGCGAAGAGACGGCTGAATGGGTAAAAACCCAAAACAAAGTAACATTTGAATATCTAAATAAAATCTCGTATCGTGATGAAATTCAACAAAAATTAGAAAACATCTGGAATTATGAGAAAATAGGTGCACCATTTATTCATGGAGATTACAGCTATTTTTATAAAAATGATGGTTTACAAAATCAATATGTTGTCTATCGTTTCAAGACAGAAGATGATATTGAAAATGCAGAGGTGTTTTTAGATCCGAATCAATTTTCAGCTGAAGGAACTACATCTTTAGATGCTTTAAGTTTCACAAAAGATGGAAAATTAGCTGCTTACAGTATATCAGAAGGAGGAAGTGATTGGCGTAAAGTAATTGTACTTGATACTGAGACGATGGAGCAAATTGGAGATACATTAGTTGATTTAAAATTCACTCAAATTGCTTGGTATAAAAATGAGGGTTTTTATTATTCAACTTATGAAAAACCAAAGGGAAGCCAGCTTTCTGAAAAAACAGATCAGCACATTTTGTTTTACCACAAATTGGGAACGCCACAAAGTAGCGACAAAAAGATTTATGGTGCAACAGCAGCTGAAAAACACAGATACATTAGAGGCTATGTGACAGATGATAATAATTATTTAATTATTACGGCAAGTGTTTCAACATATGGGAATAAGCTTTTTGCGAAAGATTTAAATAATTTATCAAAACCGTTGATTACGATTGTTGGAGATGTGAATAGTAAATCAGCCATTATAGATAATGACGATACTAAGCTATATATAGTAACGGATCGTGATGCTCCAAATATGCGGGTAGTTACGACTGATTTGAGTAAAGCAAGCCCCGAAAACTGGGTCGATTTAATTCCTGAAACTGAACATGTTTTGAATGTGTCAATGGCTGGTGAATATTTTTATGCTCATTATATGGTTGATGCAACATCGCAAGTAAAACAAATTGATAAGGAGGGAAATATTGTTCGTGAGATAAAATTGCCAGGTGTTGGAACTGCAGGTGGTTTTAGTGCTCGCAAAGAAGATGAAAATTGCTATTTCTCATTCTCAAATTACATCACTCCTGGAAATATTTACAAATTGAATATAGAATCAGGAGATTCGGAACTTTATAATAAGCCAGCAATTGAATTTGATTCAGATAAATACGAAACGAAACAAATTTTCTATACTTCGAAAGATGGCACACGCGTTCCAATGATTATCAGTCATAAAAAAGGAATTAAATTGAATGGAAAAAATCCAACTATTTTATATGGATATGGAGGTTTCAATAGTAGCTTAACTCCTGGCTTTTCGGTTATTAATGCTGTGTGGATGGAGATGGGAGGCGTGTATGCAGTTCCTAATCTTCGAGGTGGTGGAGAATATGGAAAAGCTTGGCATATTGCAGGTACACAACAACAAAAACAAAATGTATTTGATGACTTTATTGCGGCAGCTGAATATTTGATTGAAAACAAAATTACTTCAAACGATTATTTGGCAATTAGTGGCGGTTCAAACGGTGGGTTATTAGTAGGTGCTACTATGACTCAAAGACCAGATTTGATGCGAGTAGCTTTGCCAGCTGTTGGTGTTTTGGATATGCTTCGTTATCATACGTTTACAGCCGGTGCTGGTTGGGCGTATGATTATGGCACAGCTGAAGATAATCCAGAGATGTTTGAATATTTATTAGCTTATTCGCCTGTTCATAATGTGAGAAAAGATGTAGAATACCCAGCAACATTAATTACCACAGGGGATCACGACGACCGCGTTGTTCCTGCACACAGTTATAAATTTGCCGCAGAATTGCAAGCTAAACAAGCTGGCACAAATCCAGTTTTGATTCGTATTGAAACTGATGCTGGACATGGTGCTGGCACACCCGTAAGTAAAGTGATAGAACAAAGAGCCGATGCATTTGCATTTACGCTTTACAACATGGGGATAAATAAAATTAAGTAATTCGAATAGTCAAAAAAACGGATTATATAAGACCTTTACAAAACTTGTAACAAGAGTTTTGTGGAGGTTTTTCACAGATCTATTTTTTTATAATAAAAAATAAATGTCCAACTTGGAATTATGAATTATAACTCATCGGAAAAAATTGTGGATATAGTAAATGATGTAGCTATATCTAAATCAAACACAAACACACCTAAAACACTTGTATTAGCATTTCTTGCAGGAGCTTATATTGCCTTAGGTGGCCTATTGGCAGTAATGGTTGGCGGTGGCGTACCTGGTATTGCTGCCGAAAACCCAGGTATTCAAAAGTTCTTGATGGGTGCTGTTTTCCCCATTGGACTGATGCTAACAGCGATTGCCGGAGCGGATCTTTTTACGGGAAATACGGCGTATTTTATTCCTCCATTGTTGAGCAAAAAGTTATCCTTTTTTTCATTGGTTCGTAATTGGTCTTTGGTGTACGTTGGTAACTTTATAGGAGCCTTGTTTGTGGCTTATGTAATGGTAACTGTTGCAGGAGTTTTTGATCCGTCACCTTGGCGTGAAAGCATAATAGGAATAACTGTGAGTAAAACTTCATTGAGTTTTATTACGGTATTTGTAAAAGGGATTGGCGCAAATTGGCTGGTTGCATTGGCGATGTGGTTAGCATATGCTTCAAAAGATATAACTGGTAAGATATTAGGTATATGGTTTCCTGTGATGGCTTTTGTTACAATAGGCTATGAGCACAGCGTTGCTAATATGTTCTTTTTGCCAGCTGGGATTTTTAATGGGGCTCCGGTAAGTTGGAGTGAAGTAATTATTAATAATTTGATACCAGCTACTTTAGGAAATATCGTTGGTGGTGGTGTTTTAGTTGGAGCCGCTTATTGGTATATTCATAAAACAAAGTAATTGAATTACTGTTAAGCAAAGCACTTTGAAACTTTACCTGCCTTTATTTTATAAAGGTCTTATTCTTATTTTTTAATATACAAATAAGTACAAATACGAGCAGTTTTACTAAGTGTGGATTTTATTGGATGAAAAAATGATTTTGCTAAAATAGTTATTCATCATCCAATAAATATTGCTCAAAACCACCAGACATACTGGTTTGAATTAGTCCATTATCATCAGAGTAAATTAAAAAACACTCCAATCCTTCTCTATCATTGGCTATACGTAAGCTTTCATCTACACCTAAAACCATAAAAGCAGTGGCAAAGGCATCAGCCTCCATGCAGCTTGATGCAACTACGGTAGTGCTAAGTAAATTGTGATCAACAGGGTAACCAGTACGCGGATCTATAGTGTGAGCATAGCGTTTACCATCCACGATATAGAATTGACGATAATTCCCAGAAGTAGCCATTCCTACATTAGATATTTCGATAATAGCTTGGAACTCACCACTTGATTCAATTGAATTATCAATTGGTGTATCAATTCCAATGCGCCACTTTTCTCCCTTTGCATTCAAGCCCTTACAATATATTTCACCACCAATTTCAACCATGTAGTTTTTGCAGCCATTATCTTCTAATAGTTTGCCAATTACATCACAAGCTTGTCCTTTAGCAATAGCACTTGCGTCTAATTCAATCCTGCTATCTTCTTTTATAAGTTTGTTGTTTTCTAAAGAAAGCTTTTCATATCCAATAAAGTTTAAGATTGAATCAATATTTAATTTGTTTTTAGGTCGTTCCGTTGCTGTTCCAAATCCCCATGCATTAACCAAGGGTCCTACGGTTATATCAAAAGCACCATCACTCACTTCAGTTATGATTTGTGCCATATTATACATTTCGTTGAAATAATTATCGGTAATTACTTCATCGTCGTTTTGATTGATTTTTGAAATGATGGAGTGGGGGCTAAAGGTAGAAAGTGAGTTGTTAAACTCATCAAATGTGCTTGTTATTAAAGAGTGTAAATCCTCACCTTTAGCTTGATCGTATATAATATTATAATAAGTGCCAAATACGGAACCCTGATTAGTTATGTATTCTTTCTTATTGTTTTGGCAAGAAAGAAATATCCCAATAAATAAAAGTGCTATTGAGTATTGAAAGTATCGTTTTAGTTTCATCTTTATATTTATTAATAATAAAGTTTTTTATTCAATATCTTCTTCTTTTTGAGTTACAGCCTCAATTTTTACCTTATCAATGCGGTTCCCGTCCATCTGCATAATCGTAAATAAAAACCCATCAATTTCTAATTGATTATCTTTTTTAGGAATTTCGTGCATTTGTTCAATGATAAATCCTCCAACAGTAGAATAATCTATCTCTTCAAAATCGAGTTGGAAATCTTCAATTATATCAGTCAACATCTCTACAGGTGCATCTCCATTTATAATATAAGCTCCTGTTTCATCAATTATGTATTCAGGCTTTTCTATTTCACCTTCGCCGGGTATCAAGCCCAAAAGGCTCTCAAGTATATCATGAAAAGTAATAATCCCTTCAAAATCACCATATTCATCCACCACGATAGAGAGGTGCAGTTGGCTTTCTCGCATCTGTTTTAGTACATTCGGTGCTGTGGTATTTTCATGAATAATTATTGGTTTTACAACAATATCCGTTACTCTAAACTCTTTTTTAGAAAGTTGAACTTTGTAATAATCTCGGACATTCAGTACACCTTCTAACTCATCCAATGAACCACGAGCACAAACTAACTTACTATGTTGAGAACTTTCGATCTTTTTTCTAATCTCTATTTCAGGTAAATTTAGATCAATCCACTCCACTACAATTCGATGTGTCATTAAGTGCTTAGCCCGCTTGTCATAGAAGTGGAATACATTTTCTTGGATGTCTGTCAACTCTTCTTCTAAAAAACCCTCCGATGATACTGCTTTTAATAAAATTCTTATCTCTTCTTCAGTCATGCTATCATTGCTTTTTTTCAAACCAATTGTTTTAGTGAGCAACTGATTCGATAATGAAAGCACCTTAACAATGGGGTAAAATAATTTTATGATAACTTGAAACGGATAGGAGACAATTGAAGCAATTTTTTCTGGATTTGTGATGGCTAAGGTTTTGGGGAAAAGCTTGCCAAACAAGACCGTAATGTATGAAACAATTACCATTGTTAATACTACTGAAATTTGAGATGAATAAGGAGCAAGCAATTCAATGGAGGCAAAGTATGGCTCAAATTGTTCGGAAAATACCATACCACCAAAAGCTCCTGTAATTAAACTAACGAGAGTCATTCCCACCTGCGATGCAGAGAGAAAAATATCAGCATTATTTCTCAATTCCAAAGTCTTTTTTGCACCCGTATTACCTGCTTTCATCATCTGTTCAAGACGAGTTTTATTGCTTGAAACAATGGCTATTTCAGATAAAGAGAAAAAGGCATTCAAGAAAATTAGAATCAGTAGAATTAAAATCTCCATGTATAGTTTTAGATAGTCTAAGGAATTATTTAAAGATGATTTGTTTAATGATTATCTTCTCCTGTGTTAAATTCTAATCGCATTCCTCTGTATGTTTCATTAAACCTCCCATTATCAAATACCAATTCACCATTGACGAAGGTTTTCTTTACTTTAGCTTCAAAAAGTTCGTGCTCAAATGGCGACCATCCGCATTTATACAGGATGTTATCTTTGTTTACTTCATGCGGAGAATTAGGGTTAATTAGCACCAAGTCAGCATAATAACCGGTTCGAATATAGCCACGTTTATCAATGTCAAATAAATCGGCTGGAGCATGACACATTTTTTCTACCACCTTTTCAACCGTAAAATAACCTTTTTTAGCCAATTGTATCATTGCTATAAGTGAGTGTTGCACCAATGGTCCACCCGAAGGACTGTCAAAGTACGCTTTGTTTTTTTCCTCCCAAGTATGTGGAGCATGGTCTGTAGCTACTACATCCAGAAGATTATTATTCAAACCCTCAATAAGAGCCAGTCGGTCAGATTCTTTTTTTACAGCAGGATTCCATTTTATCTTAGTTCCCAAGTGCTCATAGTCAGAATCAGAAAACCAAAGATGATGAACACAAGCTTCGGCAGTAATTTTTTTATCTACAAGTGGAATATCATTTTGAAATAAAGATAGCTCTTTAGCGGTAGAAATATGTAAAATGTGCAATCGTGTATCGTATTTATGAGCCAACTCAACGGCTAAAGAAGAAGATTTATAGCAGGCTTCTTCTGAACGAATAAGCGGATGAAACTCACTGCCAATATCATCTTTGTAAAGCTGTTTGTAGTGACTTAAATTACGTTGAATAGTCTCTTCATCTTCACAGTGGGTAGCTATTAGAGAGGGGGATTCACTAAATATTCGCTTTAATGCCTCTTTATTATTAACAAGCATATTTCCTGTCGAAGAGCCCATAAAGACTTTAATTCCACACACATCTTTTGGGTTAACTTTAAGCAACTCGTCTATATTATCATTAGTTGCTCCAAGATAAAAAGAGTAATTGGCGAAAGAGTTTTCAGCAGCAATCTTATATTTATCTTCAAGTAAATCGATAGTTGTAGCTTGTGGAACGGTATTTGGCATCTCCATAAACGAAGTAACACCACCTGCAACAGCAGCGCGGCTTTCAGTTAGGATGTTGCCTTTGTAAGTTAGTCCTGGCTCTCGAAAATGAACCTGGTCATCAATTACGCCAGGGAGTAACCACAGCCCTTCAGCTTCAATAACTTCATCTGCTTGAATATCTTCAATCTCTTCGTTTTCTGAAAAAATATGTTTGATTATACTATTTTCAATTAATATAGAACCTTGAAAACTGATTCCTTCATTGATTATAATCGCATTTTTTATGAGTGTTCGCATTTTATCTTTATGACTTTGATTTTTGTGGGAAATTTCGCCTATAACTATTAAGCTTCATTTGAATAACTCCGAAAAAAGCTTCACCAAATATACTGCTATTCATTTTTGAAGTCCCTAATTGTCGGTTAACAAATACAATAGGTACCTCTTTAATTGTGAAACCACATTTATAAGCTGTAAATTTCATTTCAACTTGAAAGGCATAGCCTTTAAACTTAATCTTATCTAATTCAATAGTTTCAAGTACTTCACGACGATAGCATTTGAAACCAGCAGTAGAGTCATTGATTTTTAGGCCTGTAATTATTCGTACATACTTTGAAGCAAAATAGGACATCAAAACGCGTCCCATTGGCCAGTTTACTACATTAACTCCACTTACATAGCGTGATCCAATGGCAACATCAGCTCCTTCAATTTCACATGCTTCATATAGTTTGATTAGATCATTGGGGTTATGCGAGAAATCTGCATCCATCTCAAAAATATAATCATATTTTTTCTCGATAGCCCATTTAAATCCAGCAATATAAGCTGTGCCAAGACCTAATTTCCCTTCCCGTTCAAGAATAAATAGACGAGTAGAAAACTCATCCATCAGCTTTTTTACAATTGCTGCTGTACCATCTGGCGAATTATCATCTATTACTAAAATATTGAAGTCCCCTTCTAAATCGAAAACAGTACGAATAATGTTTTCGATATTCTCTTTTTCATTGTACGTGGGAATTAGAACTAATTTTGATTTCATGTTTATAAATTTCTCTTGTTGTATGTTTTTTATTTAAATGGCAAAAACCTCTGACATTTTTAATCGTTCTAATGGAACAATTCTTGTGTTTTCTTGATGTTTGATACCTTCTTCGGCTAAACTATTCTCTATTTCTAATAACGCAAGTTCAGGCCTATTGTTATCTTTACTTAGGTGGCAAAGGAAAATATATTTCCATCGCTTCGTGTAGTTTTTCTTAATAAATTCAGCAGCTTGTCGATTGGATAAATGTCCTGTATCGGCAACAATTCGCTCTTTCAAATAATAAGGATAACTACTATTCCACAGCATTTTTTCATCGTGGTTAGCCTCAATGATTATCATGTCCGAATTAATTAATGCTTCCTCAGCCATATCGTTTATATAACCTAAGTCGGTAGCAATAGTAAATACTTTACCTTTATAACTTATGGAGTATCCAACAGCTTCAGATGCATCATGTGACACAGGAAAGGATTTTATTAAAAATTCCCCTACTTGAGTAGTTTCTCCTACTTCAATATGTCGTACAGACGATACAAGTTTTTGAGTTACAATATAATTGCGGTTTATGCCCTCATGTGTTTTTTTAGTTGCGTATATAGGTATATGATGTATTTCACCTAATGAACCTACGGCCTTTATATGGTCAGCATGGTCGTGAGTAACAAACACTCCCCATATATTATGAAAATCCAAGCCGATGGAGCGTAAAGATTTTCGAATTTTTCGAACTCCAACACCTGCATCTATTAGAATTCCAAAAGATTGATTTCCTATATAGTAACTGTTACCACTACTTCCACTTCCCAAGCTTGCAAAACGCAATGTATCCATTCAGTATTTAATAATTCAATTCGTTCCTACAAAAATAAAATAAAATAAATTAAATTCCTATTATATAAGTCTTTTTTAAGGAAGATAATAATTATAAAAATAGGCACTCACATATAATGCAAATGCCTATCTACAATTTTAAGCTATTTAATGAAATTCCAAAATTAGCTTTTCACTTCATTGGTCATTTCTAAAGCTTCACGAATAATCGAATTAACTTTGTCGTTAATTAGTTTTCCAAAATCGTCAATGCTTAGCGTGAACTGATCGCCACCTCCTTGCTTTCGTACAGAAACTTCATTGTTGTCAACTTCTTTTTCACCAACAATAAGCAAATAAGGAATACGCTTCAATTCATTATCTCGAATTTTGCGCCCAATTTTTTCATTTCGATCATCAACAATAACTCGTACATCTTGATTGTTAAGACGGCTTGCTACCTCATGTGCATATTCGTTATATTTATCACTCACAGGTAATACAACCGCTTGATCGGGTGTTAACCAAAGTGGGAATTTTCCAGCTGTATGCTCGATAAGCACAGCTACGAAACGCTCCATAGAGCCAAAAGGTGCACGGTGAATCATAACAGGACGGTGCTTCATATTGTCTTCACCTGTGTATTCCAATTCGAAACGTTCGGGTAAGTTGTAGTCAACTTGAATAGTACCCAATTGCCATCTTCTGCCCAAAGCATCACGCACCATAAAGTCCAGTTTTGGACCGTAGAATGCAGCTTCACCCAACTCTATTTTAGTTTTTAAACCTTTTTCCTCACAAGCTTCTATGATTGATTGTTCTGCTCTATCCCAATTCTCATCACTACCAATATATTTCTCTTTATTCTCAGGATCACGAAGAGAAATTTGAGCTTCGAAGTTTTCAAAATCCAATGCTTTGAAAATTATGAAAATAATATCCATTACTTTCAAAAACTCATCTTTCACTTGGTCGGGACGACAAAATATATGAGCATCATCTTGTGTAAATGAACGTACGCGGGTTAATCCATGCAATTCACCACTTTGCTCGTAGCGGTAAACGGTACCAAACTCAGCTAAACGGAATGGTAAATCTTTGTATGAGCGAGGTTTGTATTTGTAAATCTCGCAGTGATGCGGACAGTTCATCGGTTTAAGCAAATACTCTTCATTCTCCTCAGGGGTTTGAATCGGTTGGAAAGAGTCCTTACCGTATTTTGCATAATGCCCTGATGTCATGTATAGGTATTTACTACCAATATGTGGTGTAATTACTTGTTCGTATTCATATTTTCGTTGAATTCTCTTCAGAAAATCCTCCAAACGTAATCTTAGAGCCGTTCCTTTTGGTAACCACATGGGTAAACCTTTACCAACTCTTTCTGAAAACATAAATAACTCAAGTTCTTTACCAATTTTTCGATGATCTCGTTTTTTTGCCTCTTCAAGTAGTTCAAGGTATTCATCGAGCATTTTCTTTTTAGGGAAAGTGATGCCATAAATACGAGTTAACATATTTCTATGTTCATCGCCACGCCAATACGCACCAGCTACGCTAAGAAGTTTTATTGATTTTATTTCGTTGGTATTTCTCAAGTGCGGTCCACGACATAAATCGGTAAAATCGCCTTGTGTATAAAGTGTAATTGTTCCATCCTCAAGATCTGAAATCAACTCAGTTTTATACTCATCCCCTTTAGTCTCAAACATATTCATAGCATCTGCTTTTGAAATATCTTTGCGGATATAAGGCGCTTGACGAGACGCTAATTCTCGCATTTTATTTTCGATTGTAATTAAATCAGCCTCTTTAATCACTGCGCTACCTGGGTCAACATCATAATAAAAACCATTTTCAATTGCAGGTCCAATACCAAATTTAATACCGGGATAAAGCTCTTGTAAAGCTTCAGCCATTAAGTGAGCTGAACTGTGCCAGTAGGCGTGTTTCCCTTCGTCATCTTCCCATTTATAGAGTTGGATTGAGGCATCTTCATTGATTGGACGCGTTAAATCCCACGTGTCACCATTAACACCAACGGATAAAACCTCTTTTGCCAATCTGGAGCTAATACTCTCAGCAATCTCTTGTCCTGTTACACCAGTTTCATAATTGCGAACAGAACCATCAGGAAACGTAATATTGATCATTTCTTAAAATGTTTATTGAATGAAATTTGAAAGTCAAATATTCTTTTTGAATAATTAAACTACAAAGATACAGTTTTTGACTGATAAAAATGAAAAACTTGGTATGAAAATAACTTCCTTTGTAAGTATAAAACTCTATAAGGGTGTATCTAATAAAAAAAGAACGGAAACATTTCCGTTCTTTTTCTATAAATCTATTCAGCTTAGTTTATTATGCAAGCTTTTTATCAAGATTAGTTTTCAGCGCATCTAAGAACTCTTGCGTGTTTAGATAATCTGCACGAGTCATTTTATCGCCATGAACTAAAAGAGCTAAGTCTTTGGTCATTTGTCCACTTTCAACAGTTTCGATGCATACTTCTTCTAATTTTTCGCAGAAATTGATCAAGTCATTATTATTGTCTAATTTTCCGCGGTGCATCAATCCTCGTGTCCAAGCAAATATGGAAGCAATGGGATTTGTAGATGTTTCTTTACCTTGTTGATGCTGTCTGTAGTGACGCGTTACTGTACCGTGAGCGGCTTCCGCTTCTACGGTTTTCCCATCAGGTGTAACAAGAACAGAGGACATAAGGCCAAGCGATCCAAAACCTTGAGCAACAGTATCTGATTGTACGTCACCGTCGTAGTTTTTACAAGCCCAAACAAAACCACCGTTCCATTTCATCGAAGAGGCAACCATATCATCAATTAATCGATGTTCGTAGGTAATTCCAGCTTCTGCAAACTTTTCTTTAAATTCTGTTTCGTAAACTTCCTCAAAAATGTCTTTGAATCGCCCATCATAAGCTTTCAAAATAGTGTTTTTTGTAGAAAGATAAAGTGGGTATTTTTTAGTTAAAGCCATTTGGAATGATGAACGAGCAAAGCCGTAAATCGAATCGTCTGTGTTGTACATTGCCATGGCAACACCATTCCCATCAAAATTATACACTTTCCACTCTTCTACATTCCCATCTTCAGAAGTAAAACTAAGTGTCAAAGTTCCTTTTCCTTTAATTACTTTATCTGTAGCTCGGTATTGATCACCAAAAGCATGACGACCAATAATGATCGGTTGCGTCCAGCCTTGAACGTAACGTGGAATATTGCTACAAATGATTGGTTCGCGAAAGACAGTACCACCTACAATATTTCGAATTGTTCCGTTTGGTGATTTCCACATCTCTTTTAGTTTAAACTCCTCAACACGTGCTTCATCAGGTGTAATAGTAGCGCATTTAATACCGACATTGTATTTTTTTATAGCCTCAGCAGCATCAATAGTAATTTGATCATTTGTTTCATCACGACTTTCGACACTCAAATCATAGTATTTGATATCTAAGTCTAAGTAAGGTAATATTAATTGCTCTTTGATAAATTGCCAGATAATGCGTGTCATTTCATCTCCGTCAAGTTCAACAACGGGATTTGCTACTTTAATTTTCTCCATTCTAAATGTATATTTTAATAAAATAAGAATCAATCTGCATTTGGTGCAGATTGATTTTTTTAATATGAATTATATAAGTTAATTATTTTCTTTCACTCATAGGTATGAAATCTTGTCTTTCACGAACATTCTTATAAGCAGGACGTATAATACGCTTGCTTGAGAAGTTTAGTTCTTCAATTCGGTGTGCTGTCCAACCTACGATTCGAGCCATTGCAAAAAGTGGTGTAAATACTTCTTCTGGAAGACCAATTGAGTCATATACGAAGCCAGAATAGAAGTCAACATTGATACAAGCTTGTTTTGCTCCAGGACCTTTGCGCTCCATTAGTTTAACCAATGCTCTTTTTTCTACTAATTCTAATAAGGCAAACTCTTTATCTAAACCTTTTTCTTTAGCAAGTTCTCTTGCCATATCTTTTAGCAATCCAGTACGAGGGTCACTTACAGTATATACGGCATGACCAACACCATAAATTAAACCAGTTTTGTCAAATGCCTCTTTGTTTAATAATTTTTCTAAATACTCGTCAACCTCTTCAACACTATCCCAATTTTTCACTTCTGCTTTTAGAGCATCCATCATTCTTTTCACTTTGATGTTTGCTCCACCGTGTAAGGGCCCTTTAAGTGAACCGATACCAGCTGAAATAGCAGAGTAGGTATCAGTCTCTGACGAACTTGTAACGCGAACAGAGAAAGAAGAGTTGTTACCTCCACCGTGCTCAGCGTGTAGAATTAAAGCTAAGTCCAAAATTTTAATCTCTAATTCAGTGTAGTTATCTCTACCCTTCATCATATAAATAAAGTTCTCGGAAACAGATCTTTCAGGATATGGATGGCGAATATGTAGAGATAAACCTTGGGTGTTGTGACGAAGAACTTGATAAGCGTAAGCAATGATAGTTGGGAATTTTGCAATCAGGTTCATTGATTGTCTTATTAAATTATCTTTGCTAATTTCATCGGGGTTTTCATCAAAAACATAAAGTTCTAATACACTTCGAGCTAAGATATTCATGATATTCTTTCCTTTTAAAGATAGAATATTCATTGTGGTAATATGGTCCAAAGGCATTGTTTTCATCAGTAGTTCTCTGAAAAGTTTCAACTCTTCAGCATTTGGAAGTTCTCCTGAAAGCAGCAGATAAGCTGTCTCTTCAAATCCTAATCTATTCTCATCTTGGATGCCTTTTACTAAGTTTTCCACATCAATACCTCGGTAATAGAGCTTACCTGGTACAGCCTTCAATCCTCCTTCGGGTTTCTTTTCATATCCAACAACATCACCTACGCGGGTTAAACCAGCTAAAATTCCAGATCCATCATCATTTCTTAAACCTCGTTTAACTTGCATTTCAGAAAACAGAGATTTATCAATATTGGTTGTGTTTTTGATATTGGTGGATAATTTGTGGATTAGTTCTTTTTCAGTCATAATTGTGTTTTTATTTAGTTATTTTAGTTTCTAATGATAATTAACATAAAACTATCGGTTTTTGTTTATAAGAAATAAGACTTTTATAAAGAAAGTCTAATTATCAATGTTTTTTATAAGTTCTAATGAAAAATTAGAGGTGCTCAAAGAAGTCCCATTTTTCATAAATCGTGCTAAATCAGCTGTTGCTCTTCCATTTTTAAACATGGCTTCTAATGATTGAGTAATCAAACTGCCAGCTTCATTCCAATTCATATATTCAAGCATCATAACTGCTGAAAGTAACATAGAACAGGGATTAGCTATATCTTTGCCTGCGATATCAGGTGCTGTGCCGTGAGTAGCCTCAAAAATAGCATGTCCAGTATCATAATTTATGTTTGCACCAGGTGCAATTCCTATTCCTCCAACCATTGCAGCTAATTGATCTGATACATAATCACCGTTTAAGTTGAGTGTTGCAATAACAGAATATTCCTCAGGCTTAAGTAATGTGTTTTGCAAAAAAGCATCAGCAATAACATCTTTAATAAATACTTTACCGGAATTAACCGCTTCATTGTATGCTTCTACAGCAGCCTTAAGACCTTGCGCATTTTTGATTTTGTTAAAAATATTTTCGGTAAACGTTTGTTCAGCAAATTCGCTTTCGGCTAAAGCGTAACCCCATTTTTTGAATCCACCTTCAGTGAATTTCATTATATTTCCTTTATGAACAAGTGTCACAGAAGGTAATTTGTGTTCTATAGCATATTCTATAGCAGAGCGCACTAATCGTTCAGTACCTTCTTTTGATACAGGTTTTACACCGATAGAAGAACTTTCGGGAAATCGGATTTTGGCAACACCCATCTCTTCTTCTAAAAACTGCAATACTTTTTTCACTTCAGGTGTACCAGCAGCCCATTCAATACCAGCATAAATGTCTTCTGTGTTTTCTCTAAAAATAGTCACATGTACTTTCTCAGGATGTAAAAGGGGGGTAGCAACACCCTCAAACCAACGAACAGGACGTAAGCAAACATAGAGATCCAGCTCTTGACGCAGAGCAACATTAAGTGAGCGGATTCCTTCGCCTACAGGAGTAGTTAAGGGACCTTTAATTCCAACAATATATTTTCTGAAAGCTTCCATCGTCTCTTTAGGTAGCCACGAACCCACTTGGTTGTACGCTTTTTCACCTGCTAAGACTTCTAACCACTCTATTTTTCGCTTTCCATTATATGCCTTTTCAACGGCTGTATCTACTATTTGGCGTACGTGATAACTGATTTCTTTTCCAATGCCATCTCCTTCAATAAAGGGTATAGTTGGATTGTCAGGTATGTTTAATTTGTTGTTTTCTAATGTAATAGAAGCCA
>CAYFTO010000004.1:0-37995 GCA_964346125.1 uncultured Paludibacter sp.
CACGTGAAATTCAAGAAGAACGCTTCAAAGATGTTGATGGAGTTTATTCGAATGCACAAATGTCTTCAAAACTGTTGCGTAAATATGCACAACCTGATAAAGTGGGTGCTGAATTACTAAAAAGTGCGATGCTTCGCCTCAATCTATCAGCTCGAGCCTACGATCGAATATTGAAAGTATCACGTACAATAGCAGATTTAGAAGCGAGTGAGAAGGTAGAGTCTCACCACATTGCAGAGGCTATCAATTATCGAAATTTAGACCGCGAGGGTTGGGCGGGTTGATTTGTTGATATAATAATTTAGCCCTTCAATCTCCAAGGGGGAAATTTTAGATAATATATTGAAGTTTATATATGTTTTAAGATGCTATTGTCATTTTATTTCAGTTTTATTTCGTTGCTAAATGGATATATGGTCTTTTTACTTGATGCTGACTGTTGTTTAGAGCTTATGAGATTTATAGTTTATTTATTGATACAATATTTATAAATATAGGTAAAATAAATCGAAAAAATAAAATTATACTTTTGCTTATATGTTGGATTTTCACTATCTTTGTACTTATTAAATAGCAGATAAAACAATAATCATTTAAAATAAAACATTATGAACACATTAAATTTTACAGGATTAAAAAACGTTGAAAACGTAACTAAAGGATTGCATCAATTGTTAGCAGATTTTCAAGTTTATTATACAAATTTGAGAGGTTTACATTGGAATATTGAAGGAAACCAATTCTATCAATTACACGCGCATTTTGAAGATTTATACGATGATGCAGCTGAAAAAGTTGACGAAATTGCAGAACGCCTTTTGATGCTTGGTGAAACTCCAGCTCATAACTTTTCTGACTATCTGAAAGTTGCAAAAGTGAAAGAGAGTGGTGTAATTAAAGGTGCGAATGAATCTATTGAGCACATTTTGGATACCCTTAAGGTTCTTATCGAAAATGAGCGTGCTATTATTGAAGCGGCAGGCGAAATTAACGATGAGGTTACTGTAGCTCTATTGAGTGATTATCTTGTATCACAAGAAAAAGAGATTTGGATGTTGACTGCAACATTGAAATAATAAGGTTTCTACAAGTTATATAAAAAGGGATTGAAGTAGAGCTTCAATCCCTTTTTTCATATAAATAAAAATGAATTATGCTTTTTCAAAATTGTGAATAATTTTATTACGGTAATTAATAATTTTAGAAAGTAGATTTGACTGTTTCGTTTTACCAGAAATAATTCTATTGTATCGAATAGCTTCGTATAATTCTTTTAACGTATGCATCCATTGAAGAGTAAATCGTCGTAAAAAGAATTGTAGAGAAAAGAACAATAGAGTAAGTAATAAATTACCAAAAAATAGTTGGTGAAATATTGAAGCTTGGATGAGATATAGAAGGGGAAATACAATAGCAGCAATTACAAAACTTACCGAACTGATGAATCCTGAATACTCAATTTTCATTAGTTTTCGAATGGTTTTAGTAAGTAAATAGGGTAGTGCATTGCTTACAATTCCAAATAAGAAAATTGGTAGTGTTATAAAAAGAGAAAGTAACTGCTTGATAAAATCGGTTTTTGGGAAAGTATGCGTAAATATTCTCGATTTTAACTTCAATCCATTCATTAATTTAGAGTACTCTTTTGAATACACACTAAGCATCTCCATAAGTTGAGGTTTTGTTTTTTCAATCTCCAATAATTTTTTAGCTGTTTCTTGTTTGGTATTGAATATTGATAATTGATTGCTTTCGTGCTTGTGTGTCTCATCCGCTATGATGTTGCAAATGGTTTCAAAATCCTCATAGTATTGTGATGTAGCATAATCACGTGTAAGATTTGATAGACTGTGATGAAGTTCATCTCTAATCTCATTGATTGCTGTAGTTGGATTTTCTTTATAAGCAGAGTGATAATCCTCTAGCTCAATAGCACGACCTATATTGATGATTAGGCTTGTGTTTGATTTGTTCAAATCTTCTAAATCCAAACCAAGTGGAATGATTTTCACCTTTTTGTTTTCTCCAAATTTCTCTTGAGCATTAAAAGCAATACGAAAAATTCCTTTTACCAAAGGTCTGATTTTTCGCTCTTCGCCTTGTCCCCCTTCAGGCATTATACACAAGTACTTTCCAACCTCCAAAGCATCTACCGAAGCAGCAAAACTTTGTTCATTTTTGTTCAAGTTGTCTATCCCATCTCTCATTCTGAAAGCGGGTAAGATGTTGACAAAATACATTATTTTTGCCAAATACTTTTTACGAAAAAGATCAGCTCTTGCTAAGTAAACTACTGTTCTATTGCGTGGCAATATGTAGGAGGCAGCCAATGCATCCATCAGAGCATTGAGGTGATTAGGTGCGAAAATAACAGCAGAATCATCATTCGGTAGGTTTTCCTTGCCAACGATAATGATTTCACGATAAAACTGTTTGAAAACAAAAAGTGTGTATCTTTTAAGTGCTTGGTATCCCTTTGAGCCAGTCATAATTAATTTCAAATTTAATTACCTACAAAGTTACAAAAATCTATTCACTTCGTTTTATTCAAAATTATGATATTTGATAAAAGAGGATTTTTCAAAAGAATTTAATATCTTTGAAAATATTAAATCAGAAACATTATAAAAGGATAAAAATGAGAAAATTTTACATCTTAATTATTGCTATGCTACCAATTATTTTACTTTCATGTGCATCATTGCCGAAACAGGGAAAAGTCAAAGAACAAAAGGTATTAATTGTTACTTCTGAGGGCAAAATAGTTGTAAAACTATACAATGAAACTCCAATACACCGTGATAATTTTTTAAGTTTGGTAAAGCAAAAAGTGTATGATGGTGTGTTATTTCATCGTGTTATCGAAGATTTTATGATTCAAGGCGGTGATCCTTCAACTCGGACCAAAATTTTGAAGGACGCAGTGCCTGTACTGGATAAAGAAAAAACTATTCCAGCTGAAATCAAAACACCGCAGTTATTCCATAAATATGGAGCTTTAGCAGCAGCACGAATGGGGGATAATATAAATCCCGAAAAACGTTCTTCAGCTTATCAGTTTTATATAGTAAAAGGTAAACAGTTTTTGGCTGAGGAATTAGATAGAATGGAACTATCAAAAAACAGACAGTTAGGTTTAGATGTCAGTAATGATTCTATCTACACATTTAGTAGTGAAGCTCGGGCTATTTATCAAAAGGAAGGAGGAACGCCTCATTTAGATGGGAATTATACTGTTTTTGGTGAAGTAATTAGTGGCTTTGAAGTAATAGATAAAATATCAGTAGTAGAAACTGGCGTAGCTGATAAACCTATTGAAGATGTACGAGTGATTCGTATGAAGAAAATTTGAGTATAATATACATCCTTTTAGGTTTTGCCTATTGCATTCTTAAGTAATTGACAAGAATAATAACCCATCAAGGGTTGTATTTAAGATAAAGCGACTGTATGACTTAGAGTGAGTTAGCCAGTGAATATAGTCGTTTTGTATTATGTTTAGTGTTTAGTTTACTTCCTAATTTATATTGTTCAAGCCAAATTGTTCACCAATAAAGCATGCTTTACAGCATGTAGTCTGTTGATAAACTTAGCAGTAAGATGACAATTATTGAAAACCCAGCAATCCAAATTTTGGGCATTGTATTTACATTTTACCTGGATTTATTTTAATACTCAATACGTAAATTTGAAAGTTGATATGGAAAAAGGCGAGGGTATTAGTCTGCGAGAGAAGTACGATATTAAAGCATTTCCTACGATGCTTATTCTTGATTCTGAGGGTACAGTAATAAATCGAATAGTTGGAGCAATGGACGCAAAGAAACTAATGGAACGCGTAAGCGAGATTGATTAAGACAGAAAGTTTACAAAAAAAGCGATAAGATTAACCTTGTCGCTTTTTTTTATTTATCTATTTTTTGGACTGTTCTATGAACTCTTTAAGCTTCTTTTTCTTTGAAAATAGAGTTGAGGCAATAACACCTCCAATTACACCATAAATAAATCCATATATTATATACTTAAATCTACCATTTATTGGACCCTTAACTACAAAGCCAGTTGTAGAATATACAGGCTGTATCGCCATTTCTAGTTTTCTACCTCTAACAAACCTGTTGTCTATTGTTTTTAATAAATCTTCGTAAACTAATGGCTTTTTTCTTTCTCCCAAAATAATTTTTTCTCCTCTTTTACCATCATTGTATAGTGTTAAGTCTAGATTTTCTTCGTTTTGTAAATATGTTATTTGAGCAAGACTATCTATACGTGAAATTTCTCTATCTAATAAATTGGCAGTATTAGTATAAATTTCTTTATTATATTCAAACTCATTAATTAGTCGTTGATTTGAATTAAGATAGTGTATTAGTGCATCATAAACAGCATCCAAATTGTTAGGGCTGTTTGTAGTTAAACGAAAGTAAACTCTATCATTCATTATAAGATTAGTGGTGTCTTTTAGCGAATGGCTTTTCTTGAAATCAATTAAATCAGGAGTTTCATCATCCAAATAATCAATAATATTAAAACGTTCAATTTTTAAAACACCTTTAGCAATACTATCTGGAATTTCCAAAAAACGAGCCAGGTTGTATCCACTTTTGTTATTAATTGAAGCACTTAGTTGGTCAATAACATCATTAACAAAACTAATTTCAGAAAAACTGGCATGAAGAACAGTTTCTGCATGATATTTATGTGCTTTTGGACGAGATAAATAAATACTAGCTAAGATACTTAATGCAAGCACTAATGTAAATAAATACCAATATCTTATTGACATTCTAGCTGAATAAGTAATAACTTTAGCAATAGAAATAGATACTTTCTTTAGCCATTCTCCAATTTTGCTAAAGATTTGAATTAAGTTAAGCTCTTGACTTTTGGTATCACTCATTTTATGTGTGCTATAATTAATATTATTGTAGTAGTATTACTTCTTAATAAAACGATTTCTTAAAGATTTATTGTTCTTTTCTCTACTAATTTTGCCCAAATGAACCACCAATAATATCTAAAAGTTCGTTTGTAATTGCTTGTTGACGTGACTTGTTATACTGTAATTTCAAATCGTCTAATAGTTCATCAGCATTGTCAGTTGCTGTTTGCATTGCAATAGTTCTTGCAGCATGCTCTGAGGCGCTTGAATCCAATAGGCTAGTATATAGGTTTAATCTCACTAGCTTTGGAAGCATTTCTTTAATCAACTCGTCGAGTGAAGGTTCGAGAATTATCAAATTGTTATCATCAAATTTATTTGCAGAATCATTATCAATGTTTTCTCCCGTATTTACTAAGGGTAATAAGGCTTTATTGGTCAATACTTGCGAGCCTTTACTTACAAATTTATGATATATCAATTCTACTTTATCTACTTTATTCTCCAGATAGGATTGAATTAATTCATTAGCAATTTTTTGTACCTCAGCGAAGTTTGGTGAGTCAGCTAAAGCATCAAAGTTTTGATCTACCGCAAAGCCTAATTTTTTTGTTGCTTCAGCTATTTTTTTTCCTATAGGGATAATCGTGATGTTCTCTTTACCTAAATGCTTGTAATCCTCTACAGTTTTATTCAATTGTCTTATAACATTTGAATTGAAGCTACCGCACAAACTCGAATTGGATGAAAATGCAATGATGGCTACTTTTTTTACTTCTCTTTGAGTCGTTAAAGTCGATTTAAAATCCTCTTCTACACCACTAAAAATAGCTTGTTGAATCTCCGACATTTTTTGTTGATATAAATGTAGGTGATAGATTCGTCTTTCTGCCTTTTGTAATTTAGCTGATGACACCATCTTCATTGCAGATGTAATTTTCTGCGTTGATCTAACGGATTGAATTCGTGATTTTATCTCTTTTAATGAAGCCATTTTCTCTAATCTTAATTATAGGATTTATAATTTCTAAAATTAAATTCTCTTAATTACATCTTCGGCGATTTTCTCTATTTTTCCAGTGATTTCATCATTAATTACACCCGATTTAATAGGGTCTAATATATCAGTTTGATGAAGATTCTCTAAAGTAGATAAGAATTCTTTTTTGAAAGTATCAACTTTGTTTAAGTCTAATCTTCTAAGTAATCCTTGTGATCCACAATAAAGCAGTGCAACTTGTTTCTCTACTACTATCGGACTATTTACAGGCTGAACAAGCAAACGAGCATTCTTTTGACCCTTATCAATAGTCATTGCTGTAACTCTATCTAAATCGCTACCAAATTGAGTAAATGCTTCCAATTCTCTAAATTGAGCTTGGTCCATTTTTAGTGTTCCAGCAATTTTCTTCATCGGCTTAATTTGAGCACTACCACCCACACGTGATACCGAAATACCAACGTCAATTGCAGGTCTATTACCCTGGTTAAACAAGTCAGTATCTAAGAAAATTTGACCATCTGTAATAGAAATAACGTTGGTAGGAATGTATGCTGATACGTCTCCCGCTTGTGTCTCAATAATAGGTAAAGCTGTCAATGAGCCTCCACCTTTTACTTTTCCTTTTAAGCTTGTTGGTAAGTCATTCATTTTTTCAGCCACTTCTTGCTGATTAATAATCTTAGCAGCGCGCTCTAATAAACGTGAGTGAAGATAGAAAATATCACCAGGATAAGCTTCACGGCCTGAAGGACGGCGAAGAATCAATGAAACTTCTCGATATGCAACAGCTTGTTTGGATAAGTCATCATAAACTACCAAAGCGTGACGACCTGTATCGCGGAAATACTCACCAATAGCGGCGCCAGCAAATGGAGCGTAATATTGAAGAGCAGCAGGATCGGAAGCATTAGCAGCTACAATGACAGTATAGTCCATAGCACCATGCTTTTGTAGAGTATCCATAATGTTAGCTACTGTAGAGCCTTTTTGGCCTATAGCCACATAGATACAAAATACAGGATTACCCTCTTCGTAATTTCTACGTTGGTTGATTATGGTGTCAATTGCTACACTTGTTTTACCAGTTTGGCGGTCACCAATAATTAACTCACGCTGTCCACGACCAATTGGTATCATTGAATCAATAGCTGTAAGTCCTGTCTGTAATGGCTCATTCACAGGTTGACGATAAATTACACCGGGTGCTTTTCGTTCAAATGGCATTTCGAGTAAATCGCCCTCTATTTTTCCTTTACCATCCAATGGTTGGCCTAATGGATTGATAACTCTTCCTAACATCTCTTCGCCTACGAAAATTGAAGCAACTCGTTTTGTTCTTTTCGCTTTGTCGCCCTCTTTGATTAAGTTAGATGGCCCAAGCAAAACAGCACCTACGTTATCTGCTTCCAAGTTCATCACAATGGCTTGAACGCCATTTTCAAACTCAATCAATTCGTTTGATTCTGCATTTTGAAGTCCGTATAAACGTGCTACACCATCACTAATTTGTAAAACTGTACCTATCTCGTCAAATTTTACACCTGTGTCAATACCTGATAACTGCATTTGCAGTACCTTAGAAACTTCACTTACATTTATTTTACTTGACATCTTTCTATAATTTATTTGAAATAAATAATCTTTATTTTTTTATTACAACCTAATGGATTGATTCATTTTCATTCCCCACAAGTTGAACAATATATATTGAATTTGGCAAATGACTCAAAGTCATTCTATTTTTATCTGTTTCTATTAATTGTTTTCCATTTACATCAATTAAGATAGCTTTAGTTACTTCTTCGCTAAATTGCAAGATGTTATTAGTTGGATTGGGGAAACAATATAATTTTTCAGATAACAAGGACTTGTTATTACTTGTACCCGTATCCGAAGTCTGAATTGTAAAATCATAAATACCTCCTTGTATTACATCTCTGCAGGGATCTTTAGCTATTTCAAAATTCTCCCAATAGCCATTTGTGTAGCGAACACGAAGACGAATATCACCAATATGTGCATCGGCTGGCACTTCAATCAATGTAGATATATTTGCAGCATCATTATCATTACCGTCGTTTTGAATTGCATAAATTAATTCATCCTCCTCAAATACTTTATTGTTATTCCAATCGGCGTAAATATATTTATGTGTCCATTTGAAATAGCGATAACCAGGTACACCAGCATGTCCATCTTTCATATCAGCTGTAGCATTATTTTGTGCATTGTAATAGGTGTCTGCTATGTATGAAAGGCGGCCGTACATTCCTGAGCGTCCTCCAAAGTTGTGAAGCATGGTGTAAATCCAATGATGTTTTCCATAGCCTGGACTTTGCCATTTAGGAGAACCATCTGAAAATAAATCAAGTACGATAACTTCACCGACATCCATTGGGTCAATTAAGGCTTGACGTGGATTTTCGTGCCAGGATTGTATTACCCATTTGGCATCTTCGTTAGCACGAGTCATTGCATTAAAAATAGCAGTTCCTGCTCCAGCTAAGTCTACACTACCTACATTACCACCTTCGTGAAAAGGGTCTGCTGTAAAGTATTTTAAGTCGCTGCCAAATAAGTTTGTCATTTTAGCATAATACTTATCTGCAATCTCTTCAAATCTGCTATCAGTAGGTAGCAAAAATGCAGGACGTTGGAAAGTACACCATGTACCAGGGTCAGAAACGCTTAAGCCTAATTTTTGGTTGGCATTACTTGGTACCATACCTGCATATCCAGGCATTACTGGTTCCATGCCAAACTCACGGTATCTATCAATAACTTTATTTCCTAAAATTACCTGGTTTTCATACCATGAATCAGGGTTAGGACCTCCCCAACCCTCAAGATTATTCATTTGCCACCAAGCTTGAAAAGCTGGTCCAGCAATAAATTCATTAATTTCAGTTTTACTATATCCTAATTCGAGTAGTAAATCTCTCCAAACTGTTTCAGTACCAGTAAGCATCAAGGGTAAATTGACACCGTGAAGAGCCATCCAGTCTATTTCTTGCTCCCATCTATCCCAATCCCAAAAGGCGGTACCATAAGAAAATGTACAGAAATTAAATTCATAGCGGTATTGAACATTGGCGTCGTGTCGTTCAGGACTTTCAACGGCAGGTAATACAGCTGGCAAATTTGCCTTCATTCCATTCCACGAAAGGTGGATATTCAAATAATACTTTAAATACCAATTGATACCGGTAGCGATGGCTACATAATTTGTTCCACGAACTACTACTTTGTCATTTTCTTGGTCTAATTCAAAGTATTCAGTTTCATCAGAAACCAAGTCAATTAAAAATTTATCGGAAGCTCCAGCGTCTATTCTTTCAAGAAGTCCGATTATGGGGTTATTATCTTGCTTTGTGTGTTGGATATTTGCTTTACTACCAGCTAAGATGGGTAGCTGCAAAGCAAAAACAGAACATATAATTAGTAAAAATGATTTTTTGAACATAGTAATTAAAATATTTTGCTGTTTTGTTCTTTATATTTTTCTCTAATTAGTTCTAATTGCTTAGCAATTGTAGCATCCCATTGATTATTATCAATCTCAAGCTTGAAGCCACCCAATACATTCGGGTCAACTATTTTGTTAAACTCAATGCTTGCTTTAGTCTGATTTTCAATTAAATGGATTAGTTGCTTTTCAGTTTTATTATCAATAGTAATAGCTGTTGTAAGTTCACCACGCAAAATATTGTGGTTTTCGCGATATAAGTCTAAGAACTTTAATAGAATAAACTGAATTTGTTTTTCGCGTTTGTTCTCAATGAGTAAATTTACGAAACGCTCAAATGATTCGCCAAGTTTTTCACCAGATGCAGTGAGAATTAGCTTTTTTTTATCGGTAGATGAAACGATAGGATTATCAATAAAGTTTTTAAGTTCCGAATTTTGGGCGTAAACTTGAGTTAGTAGGCGTACGCTTTGATATACGTCTTGCAATGAATTATTATTTACAGCAAACTCGTACAGTGCTTTAGCGTATCTTTCAGAAATTAATCCAGTGTTCATCTCAATAATTATCTTTTAACTAGTTTTATTAATAAGTATAAGCAAAGGCAAAATAATCTGCCTTTGCTTTTAATTTTATGATTTAGGAATATTAATCTCGTCGATTAAGCGTTCAATCATATCAACTTGCTTCTTATCTTGATCAAGTTCTTTGCGAATAAGTTTTTCGGCAATATCTACGGACAGAAGAGCTACATCCCTACGAATTTCACGCAATGCATCTTCTTTTTCTTTCTGGATTTGCTTACGCATATCTTCAAGAATTTTGTTTGCTTCCTCGTTTGCTTTACCTTTTGCAGTATCTACAATTTCATCTCTCGATTTGACAGCTGTAGCAATGATTGCTGCTTGCTCTTTTTTTGCGTCATCGATAAGTTTTAGACTGTTTTCCTTTACTTTCTCAAGTTCTTCTGTAGCTTGCTTAGCAGCAAGAAGAGATTCGTCTATAAATTGATTTCTTTTTGCAACACCTCCTAAAATAGCAGGCCATGCAAATTTTGCCAAAATATAAAAGACTACCAAGAAAGGAATTAAAAGCCAAAAAATTAATCCTATTTCGGGAGTGAATAGTTCCATAACTTATTTAATAAAGATTGCTAAAGCACACACAATTACAGCCAAGAACGCAACACCTTCAACAAGAGCTGCAATTACAATCATATTAGAGCGGATGTCTGAGGCAGCTTCTGGTTGACGTGCAATGGCTTCCATAGCTTGTGAACCAATTTTACCAATACCTAAACCAGCACCGATTACTGCAATACCTGCACCTAATGCAGCACCAAAGTTTTCTAATCCAACAGCTTTAGCCGCTTCTGCAACTTGTAATAAAATGGATAGTAACATAAAATATAGTTTTTAAATTGTTTAATAATTATTTTTATTTTCTTTTTATTTAATTTCTTTTATAGCATGCGGTTCTGGCTGTGCCATACCGATAAATATTGCTGATAATATAGTGAATACATATGCTTGAATAAATGATACTAAAACATCAAGAAGCACTATGAAAATAGAGAATAACATCGATACCACTGATACGCCTAATGCTGCACCTATTCCCAGTAATGCTGAGAACATGAAAATTAATCCAACAAGCACAAGCAAGATCATATGACCAGCCAGCATATTGGCAAAAAGTCGAATCATCAGTGAGAACGGTTTTGTAATCACTCCTATAAACTCAATAATCTGCATTAGTGGGAAAATAGGTGTTTTTAAGAAGACCGGTACATCTGGCCAAAATATTTCTTTCCAATATTCTTTATTGCCAAATACATTGGTCATAAAAAATGTAATCAAAGCCAATGTTAGTGTTACAGCAATGTTGCCAGTTACGTTTGCACCTCCCGGAAAAATGGGTATTAATCCTAACATATTGTTTAAGAATATGAAATAGAATACCGTAAGCAGGTAGGGAGCAAATTTCTGGTAATTGTTGGGGATGCTTGGTTTGATTAAATCATCGTGTAAGCTCATTGTCAACTGTTCAATAGCTCCCGAAAATCCCTTCATCGAACGCATTGGATCGCGCTTATATTGCTTAGCAATTGATAAGAAAATGATAATCAGAATAATACTTGCTAATAACGCCGCAGCTGCATTTTTTGTAAAAGAAAAATCCAAAGGACGAATTTCTTCGCCATTTTGATTGCTGTAAACAACTTTGTATTTATAAGGCTCGTTTTCAGCGATATAAAAACCTTTGTAAACCTGTGAATGCTTAATTTTAGCAGAAGAGAATACTTCCCAACCATTTTCACCTTTTACGATTATAGGCAGTGGTATAGAGTAATGTTTATCTTTGGATGAGAATAGATGCCATTCATATGAATCAAGCACGTGTGAGAAAATCATTTCCTTAATGTCAAATGATTTTTTCTCATTGCTGTTTTCATTTGCCATGGCTCTCATTCCACCGAATGATAAGAGGCTGATAATTAATACTACTATATATATTTTTTTATTAGAAAACATGCTTAATCTAAAATTTATTAGGTCAAATTATTCTACTTACTTTGAGTTGTTCTTTAGCAAAAGTAATTTGGTTTCATATACGAGAAACACTATTGTCATTATTACAGAGGCAATTGTAATTCCCAAAACTTGTTCTCTATTTATCCACATATTTATAAAGACAAATAGCAGAATGACAAAGAAGAACAAGAATCGTATTGCTAAAATGTAGCCAATTGATAAGTCCTTTTTTTCTTTTAATTTTTTTGAAACTAAATAGGCGGATACAACTGTGATTGCGATAAAAAATAGAGTTATTACAGATAATGATATAAGTGATAAACTTATATTGAACCGAGAATAAAGAAAATGCAAAATTACCGCAACTACAGCTATAGCTACGCTTGTGCTTAATGTGTATTTTACTATTTTTTTATTCATTGCTTATTTCTACAACTACAGACACGTGATTATTAAGAACTTCTACAAACCCTTCATCAATACTGATACTTTTTTCATCTTCCTTTTGACGATATACAATTTCGCCTTTTGTCAAACTCGAAATAATAGGGGCATGGTTAGTTAAAATAGTAAAAGCACCTTTTGTACCAGGTACTGTAACTAATTCTACCTTACCACTAAATAGTTTTCCTTCCGGCGTTATTACTTCAAGTGTCATCATTTATTAATCTTTTGATTGTTCAAGCAGTTTTTTACCTTTTTCAATCGCTTCATCTATAACGCCCACATTTAAGAACGCCATTTCAGGATACTCATCCAATTCGCCATCCAATATCATCTTGAAACCACGAATTGTCTCCTCGATAGGAACCATTACTCCAGGAACACCAGTAAATTGAGCAGCCATATAAAATGGTTGTGATAAGTAACGTTGTACTTTACGTGCTCTTCTTACGGTTGTTTTGTCTTCATCTGAAAGTTCTTCCATACCTAAAATAGCAATAATATCTTGCAACTCTTTATTACGCTGTAGAATCTGTTTTACGCGTTGTGCGGTATTGTAGTGGTCAAATCCTAAAATATTGGGATCCAAAATTCTTGATGTCGATTCCAATGGATCAACTGCTGGATAAATACCCAACTCTGTAATTTTACGACTCAATACTGTGGTTGCGTCCAAGTGCGAGAAGGTAGTTGCTGGTGCAGGGTCAGTCAAGTCGTCAGCTGGTACATAAATAGCTTGTACAGATGTAATTGAACCATATTTTGTCGATGTAATACGTTCTTGCATCACACCCATTTCTGTAGAAAGAGTAGGCTGGTATCCAACAGCTGAGGGCATTCGGCCTAATAGGGCAGAAACCTCAGAACCCGCTTGTGTAAATCGGAAAATATTGTCGATAAAGAAAAGAATATCGTTACCTCCTTTTTTACCTTGACCAACTCCATCTCTGAAAGATTCAGCTACAGTTAGACCTGAAAGAGCCACAGATGCACGTGCACCGGGTGGTTCATTCATTTGTCCGAATATTAATGTAGCTTGCGAATTAGCGACAGCATCATAATCTACTTTTGATAAGTCCCAATTGCCTTCTTCCATGCTTTTCTTAAACTCGTCACCGTATTGAATAACGCCTGATTCAATCATTTCACGAAGTAAGTCGTTTCCTTCACGTGTACGCTCACCAACACCAGCAAAAACTGAAAATCCGCTATGTCCTTTGGCGATATTGTTGATTAATTCTTGAATCAAAACGGTTTTTCCAACACCAGCACCTCCGAATAAACCAATCTTTCCACCTTTCAAATAAGGCTCGATAAGGTCAATAACTTTAATTCCGGTGTATAAAACTTCTGTTGCTGTGGATAAATCTTCAAATTTTGGTGGCTCGCGATGAATAGGGTATGCTCCTTTTTTGTCCAGTTTTTTCATCCCATCAATAGTTTCGCCAACTACGTTCATTAAGCGCCCTTTTACTTGTTCGCCAACGGGCATTGTAATGGGGCTACCCATGGTATTTACTTCTAATCCACGACGTAAGCCGTCAGTTGAGTCCATAGCTACGGCGCGAACTGTATTTTCGCCAATGTGTTGTTGCACTTCAATAACAAGCTCTTGTCCGTTTTCACGCTGAATGTAAAGTGCATCGTGTATTGCGGGAAGTTGTTCGTTTTTACTTGAATCGATATCGAAGTAAACGTCAACAACGGGTCCAATAATTTGAGATATTTTTCCTACTGATTTTGACATATTCAATCGGTATGTATTTTAATTTTCAATATGATTTACAAACATAAATAAAAAGATGGATTGAAAAAAATTTTAATTGAAATTTATGCTTATTCATCTTGTTAAATAGCTTACTTTTATCTTTAAAACAACTTATCGGAATACTAAAAGTAATCCGACAAGTGATTTATATTGATTTGTGAGTTTTACTACTCATCTATTGATGCAATTTCGATTAGTAATTCATCTTGCATAACAGATTGTCCTGGGGTAACGTGGATTTTGCGAATTAAACCATTGCAGCCAGCATTAATTTCATTTTGCATTTTCATTGCTTCTAAGCTAAGTAAAGCCTCACCCTCATTAACCAAGTCACCTTCACTTACGAAAACATCGACAATCTTTCCTGGCATTTGAGATACAATATTGTTGTTTACTTCTTCTTCTGTATCTTTATTCAGAATGTTTTGACGTAAATATGAGAAGATTGATTCTAAACTAAATTTGTACTCAACACCATTTACTTTTACCATAATACGATTTTGGTCTCGTTGTGTAATTTCACAACGATAAGTTTTATTATTCATAGTAAATGATGAGAAATTATTTTTGTGATCAACAAAAAACACATCTTTCTCTTCACCGTTTACAATAGGTCTTGATTCTTTTGGTAAATAAATTTTGTAGCGATCACCATTATCCCGCATAGCGATAAAAAGTCTTGTTGCATCTCTTTTATAAACATAACTTGTTGCCATATTCTCAGTTTTTTGTTGATTTATTTATTCAATCGTTTGTTTAGTACCCATACATTCAGTGACTCACTTTTAAACATTGGTGAGTCAGAAGAATATTGAAGGTATTCTTTTGCATAGGTAATAGTTGCTGCAAGCGCAGCCATCATAGCTTCTTCGTCTGATTCTAACATGGAAGTTTCGAACACACTATCCACCCATCGTGTTGTATAGCTTGTATCGTTAAACTCCTTACTTCTTAACACTGTACGACAAAATGGAACAGTTGATTTAAGACCTTGAATATAGAAATCATCTAAAGCTGTTAGTGTTTTATTTATACAATCTTCCCGATTATCTCCATGAACAATAATTTTAGCAATCATTGAGTCGAAGTAGGGTGTAACTATAGAAAAGTCCTGTACTCCTGTTTCAATACGAATATGCTCACCAAATGGGAAATTTATTTTTTCAATAAATCCAGTTTGTGGACTGAAATTATTCTGTGGGTCTTCAGTATTAACACGACACTCAATCGCCCAGCCATTGAATTTGATATCATCTTGAACAAGGCTTAACTTTTCGTCTAAGGCTATTCTAATTTGCCAATCAACTAAATCAACTCCAGTGATCATTTCAGTTACTGGATGTTCTACTTGAATACGCGTATTCATTTCCATGAAATAGTAGGAGCCATCTTCATCTAAAATGTACTCAATTGTTCCTGCTGAATAGTAGCCAATTGCTTTAGCAAACTTAACAGCTAATGCACCCATCTCTTCACGTTTAGCATCCGAGATACTTGCAGAAGGTGCTTCTTCCACTATTTTTTGGTGTTTTCGTTGAAGTGAACATTCACGTTCGCCCAAATGAATCACATTTCCAAACTTATCACCTAAAATTTGGAATTCTAAGTGTTTAGGATTGACTAAATATTTTTCAATAAATATATCTCCATTGCCAAAAGCTGCCACAGCTTCATCGTAAGCAGACTTAAAATGACGTTCCATCGTATCAGCTTTTTCAACAATACGCATACCACGTCCACCACCACCAGCTGATGCTTTCAGAATAACTGGATAACCAATTTTATCAGCAAATTCTTTTGCTTCTTTCGCGTCAGTAATAGCTCCTTTGCTACCAGGTACAAGAGGCATGTTGGTATCTGCAGCTAATTTTTTAGCCACAGTTTTTAAGCCCATATCTTGAATTAATTGTGCTGAAGGACCGATAAAAATAATATTATTTTGTTCACATAATCTGGCAAAATCAGGGTTTTCTGATAAAAATCCATAGCCAGGGTGAATCATATCGATTTTATTTTCTATCGCAAGCTCTACGATAGCTTCGGGGTTTAAGAAAACAGTTTTCTCAGCCAAGTCTTCTTGAACGCGAATAACTTCATCAGCATACTCTAAATAGAGAGCATCGTGTTCGCGATTTGTTTTTATTACATAGGTTGTAAGACCTAAGCTTTTTGCCGAACGGATGATTCGAATAGCAATTTCGTTTCTATTGGCAATTAAAATTCTTTTATTCATATTATACTTTTCAATAAATGAAGAAATTTCTACAAAATAAGAGCGTTACAAAGGAATATTCCCATGTTTTCGCTGTGGTTTAGAATATTGTTTATTTGATAAAATATCAAAAACGGTTATTAGTGTTTTTCTTGTTTCGGATGGTTTTATAACATCGTCAATCATGCCTAATTCTTCAGCTCTAAATGGATTTGCAATTTCGTTTTTATATTTTTCAATCAGTTCTTTTTCCGTAGTTTCACGATCTTCGGCCTCTTTTAATTCTTTTCGGTTTACAATTTTGATTGCTCCAGCAGGTCCCATTACCGCAATTTCTGCACTTGGCCAAGCAAAGTTAAAATCTCCACCAATTCCCAAACTATTCATCACTACATAGGCGCCACCATAAGCTTTTCTTGTTACAATAGTAACTCGTGGCACGCTTGCTTCACAAAATGCATAAAGTAGTTTTGCGCCGTTACGGATAATTCCCGTATGTTCTTGTTCTGATCCAGGCATAAATCCAGGTACATCTTCAAGAACAAGTAATGGAATATTGAAGGAGTCACAAAAACGTACGAAACGAGCTCCTTTTATACTGGCGGCATTATCCAATGTACCTGCTAAAACTTTGGGTTGATTAGCAACGATACCGATTGTATTTCCATTCAGACGTGCAAAACCAACTAAAATGTTTTGAGCGTATTTTTCGTGAACTTCAAGAAATGTATTGTTGTCAACAATAGTGTTGATGATTTCCTTCATATCGTAAGCTCTATTGGGGTCATCTGGAATAATTTTGTCCAAATAGGCTTGACGCTCTTCGTTGAAACTTACGTCGGTAGAAATAGGAAGTGCATCGAAATTATTCATCGGCAGATATGCCAATATCTTCCTTACTTGTAATAGTGCGTGCTCTTCATCTTCAAAAACAAAGTGAGAAACACCGCTTTTTTCACCATGAACATTTCCACCTCCAAGCTGATCCATCGTAATGTCTTCGTTTAGAACCTCCTTTACTACATCGGGCCCCGTTACAAACATATAAGATGTTCGATTGGTCATGATAATAAAGTCAGTAATAGCAGGAGAGTAAACAGCACCTCCAGCGGCAGGTCCAAGAATAACACTTATTTGAGGGATAATACCGGATGAACTAACATTGTTTTTAAAGATACGTGCATAAGCTGATAAACTTTTTATACCTTCTTGAATACGTGCTCCACCACTATCAATTAAGCCTACAATTGGAGCTCCAAACTTAAGAGCCATTTCTTGCACTTTGGCAATTTTCATTCCGTGAGCATAGCCTAATGAACCACCCATTACAGTAAAGTCTTGAGCATAAGCAAATACACTTCGGCCTTGAATTAAACCTCTTCCTACCACTACACCGTCGCCAAACGAGTTTTGATTCGCCTTAATTGGCATATTGGGTTCAATAAAAGGATTCAGTTCAAAAAAACTACCTTCATCAAAAAGAATATTGAGACGTTCGCGAGCTGTTAATTTAGCTTTCAAATGTTGTTTATGAAGCGCAACATCCTCCATGCCTTTCAAGGCATTACGTCTCTCTTCAAATACTTCTCTTTTATTCATGTTCTCTTATTTAATTATAATTTTTATTTCAATTTTTTTATCTTAAATAGCTTTTACATCTTTGTGAAAGCTAACATTAAAGGACTTACTAATACTATATAGTAACTTAATAATATCCAGGGTTGTGATTTTAAATACATTTGTTTCATGGATATTGATAATTTGTGTTTAAGCAGGACCCAAACACCTGTTTCGAAAATAAAACTTAAGCTAAGCCACGTTATGCCAGTGCTTAAGCCATCATAGAATAAAGATGTGGATGTGTGGTTTGAAAAATAAAAACTGCTACACACAATCCAAATAATTAAATAATAAATAGGAATGTAGGGTAGCAATTTACTAAATGCAAGTTCATTAATATCCTTTCGGATTAGATTTTGACCAGTTTTACTCGATATCCTTTTGGTGTTTCTTCGAAAATGCAAAAATTTTATACCGTTTGCAATTATAAAGCCAATGATAAAACATATAATAGCTAATTGTATATCCATATTTATATTAATTATAGTAAAAATCTTTATTGCTAAATAGTTTTACTTTTCTGTATTATAATAGTTTATAAGCTTAGTAGATTAATGTTTGATTTATTGATAATCCAAATTAATATTATAACAACAAGTAATGAGGGTATCATGTTCAATACTCTAAGCTTTTTTATTTCTAAAATATTTATTGCAAGACCCAATAGGAGGATACCACCTACTGTCGTAATCGCTTCTATGGTGTTTGTAGATAGGAATTCGCCAAAAAATTTAGCAGTCAAAGTTATGCCACCTTGGAAAATAAAAAGTGGAATAGCTGCAAAAACAACTCCCACTCCAAAGGCTGACGCTAAAATAATGGCAGAAAATCCATCTAAAACAGATTTAGTAAGTAAAAGTCGATTGTCGCCCGTAATGCCTTCTTCAATAGATCCAACAATGGTTAAAGCGCCGATGCAGGTCAACAAAAATGTAGTAACTAATCCTTCTGAAAATCGTTCATTCCCAATCTTTAGCTTCTCTTTGATCTTGTCGCTTAATAGTTCAGTTCGTTCTTCTAATCGCATCCACTCCCCTAAAAGAGATCCAATAAGTATACTTGCAACAACTACAAGAATATTATTCATGCTCCATACCATGCTTACGCCAATGGCTAATGTAAAAAGTCCAACAGCTTGAAAATAAATGCTTCGATACTTCTCTGAAATTCCTTTTTTCAAGAAAACTCCTACTGTTCCACCAACTAAAATGGCTATGGTATTTATTATTGTGCCTATCACTATTTAACAAAATAAAAGACAAAACTACTAAATTGTTTAGAATATGAAAGAAAATGATGTGATTTTCTTTGGTTTTATCTCTTGGTAAAGTTTTTTACTACTACGAGTTAGCTTATTTTTGTGTAAATTTTACTCTTCTTATAAATTTATGTATTTTAGTCCTTTGAATTTAAATCAGTCAAATCTTAGTTAAATGAATTCATTTTTATACCATATTGCATCGCTGTTTTACAATGAATATAAAGGAGATATTCGAAAATTCACCTTTGTATTTCCAAACCGTCGAGCAGGATATTTTTTTCAAAAGTACTTATCCGAACTAATTGATCAAGTAATCTTTGCTCCAGAGGTAATGGCGGTAAATGATCTATTTTATAGTGTGTCTGAAAATAACCTGACAGATCGAACAAAAGAACTTTTTCGCTTATATGAAATTTATAAAAAGATTAGTGGTTCGTCTGAGGGATTTGATGATTTTGTGTTTTGGGGCGAAGTTTTGTTGAGTGATTTTGATGATATCGACAAATACCGCTTAGATGCTAAGCAGATTTTTACCAATGTGCGTGATTTGAAGGAGATTGATTATAGCTTTGAATACTTAACAGATGAACAAAGGGAAGCTATTAAAAGATTTTGGGCTCACTTTTTACCCGAAACGGATAAGGAGACAAAGAAGAACTTTGTTGAGATTTGGAAGGTGCTGTATCAACTCTATGATTCGCACCGCAAGGAGTTGAAAGCAGAGGGCTTAGCTACAGAAGGTATGTTGTTTAGAGAGGTAGTAGAGCAGTTAGAAAATGATACTTCGCAGCACTTGTTTGATGATAAAAGCTTTGTGTTTATCGGTTTCAATGCATTGAATCCATGTGAAAAAGCACTTTTTACGGAATTAAAGAAACGCAATAAGGCAGATTTTTACTGGGATTATTATGCTGACGAATTGCAAGATAAGGAAAATAATGCCTCACTGTTTTTTGCTGAAAATATTAAGAGTTTTCCTTCCAAGCTAAAAGTAGAAAGTAAAGACTTAAAGACAAATTTGGATGAGAAGTTATTTGAGGTCTTTGCAATTCCCTCAGCCATTGGGCAGGTAAAAATGGTCTATCAATTATTGGAAAAAATAAATCCAAAGGAAAAAATAGATCAAAATTGGTTGAATACGGCAGTTGTTTTACCGGATGAAAAACTGCTTGTACCTTTACTGTATTCGCTTCCTGATTATATTGAGAGTATCAACATTACAATGGGTTATCCATTAAATTCAACACCTGTGGTAAGTCTGATCGATGCTATTTTTAACTTACATAGACGAAGTAATTCGAAAGGACAATTTTATCATAAATCAGTTAAAGCAGTTTTAAATCATCAATTGATTTATTCTAATTCTAAAGCTGTTGTTGATGAGGCTTTGCAAAGCATGGTGCAAGGCAATATGATTTATGTTGATGATAGTTTGTTTGAGAAGGATAGATTATTAAAAATTATTTTCAAAGAAAATATTGATACGGCGGAGTTTTTAGATTACACATTGCTTATTTTGACAGAGTTGATTGAGCAAAATGAAGAGAAAGATGATTTGTCTGCTGATTTTCTATATCAGTATTATATCTCAATTAATCGACTTAATGATGTTATAAAGGAGTCAGCCAATCTTGATATATCGCTTGAAACTTTGCATCGTTTATTGCGTCAGCTGGTCAATGGAATTACTATTCCTTTTGAAGGAGAGCCGCTTAATGGCTTGCAGATAATGGGAACACTTGAAACACGTGGTTTGGATTTTGAAAATTTAATTATTTGTTCATTTAACGAAGGTGTTTTCCCAAAAGGTCACAGCAGCATTAGCTTTGTTCCCTATAATTTGCGTCGTGCGTTCAATTTGCCTACTGAAGAGTATCACGATGCCATTGCTTCATATAACTTTTATCGACTGATTCAGCGAAGTAAAAATGTATATTTCTTATATGATAATAGAACTGACGGCATGCAGACTGGCGAAGTGAGCCGTTATTTGTATCAGTTGCAGTATCATTATGGCATCGAAATAAAGCAAAACAGCATAGCATACGATGTGAAACTTCCTAATCAGAAGGAGATACGTGTAGAAAAAACAGAAGCGGTGATGAAAAAGCTTCAAGATTATTTACATGTGGGAGAAGGTGCTCGCTGGCTGTCGCCAAGTTCAATAAATACCTATCTGGATTGTCCTTTGAGGTTTTATTTTAGTTATATTGAAAAATTGAGGGAAACAGATGAGATTGAAGAGGGTGTGGAAGCAGCCATGTTTGGAACGCTTTTGCACTATGTAATGGAGCATGTCTATAAGCGTTTTGAAGGAAAAATTGTACAAAAAGAACATTTGCAAGCTATCCTTGCAAATGAATTTAAGATAGATAACTTGATAAGAGAAGCTTTTGCAGTAGAGCTTTATAATCTTAAAAGTGACGAGAAAATATCTGAAGTAACACTGGAAGGAGAAAAAATTCTATTCTATAATGTGATAAAAAAGCAGATAAGACAAATATTAAAATTGGACATGCAACGAACTCCTTTCCTTTATATACAGTCAGAGGAGAATTGTAAAATGCAATTGCCAATTTTTAATGGGAAACAAAACTTGAACTTAATGGGTAAAATTGATAGAGTAGATGCTAAAGATGATGTGGTGCGAGTGCTTGACTATAAAACTGGAAGTGATGAGTTGGAATTTAAGAATTTAGAGCAAGTCTTTGAAAAAGATAGTAAAAAACGGCCGAAAGTAGTATTGCAAACCTTGTTGTACAGTTTGCTGTATCAAGAACAGACAAAAACAGCTAAGATATCACCTGAGGTTTTACTTGTTCGTAATATCTTTAAAGCAGATAATTCGACACAATTACACCAAAAAGATACTAAAAGCAAAATAAATGAAAAGGTAGTAGATTTTAATCATTACAAGGATGAATTTGTAGAGTTGTTAACTAAAACTACTGAGGAGATTTTTAATCCCGAAGTTCCTTTTTCTCAATGTGAAGAGATTGAATTGTGCAAATATTGTCCATACATTAATATCTGCCATCGTTAAGTATAAAATTGACTAAATTTGTTGTGCTAATTTTGAAGGAAATTTATTAGTAAGTTTAATGAGTTATAATAAAACCAGAATATGTCGGAAAAACAAAGTCTTTTTGAGATTGAACGAAAATTTTTAGTAAAAGCTGATTTTACCCCTTTTGTTAGTAGGAGTTATACAATAATTCAGGCCTATATTTTAGCTTCAAAAGAGAAAGCTGTGCGCATTCGTATTTTGGCAGATAAAGCTTTTATTACAATAAAGGCTAAGTTGGAATTGACAGAGTTTAGTCAGTTTGAATGGGAAAAAGAGATTCCAGTGAATGAGGCAAAACAGCTGTTGCAACTTTGTGAGAAACCTTATATTGAGAAAGAAAGGCATGAGGTCGATTACCGTGGTAAAACATTTGAAGTAGATGTTTTTGGAGGTGATAATAAAGGCTTAATTCTTGCTGAGATAGAATTGAGTTCAGAAAATGAAAGTTTTGAAAAGCCTGATTGGTTAGGCGAGGAAGTTACGGGCGACAAAAGGTATTACAATGCCTATCTTGCTAAAAAACCATTCAAAGAGTGGGGGAGTGGAGAGTCTTGATAGGATTGTTAGCTAATGATATTCACTTCAGGAATTAACTCAATATCAAAGTGTTTTCTAACTTCTGATTGGATTAGCTTTGATAAATCGGCAATTTCTTGTCCCTTGGCATTGCCATAATTAACAAGCACTAGTGCTTGTTTTTCATAAACGCCTACATTGCCAAATCGCTTGCCTTTGAAGCCGCATTGCTCTATCAGCCACCCTGCAGGAATTTTAATATTGTCATTTTGCATTTGGTAATAAGGCATATTGGGGTAATCTTTATAAATAGCGTTAAACTTGTGTTTGTCAACAATAGGATTCATAAAAAAACTACCACCATTGCCTAATTTGGCAGGGTCAGGCAATTTCGATTGACGGATTTCGATAATTGTATTTCGCACATTCTTTAAGCTAAGAGCTCCACGTTGTTCAACAGCCTTTTGTAAATGAGCGTAATTTAAAGTGTAGTGTTCGCTTTTTTTGAGCCTAATATTCACATACGTTATAATCGCTTTTCCTTTTAACTCATTTTTGAAAATACTATTACGGTATTCATAATTACATGCTGCATTGCTTAACTTTTCAAGCTCTTTAGTGGAGATATTAAAATACTCTACACTTTCTATATAATCTTTAATCTCTACGCCATACGCACCGATGTTTTGCACGGCTGCTGCTCCTACTTCGCCAGGAATTAAAGATAAGTTTTCAACACCGTAATATTTGTTTTGCACGGCATATTCTACAAAATCATCCCAAACGATGCCAGCACCTACACGCAATATAACTTCATCATCATTTTCAGACAGAATTTCTAATTCATTGATTTTTGAGTGAAGGATAATTCCATCAAAATCGTTTGTGAATAGCAAATTGCTGCCACCACCAATGTGTAAGAGTCGATTAGACTGAAATTCATCTGTTTGGATAATCTCAATCAGTTCATCAACAGATTTATATTCAGCAAATAATTTAGCATTTACGTCTATACCAAAAGTGTTATAACTTTGGAGTGATATGTCTTGTCGAATTAGCATTAGGTGATTTTTAATCGTTGATAAATTGATTTGGGGGTGATTTGCATAAGGCATGCTAAGATATTCCAACGTTTGGTCACAAAAACCTCTTTCTTTTGTTTTTTGATAGCTTTGTAGATCTGATTTGCAACTTTCTCAACCGGCATAGTCCAGAAAAAATCATTCCCTTCAATCAATGCTGTATGAACATAGCCAGGACGAATGTTGCTAATTCGAACAGGACTTTTTGATTTGACTACATGATGCTGCAAACCTTCGATGTAGTTGCTTTGATATGCTTTTGAGGCGTGATAGGCAGTTGCTCGGTCTCTACCACGTAATCCGGCAATTGATGTAATCGCAACTAAATGTCCTCTGTTTTGTTTCGTGAAATATTTGTAGCTCCAGTTTATGATATTTGTGAATCCAAGCACATTTACATCGATTATGTCTTTTTCAAAGTCGAAATCAAAATCTAAATTATCATAGCCAATGCCTGAACTTAAAATTAGCAAGTCTAAACCACCAAGCTCGTCAATCAAATCTTTCAGTGTATGGATGGCGTTGTCTGTGTCAATAACATCAAAAGATTTATAGATGATTTGCTCAGGGTGTTCATTCTTTATCTCTTGAAGCAAAGATACTCTACGCCCAGTTATTCCGGTTTTATAACCATCTAAGACCAATCTATTAGCCAAAGCTCTGCCAATGCCAGAAGTAGCTCCAATTACAATTGCTCTTTTCATTTGATTATTTAAAACTTAATTTTGAATCTATAAATGAAATTATTTCTTCCTCATTATCAGGATTAAACCAATGTATATCTTCATCACGATTGAACCAAGTGAGTTGTCTTTTAGCGTATTGTCGCGTATCGCGTTTTAATAAACTAATTGATTCTTCAAGGGAGCATTCGCCATCAAAGTGTTTGAAAAATTCTTTGTATCCAACCGTATTGAGTGAGTTGAGGTTTTTATGTGGGTAAAAGAGCTTTGCTTCTTCTACTAATCCATTTTCTACCATTTTATCAACACGTGAATTGATGCGCTCATAAAGTTCAGGACGTGGACGATTTAGACCTATTTTAAGAATATCAAAATTCCGTTCTTTTATAACTCCTTTGCGAAGGCTCGAGTAGCTCTGTCCCGTCATTGTGCAAACTTCTAAAGCACGTATAACGCGTTTGTAGTTTTGCAAATCAACCTTGCTGTAGTGTTCAGGATCTAAGCGTTTAAGTTCTTCTTGCAAAAAGTGCAAGCCTTTCTCTTTATGCTCCTTCTTCCAAAACTGACGAGTTTCATCGTCTATTTTGGGAACCTCATCAAATCCTTTACAAACTGCATCGATATACATCATTGACCCACCTACAAGAAGTAGGATGTTGTGAGTTTTGAAGAGCTTTTCTATTAGTTCAATGGCATCTCTTTCGTATTGACCTGCGCTGTAATAATCAAAAATGCTCAGCTCGCCAATGAAGTAATGCTTTATACGCTTCAACTCCTCGTCAGTAGGCGCAGCAGTACCAATTTTAAGCCCTTTGTATATTTGTCGTGAATCAGATGAAATAATAGGAGCATCGAATCGTTCGGCTAAACGAAAGCTAATATCAGTTTTACCAACTCCAGTAGGTCCTAAGATTACAATTAATTGAGACAAAATAACTAAACTTTTTTAATATAAAATGTTTTGTGATTAATAAAAATCATTTTCGATGTCGATATCAATATCATCCAAATCAAGATCGTCAAGATCATCAATATCGTAGCCATCTATATTATCACTGTCATCTAAATAGTCGGTGTCAGCAGAGTCGATGAGGGGTTGTTGAATTGATTTTGGGACATTATTATCTATTGTGCTATCTTCCAAAATTTGAACAGGGGCATTACCTTCAGATTGAACAAGTTTTGGCTTTTTCAAATCTTTGCTGGGGATAACTTCAGTAAGTTCCATAAAGAAAGCTCGATCGGATATTATATCAAAAACTAAAATAAGTTTTTGTTTTTCATCCTCTAATAATTGATATAGCTTGGTGTCAGCCATTGTATAGTTATCGTACTCTGAATCAGTATCCATCTCAATAAGAGTTACCTCCTGCTCCTTTTCCCAGTACTTATTGCACAAGAAAAAAGAAGTGATCTGATCTTTTGTATAATTAGCTGAATCAAGTATTATATTTTGCAAGTCTAAAAAACTTGCTTCAGAGTCAATCTCTATTACTCTAACAAACTCATCAACCTCGTCAGATATAACTGTAATTTTAAATACCATATTATTATTATGTTATGTGTTATCTATATCATGTTGTAAAAATACAATAATTTTTGCTTGTGATAAAGTATTATTCGATAAAAAATAAAAAAAGAGACAATTTATGTCTCTCTTTAATTTATCTATGAAATTGGATATTACTGTTCTTTTAGTTTCAACTTAATCTCCTCTATGTTTTTTCTGAAAAATTTATCAGTTTCAATCATATCTTCTACCTTTTTACAAGCATGCAGCACAGTGGAGTGGTCGCGTTTGCCAATATGTAAACCAATATTTGCCAATGAACTTTGTGTCAATGTCTTTGAAAAATACATGGCAATTTGTCGAGCTTGCACAACCTCCAGTTTACGTGATCGGGTTGATATAGCATCAACAGTTAAGTTGAAATACTCGCATACGGTATCGCGTATTTTTTCTACAGTAAGGGTTTTAGGCTCAATGTTTGTGATTCGGCTGATAATTATTTCTGCTAATTTAATATCAATTTCTTCATTAATCAGCGTAGAATGTGCAAGTAAAGATGCTAATACTCCTTCTAAGTCACGTACGTTGTTTGTAACATGTTCTGCTATATAATCAACCACATGCTCTGGAATATCAAGACCATCACAATAAATCTTATTGTTCAAAATAGCTTTACGCATTTCGAAATCAGGTTTGCTTATTTCAGCACTTAAACCCCATTTGAAACGAGTTAATAAGCGCTGCTCAACTCCTACCATCTCAAGAGGAGATCGGTCTGAACTTAGTACAAGCTGCTTACCATTCTGATGTAAGTGATTAAATATATGGAAAAATGTATTTTGTGTTCCTGTTTTACCTGAAAACTCTTGAATGTCATCAATTAATAATACATCAATGGTTTGATAAAAATTAAGAAAGTCATTTTGAGTATTATTCCGAACTGCGTCTGTATATTGAATCTGAAAAGTATTTGCAGAAACGTATAAAACGCGACTTTCAGGTCGAAGTTGTTTGCTTAATATCCCGATAGCATTGAGTAAGTGCGTTTTACCAACACCTGATTTACCAAATACGAATAATGGGTTGAATGTTAGAGATTTAGGATCGCTCGCAATTTTAGTAGCTGCAGTTCGTGCCAATTGGTTACTTTTTCCCTCAATAAGTTTATCAATTGTGAGATTGTAGTTTAATTGAGGGTCTAAATCAGGTAGTTTTACTCGTTGATATGGAGAAACAATGGAACGCTGTTGAGAATTGCTACTGTTACTATTATTAGCTAATCCTGAAAACTGAGCTGCACTTGGAATTTTAGGACCTTTACCCGTTTTTGGATCAATTAATACTTGATATTCCAATTTTGTGGTATTTCCATAAATTCGCGTTAATGTGCTTCGGAGCAAATCAATGTATTTATCTTCGATATGTTCTACAAAATATTGGCTAGGAACTTGTAATAAAAGAATGTCGTTCTCAAACGATACGGGTTCTATAGGATTGAACCAAGTATTGAAAGAGGACTCATTAATATTATCTTTAATAATATCTAAGCAATTATTCCAAAGTGTAGTATTTTTAGCCATATTTTATATGTGAAATATCGATAAATTAAATTGTTTAGGATAAAAAACTCGACAGAAGTCGAGTTATAATTCACACAAAATTAATCACAGTTATTTTGTTGTTTTTCCTTATTGCAATACAAATATCTGAAAGTTTTTTGAATAAAAAAAATTGTCCTAAATTTTAAGATTTACTCAAAAGTGTTTAAGTCTCTGATATTCAGTGCTGTTTGCTTATCTCTTTGATTTTTAGCCTGATAGCTTCTTATTTTGTGCTGAATAACTTGATATATAGTCAATTAATAAACTATTATCTATTTGTATATAATTTGATATAATCTACTCAATATGCTTGAATTATAGCCATATTTCAGACTTAAAATTTATAAGCGAATTTCTTTTCTTATTTAGAATGATTAAAAATTATTGTTTTTCAGCCTTTCCTCCAAATAAAGAGAAGTTGACATATCTTTTAGGATTCGCTTTTAAATCAAAAAGTAGAGCATTGGCGCTTTCAGCCGTACTATTCAAATTGTCATAAAGATTTTTATCATTAACAAGTAATCCTAAGCTATTATCGCTGCTATTTAACTTTGATGTAAATTCATTTAAGTCATTAATTGTATTGTCAACTTGATTAACTGTTGAAGCAAAATCTATATTCTTTATATTGTTTGTAGTGCTACTTAAATCTAACATTATATCATCTACATTAGATATAATATCTTGCAGATTTGTATTCGCGATTTTGTCTAATTGCGAAGAGGTCTTTGCTAAATGTTTTGTACTTTGTTCGATAGCAAGTAAGCTAGCCTCAATACTTGGATTATCAACCATGGTTCTTACAGAGCTAAGTAAAGAGTCCACCTGGCTTAAAGTAGATTCCAATTTCGGAACTAGTTGTGCTGTTAAGTTATCCAACATGCCGTTTTCAGTAAATGTTGCGAGTATGTTTTCTTCATTTTTATGTGAGTTGCTTGCTAAATCCTCTAAATCCAAGCGAATGACTTTACCACCTAATAAGCCATCATCACTCAAAATCATTCTTGTGCCTTCGGGTAGTTTGATGTTGTGATCCACTGAAATTTGGACTTTAAAGCTCTCTTTTTTTGAAAAATCATATTGTATATCACTTACTTGTCCCACTTTGTAGCCTTTAATATAAACTTGTGATGATTTTACCAATCCATCCAAATTGTCAAAATAGCCATAATATATATTTTGGCGCTCAAAGATATTACTTCCTTTCAAAAAGTTTATTCCAAAATAAAAGAGAAATATACCTGCTATGATAGTAATTCCTAAGCGGATATGTCCTATTGTTTTTTGATTCTTTTTCATAAATTGTTTTATTGATGTTTTCGTGCCTCGTTTATACTTATTTTGTTACCGTTTCTAAATGCTATAACAAACGATTCAGGAAATTGATTGCTAATAGATTGTTTTAATTTATTTATTGCTTCAAAACTTGACTCATTCCCATAGGTGTATTTATAAAGACCATTCTCATTAAATGAATCAGTTTGTTTTAAACCTTTGAATCGAGCATCATCAGGCTTGATTTTAGTTTTTAATGCAAAAAGTTGAATTTTGTATACAACTTGGTTGTTGTCACTAATTTGCTGATTTACATTATTCGAAGAAGAATCCGTATCAGGGTTTGATTGAATGGTATTGGCTGAAGCATTTGTCTTTTTGTCATGTTCTTGTTTATAAGAAGCAAAAGCCTGGTAAATAGCGTTTGAAAGCTCATCTCTACCTACTTTAGAGTTTAGATACCTCTCTTCAGCTTTATTCGATATGAAACCCAATTCAATTAGTACGCTTGGAGCAGCCGTTTGGTGTAACACCAAGAATCCAGCTTGTCGTACACCACGGCTCGAGCGTTTTGAATTTTTAAATTGATTTTCAATAAGAGAAGCTAACTGCAGACTTTTATCAAGGTTTCTATCTTGCAAACATTCAAACATAATGTAAGAATCAATTGAGTTTGGATCAAAGTTATTGTACTTTTCTTTGTAATTATCCTCCAAGGAAATTACTGCGTTTTCTCGCATAGCTACCTCCAAGTTGGCTTGTGTTTTTGCCAAACCCAAAACATATGTTTCAGTTCCATATGCAGCTGTACTTTTAGCCGCGTTGGTATGAATACTCATAAAAAAGTCAGCTTTGTTGTTGTTTGCTATTTTAGAGCGATTAGCTAATGGAATAAAAATATCTGTTTTACGTGTATAGATAACTTTTACGTCAGGATGCCTGTTTTCAATCATTTTTCCAGTTTGCAAAGCTATCGCTAAGTTGATATCCTTTTCTTTTGAAATACTACCAATAGCACCCGAGTCGTGCCCACCATGTCCAGCATCAATGACAAGTACAAAATTTTTATTTGTTGAGTAGCCGAATAAAAATATAAAGCTGAAAAGTGCTGTAATTAAAATTTTATGTAGATGTAGTCTCATAAGCCAATTATATGTTGCATTTTAGTTAGCCTAAAATTAATGAAGAGTTTGTAAATAGGGGTTAATTAGACACTTAAACAACATTCATGCAAAATTAATCATTTTAACCGTATCTAATCGATTAAATTTAGACTAAAATATGAAATAAATTTTAAATTTTCACTTGAAGAATGGAATAACATCTTTTTTCAGTAAATTTGCACTCTATTTTAAAAGAGAGATGATTTTTGATGCCAAAACGCATATATATATATAATTTAAAGTTTACTTTTTTGCTTTTGACTGTTTTTATTTTGTTGGCTAACACGCTTATAGCACAAGATAATAGTCAGGTACTTCAAGTTGACTCTTTGGAACAGAAAAAGACTACTGAAATAGTTAATCCAAAGAATAGCACAACTGATTTGGCAAATGACACTCTTTCTACTGATTCTGTCAAGATACGAAAAGATGCTGACTTTGATGCAGAGATTTCCTATTCAGGATCGGATTCGATTGTTTTTTTCGGAAATGGTTTAGGATTGATATACGGTGATGCCAAACTTAATTTCAAAGAGATGAATTTGAGTGAAGCCAGCCATGTGCGCATTAGAATGGATAGTACCACAGTGCATGCCTACTCTAATGTAGATAGTACAGGTAATGTGGTTCATAAGCCCATATTTAAAGATTCTGATTCTGAATATGTCTCAAATCAACTTTCCTATAACTTTAAGTCAAAAAAAGGCTTTGCAGGACAGGCTGTAACGATCGAGGGTGATGGTTATATAATAAGTAAAAATACAAAAATGATTCAGAACGAGATTCTGAATATGGCCGATGGAAAATACACAACCTGTGAGTTGCATGATCATCCTCACTTTTATTTGAGTATGTCGAAGGCAAAAGTGAAACCAGGTAATTATGTTGTTTTTGGACCAGCCAATTTAGTCTTGTTGGATATACCTTTACCAGTAGCTTTACCTTTTGGTTTTTTCCCTTTTAATACAAATTATTCATCAGGGATAGAAATGCCTTCATTCAATACGGAATTTACACGAGGATATGGATTAACAAATGGAGGTTACTATTTTGCTATAAACGATTATGCTGACTTGAGTATTAAGGGTGATATCTACACAAAAGGGACTTGGGGCGTAAATTTAGCTTCAAAATACTTAAAACGTTATAAGTTTAATGGAGGTATCAATATTAGTTATCGAGTGGATGTTATAGGTGAAAAAGGTTTGCCAGAATATAATAAATCGAATAACTTGAGCATTAGTTGGTCGCATTCTCAAAACCCAAAAGTAAATCCATTTCGTACTTTCTCAGCGAGTGTTAATTTTTCAACTAGTGGCTATAATCGAAGCAATATAAACAGTTACTATTCTCCCGTTAATGCTGAGAATACTAAAAGTTCTACTATCTCATTTTCTCAACGTTTTCCAACGCTTCCTTTCACTGTTAGTGGTAATCTTGGTGTGAATCAACGCACAAAAGACTCAACAATTAGCTTGACTTTACCCAATATATCTATTTCGATGAGCCGTATTAATCCGCTTAAACGAAAAAATAGGATAGGGAAAGAGCGTTGGTATGAAAAATTTACTATGAGTTATTCAGGTACTATGTCTAATAGCATTACAACCAAAGAGAACTTATTGTTTCAATCTTCATTCAAAAATGATTGGAGAAATGGTATGCAACATAGCATTCCAATATCTGCATCCTTCACTTTACTCGATTATATTACAATTACACCTTCTTTTAATTATAAAGAACGCTGGTATCTATATGAAACAGAGCGTGAGTGGGATGTGGATGCAGGTCGTCCAGTTGATATAAGAAAGGATGGATTTAAACGAGTTTATGATTTTAATACAAGTGTATCGGCTAATACTACATTATATGGACTATTTACTCCCAATCAGAAAGTGTTTGGAGATAAAATTGTTGCTATTAGACATAAATTAGACCCTAGTGTTAGCTTTGGTTATTCACCTGATTTTGGAGATCCTCAATGGGGATATTGGGATAGTTACAGACGTTCTTTTGTTAATCCAAATGATGATTCGCAAATGATGTGGGAAGAGGTTCATTACTCTCGTTTTGAAAGATCTCTTTACGGAGGACCAGGTAGGGGTAAAAATGGAAGTTTATCTTTCTCTTTGGCAAATAACTTAGAGATGAAGGTAAGAAATGATAAAGATACAACCGAAACAAATGCGACAAAAATTATCAGTTTAATCGATCAGTTTTCGTTGGGTAGTGCCTATAACTTGGCAGCAGATTCTATGCAATGGTCCAATATAAACGCTAACTTACGAATAAAATTTGGTAAATCTCGTTCAATAAATCTAAGTGGAGCGTTTGATCCATATATGTATGGAGTAGGTCCTGATGGTAAGTCAGTAAGGCGAATCAACCAATTGCGCTGGAATAATGGTAAATTCCCGCGTTTTTTGGGGACTAGTATGTCATATAGTTATACCATTAATAATAATACCTTCAAGAAGAAAGAGAAAAAGGATCAGGGGCGCGACACAAATCCGTCCAATGATTTGGGGGATGAAGAAGGACGTTCGATTGATAATGACCCCAATTTTAATGCTGATCGAAATAGAACAGGTCAAAATAGAAGGTTAGAGGATTTTGATAGGGGGGAAGATGGATATGAGAAAGTTACAATTCCTTGGAATATTTCAGTCAATTACTCTGTACGCTTTGGTGATGGTAATGTGTTTGATTATGATAGAATGGAATATAATCGTAAGTTTACTCACAACCTGAGTTTTAATGGTAATTTGCAATTAACGCCTGGTTGGAAAATAGCGGGTACAACTTCTTATGATTTTGCTGCAAAACAATTTACTTATACCAACTTTAATGTTACGCGCGATTTGCACTGCTGGACGCTGACTGGTAGTTTTGTACCTTTTGGACGTTATCAAACCTATAGTTTTAGAATTGGAGTAAATTCGAGTATGCTATCTGATTTAAAATATGAAAAACAAGGAAGTCGTAGTGGCATGAACAATATTACATGGTATTAAGTTATAAATGAGATAAATAAATTTTAAAAATTAATAATTAAAATGAAAATAACAAATAACACTACTGTTAACGTAGAGTATGAACTTTTCGTTGATGGTGAAAACGGTGAATTGGAATTAATGGAGAGAGCTACAACAGAACATCCATTAAATTTTATTTTTGGTGTAGGTATGATGTTACCTAACTTTGAACAAAATCTTCATGGATTATCTGCAGGAGAATCTTTCGATTTTCAAATTCCTTTTCAAGATGCTTATGGTGAGTATGATAACGAGGGAGTAATTGATCTTGATCGTGAGATTTTTGAAATTGATGGTAAATTAGATGAAGAAATTGTTTTTGTGGGTAATATAGTGCCATTGATGAATAGTGATGGTGAGCGCCTACAAGCTCAAGTTGTAGAAATTACAGATAAAGAGGTTACTGTTGATCTAAATCATCCATTGGCTGGCGAAAATCTTCATTTTGTAGGTAAAGTAATTTCTGTAAATGAAACTACCCAAGAAGAACTTGATGCAGTATTTGGTGGTGGCTGCGGATGTGGCAGTGGTGGCTGTGGTTGCAGTGATGACCACGATCATGACCATGATCACGATCACGGACATGAAGGTTGTGGTTGCAGCTGTTAAGCATTACTTATAATAAAAATAAAGGTGCAATATCTAAAAACTTGCACCTTTTTTTTATTGAAATAAGTATGAGCTTTTTAGTTCGAACAAGGACTTTGTTGAATAAACTATTTACAAGTTTTGAGGTTTCACTATTTTTAATTTTAAATGGAAATAATACGAATTACATCAATTGAAGAATCATTTGCAAATGATTTAATAGAGCTTTATTTAGAAACTTTTCCTGAAAATCAGAGACACAATAAGCTAGATTTTGAAAATCTACTGAGGAAAGAAAACGATTTTTTTGCTAACGTAGCTTTAATGAATAGTTCACCAATAGGCTTTTTTAATTATTGGAATTTTGATGATTTTGTTTTTTTAGAGCATCTGGCTGTCGAACCACCAATGCGCGGCTATAAATTGGGTGAAAAACTAATCAATTTATTGAAAGATATCGTAGAGGAGAAAACAATCATTTTAGAAGTAGAAAAAGCGGATGACTCTGAATTTGGCGAGAGACGAATCGAATTTTATCGCCGTTTAGGATTTGAGCTTGTTCCTATTGAATATGAACAGCCACCTTATAGAGAGGGTGAGTCTTACTTGCCTTTGCATATAATGAGTAATAATGTAAGCTTTGCGATGAAAAAATTTGACGAAATAAAGAGCGCTTTATATAGAAAAGTATATAAAATTAAATAGTTGTGCTATGCGCATTTTATTTAAGCTTTTTGTTTGTAAGAAAAAGCCCTGTTTTGCTAACATTTGATTTGGTAAAATAGGGTCTTTTCTTTTTTTTACAAGTGTTTTTCTACTAATGTTAAGAATATCTACTTTAGTATTATTGAATGCTTTATTTTACTATTTTTGTACTCAATAAATGCATTTGTTTATTCATAATTGCATTTATTTATTTGTAAAATAATTGATCTAATTAATAAAACACAAAAAAGTAATACCATGATTATTGGAATTCCTAAAGAAATTATGTTTGGTGAGGCGCGAGTAGCTGCTACGCCCGATACTGTAAAGAAATTTGTAGAAGACGGTATGACCGTTTTAGTAGAATCAAATGCAGGAGTAAAAGCTCATTTTTACAACGAAGATTATGAAAAGGCAGGCGCAAAAGTATTGCCAGATGTGAAATTATTATTTGAACAGGCCGATTTAATCCTAAAGGTAAAAGAACCTCAATTTAATGAAGAGTTACAGCAGCATGAGGTGGATTTGATGCACGAAGGTCAATACCTAATTACTTTTCTTCATCCAGCTTCACCAGTTAATCATAAAATGATTGAGAACTTGGCAAAAACAGGTGTGATAGGTTTAACGCTTGATGGTGTTCCGCGTATTTCTCGTGCCCAAAGTATGGATGCACTTACTTCGATGAGTACCTGTGCAGGTTACAAAGGTATGCTGATGGCAGCTAATGACTTGGCTGTATTTATGCCACAAATGTTTACTGCAGTAGGTATGCAAAAACCTGCTCATGTATTGGTCATTGGAGCAGGTGTTGGAGGTTTGCAGGCTCTTGCTACAGCCAAACGTTTGGGCGCTGTAACTCATGCGATGGACATTCGTCCCGATGCAATGGAACAGGCAAAAAGCTTGGGTGCAAAACTAATAGAAACTACTGTCCCTGAAGAATTAGCTATAGGTAAAGGTGGTTATGCTTTGCAGTTATCTGAAGAGTGGTTGGAGAAAGAACGTCAAGTGATTGCCGAAGTGATTAAAGATATGGATATCGTGTTTTTGGGAGCATTAATTCCAGGTAGAGTTGCGCCAATATTGGTAACAGAAGAGATGGTGAAGTCTATGAAAAATGGTTCAGTCATTGTGGATATTTCAATTGATCAAGGAGGTAACTGTGAGTTGACTCCGGCTGGGAAAAAAGAGGTTATCCATAATGTAATGATAAATGGAGTAAAGAATATTCCTGGTTTAATACCATCAGCTTCTACCCAAATGTTTTCACAAAATGTATATAATCTTGTGAAATACTTGGTAAAAGATGGAACGATAGAACTTAATTTGGAAGATGATATAGTTCACTCCATTTTGGTTACTCATAATCAAAAAATAGTGCATGAGGGAACTCGTGATGCTATGGGGATTTAATGAGGATATGTTGATATTCTTTTAATTGAAAGCAGATTTCTATTCAGTTATTGCAAATCTGCTTCATCCTTTTTTTTATAATTATTTTATAACTAATCATATAAAAGAACTATGTCACCAGTAATATTATTGCTTATTTTTATTGTAGCAACAGGTTTGGGCTATGTTATTATAAAAAATGTTCCAAGCTTGTTACATACGCCACTTATGTCAGGCATGAATGCGCTGTCTGGTATAACTATTTTAGGAGCTATTGCAGCTGTAGGAATTTCAGCTTTATCACTCAAATTTAATCATTTGCTTTTGGGTCAGATATTTGGAGGTTTGGCTATTGTAGCGGCTACAATTAATGTGGTAGGTGGTTTTGGTGTCACACACCGAATGCTTCAAATGTTTAATAAAAAGAAAAATAGAAAAAGAGTATGAGTCAAATAGTTTTTTATGTAATTTTTGCTGCTCTCTCTATTGCTGTTTTGTTAGGCATATCGATGATGAGCAAGGTGAAAACGGCTGTAGCAGGAAACTTGTTAAGTGCAGTTAGTGTTTTAGCAGGTGTTATAATAACTCTTCTCTATAATAACATTTTAAGTGTTTGGTCTATCTATATTTATGTGCTGATAGGAGTTATTATAGGAGGTTTACTGGCAAATCGTGTTAAAATGATTCAAATGCCACAATTGGTCGCTTTGTTTAATGGAGTAGGTGGTTTTGCGTCGGGTTTAGTGGGTGTATTGACAATTATAAAAGTAGGAGTTGCTGATATCAACTATCCATTGTTTGTCAATGTTACAGCAGTGTTAGCTATCCTTATTGGATTTTTAACCTTGTCGGGAAGTTTAGTTGCTGCGGGAAAACTACACCATCTTTTACCACAAAAATCAGTTGTATGGAAAAACCACGCACAGCTATTGAACTATTCATTAATACTAATGTTGCTATTGGTCATTTTGACCATGTTTTTTACATATTCTCCTTCGTTTTTACTCTTTATAATGTTCATTGCTATTGCAGTTAGCTTATACTTTGGGTATGCTTTTGCCATTCGAGTAGGTGGTGCAGATATGCCAATAACTATTTCATTGCTAAACTCTTTGAGTGGTGTGGCTGGGGCTATTGCAGGGATGGCAATAGGAGATATTTTGTTGGTGTCAGTAGGTGGTATTGTTGGGGCTTCTGGCTTGTTTTTGACACAAATAATGTGTCGTGCAATGAATCGCAGTCTAATGGATATTTTAACCGGAAAAACAACAGTTGCAGCTGCTAAAAAAAGTACAAAAGAGAGTGTAAAACCAACAATTGAATCAACTAAACAAATAATTGATGAGAAGAAAATAAACCCTAATAGCATACTTCAAAGCGCAAAATCTGTGATTTTTGTACCTGGTTATGGAATGGCTTTGGCACAAGCGCAGCATTTAGTGCGTCAATTGGCAGATAAATTGGAGGAAAACGGCGCGGAAGTAAAATATGCAATTCATCCCGTAGCAGGTCGTATGCCTGGTCACATGAATGTTTTGCTCGCAGAAGCAGATGTTCCTTACGAGCAACTCTATGAAATGGATACAATAAATCCAGAGTTCTCAAGCAGCGATGCAGTAATAGTAATCGGTGCAAACGATGTAATCAATCCTGCCGCTCGCGATGCAGTTGATACCCCTATTTACGGCATGCCCGTTTTAGATGTTGACAAAGCCAAACATATTTTTATCTGCAATTTTGATTTGAAACCAGGTTATGCAGGAGTTGATAATCCGCTTTACTCACGTGAAGAAGGGGTGTTTATTTACCAAGGCGATGCGAAAGATTCTTTGATGAAACTTATCGGAAGTTTGGATAAAGAAGAGATTGTAGAAGTAAAAGAAGAAGATAAATCAGCAAGCATACTTCAAAGCGCAAAATCTGTGATTTTTGTACCCGGTTATGGAATGGCTTTGGCGCAAGCGCAGCATTTAGTGCGTCAATTGGCAGATAAATTGGAGGAAAACGGTGCGGAAGTAAAATATGCAATTCATCCCGTAGCAGGTCGTATGCCTGGTCATATGAATGTTTTGCTTGCCGAGGCAGATGTTCCTTACGAGCAACTTTATGAGATGGAAACAATAAATCCAAAGTTCTCAAGCAGCGATGCAGTAATAGTAATCGGTGCAAACGATGTAATCAATCC
>CAYFTO010000004.1:38095-48523 GCA_964346125.1 uncultured Paludibacter sp.
AGTTCTCAAGCAGCGATGCAGTAATAGTAATCGGTGCAAACGATGTAATCAATCCTGCCGCTCGCGATGCAGTTGATACCCCTATTTACGGCATGCCCGTTTTAGATGTTGACAAAGCCAAGCATGTTTTCATCTGCAACTTTGATTTGAAACCAGGTTATGCAGGAGTTGACAATCCGCTTTACTCACGTGAAGAGGGTGTGTATATTTATCAAGGCGATGCGAAAGACTCTTTAGCGAAGCTAATAACAAACTTGGATTAATTTTATTAAACTTTCCCATATTATTTAAAAGATATGGGAAAGTTTATTTTATGCCGTAAGGTGATTTAGTGAACTATCTTTAAATCAATTTGTTGTAGAAAGGAATTGATTATCTAACAAACTTATACCTTTATTTTGAATCAGCTTACAAAACAGATACGCGAAGTTTTTTTTAATCCGGTACTATATTTTTTACCGACCCTTATCTTTTTGATAGGAAATGAGTTCCGTGATGTAGATTATGCGGTACGTATCTCATTTCCCACTGCTCTATTTCTTGTTTTTTATATCTATTATGTATATAAGCGTGTTTTTTTCTGGCATGGTGTTTTTGCAACTTTTTATCTGTTTGTAGCTTTTGTATCCAGCCTTTTTAATGAGTCATTTCCTTATCAAGAATTTATAGTTAAAATCATTTTTATTTCATTCTTATTGGTTCTCATATTGAGTAAAAACCTTTTGTCGCGCATTGCTTCTAAAACAGTGCGATATAATTTACCGATGTCGAATAATGAGAGTGAGTTGATTAAGGTTTCTAAAATTCTTCTGGTCATAACGGTCGTTTATATATTTATCTCCATTATAACCAATGCTTTTATTGATAAACTACCAAACTATTCAATATTTTTAGTTAAAAATCTGTATGCACTTGCACTTGTTGCATTCTCCGTTTCTTATTCTGTATTTATTGTGAAGGTAAGAAAGAAACTGAAAAATGAGGATTGGTTACCTATTGTAAATGAGCAGGGTAGTGTGATTGGAAGTGTGCAGTATCAACCAGGTGTACAAAATGATGCTAAGTTAATGCATCCAGTGATTCGGTTTTATTTCGTAGAAAATAATCGTATCCTTTTACAGCAACGCTGGCCTGAAGATAGAAATGAGGCTTTGCGTTGGGATGCCTCTGTTAGTCATAAAGTACGTATGTCAGAATCATTGGAGACAGTGCTTACCGATCAATTAGCAAAACAGTATAAAAAGAAGCCTGAATTGATTAGTTTTCTTACAAATTATATTTATGAAGGTTCATTTTGCAAAAATTATATTTATCTGTTTGTGAGCTGCCAATGTGATGAAATACATCCTCAGAAAGATGAAGTCTATGCATCGAAATGGTGGACTGTTAGTCAAATAGAAGAAGAGCTAGGTTCAGGTATATTTTCAGAGCGATTTGAGTTAGAGTATCCAATGATTATACGAACAGGATTGTTGCAAGGGAGATTTGAATGCGACGATGAAGAATGTTTGCTTCGAAAAGCAGTATATGGTAATATTGACGGTTAATGAAGTGAGATCTTAGAAACACTGATTTATTGAAAAAATGATTTCTCAATTTTGTTGTTTTAATTTATGCAACATAATTTCTGATATATTGTTTATTTTTACTATTTTTGTTAGAACCAAATTTTGGCTTGCTTGTGAATGAATTTTGGCAAATTAGTGGTTAAAACGATATATATTATTGATATTAAGTACAATCGAAGTAGAATTTGCCCAAAATAAATTCAGCAACAGCCCGGAATAATTCTGCATAACTTGATTGAAAAACAATATATCAGCAAAACGATAGCTTTTATTGATAGTGAGATAGAAGTAAATAGCAAGAGAATTCTTGATTTAGGAGGTGTCAAGAACAATGGAGATATTTTTCATGGTTCCTCAATTACTGATTTTATCCAATTTATTAAAGACACTGATTTTATTTGTGGGCACAATATTCTCAATCATGATTTGAAATATATTGGTGTAGCTTTATCTTCCGCAGGAATAAATTTTGATTATGCGATTGACACACTGTTTCTTTCGCCTTTACTTTTTCCAACAAAACCATATCACGCTTTGGTAAAAGATGATAAATTGCAAAGCGATGAAGTAAATAATCCGTTGAATGACTCCAAGAATGCAAGAGATTTATTTTACGATGAAGTGCTTGCTTTTAACAATATAGAGGAGTCTTTTCAGCAAATTTTGTATTTATTGCTTCACGACAAAAAGGAATTTCAAGCCTTTTTCCGTTTTATTGGTTATTCATGTTCTGAAACGAATCTCAAGAAACTTATAAAAGAAAAATTTTCTTATGAAATATGCCAACACACCAATTTGACTCAATTTATTCTGGAGAATCCCGTTGAGCTGGCTTATGCTTTGTCATTAATAAATTCTTTAGCTGAAAATAAGAAAATAGATTCCATTACTCCACCCTGGGTGTTAAAAAACTATCCTGATGTTGAGCGAATTATCTATCTCTTACGCAACAAACCCTGCATAAGTGGATGTGATTATTGCAATAATGTGTTGGATGGACATAAAGGTTTAAAAAGACTTTTTGGTTTTGATTCATTTAGGAGTTACGAAGGCGAACCTTTGCAGGAGAAAGCTGTTGAAGCCGCAATCGAGAATAAGTCTATTCTTGCAGTATTTCCAACCGGTGGTGGAAAATCACTCACTTTTCAGCTTCCGGCATTGATATATGGCGAAACTTCAAGGGCATTGACTGTGGTAATATCACCTTTGCAATCTCTGATGAAAGATCAGGTTGACAATCTCGAAAAGAATGGAATAACTGATGCAGTTACCATTAATGGTTTGTTAGACCCCATTGAGCGAGCTCAATCATTTGAGCGTGTCGAAGATGGATCTGCCTCCATTCTCTATATTTCGCCCGAGTCGCTCCGTTCTAAAACTATTGAGCGTTTGATTTTGGGTAGAAAAATTGCCCGTTTCGTAATAGACGAAGCACACTGTTTTTCGGCATGGGGACAGGATTTTAGGGTTGATTATTTGTATATTGGAGACTTTATCAAAAATATACAAGAGAAGAAAAACTTAGATTATAGCATTCCTGTTTCATGCTTTACGGCAACTGCTAAGCAAAATGTAATTGAAGATATTCGGGGTTATTTCAAAGAAAAGCTCAATCTTGATTTACAGCTTTTTACAACCAGTGCTTCACGCACAAACCTTCGCTATAAAGTGTTTGAAAAACAAGACGAAGAAGAAAAATATCAGACTCTTCGTCGATTAATTGTTTCTAAGGAGTGTCCTACCATCATTTATGTTTCCAGAACCCGAAAAGCTTATCTGCTTGCAAAAAGACTATCTGAAGATGGATTTAGTGCCAAACCGTATCATGGGAAAATGGATAAGCAGGAAAAGTCTGAAAATCAGGATTCGTTTATCAGTGGAGAAACACAGATAATGGTGGCAACATCGGCTTTTGGAATGGGTGTTGACAAAAAAGATGTTGGGATGGTCGTTCATTATGAAATATCAGATTCACTCGAAAATTATGTACAGGAAGCCGGAAGAGCCGGACGGGATGAAAACATTGAGGCTGATTGTTTTGTACTGTTCAACGAAGAAGATTTAAGCAAGCATTTCATATTGCTAAACCAAACAAAACTTTCTATTAAAGAGATACAACAGGTATGGCGAGCGATAAAAGAAATAACCCGATTCCGTTCGACCGTTTCCAACTCGGCTTTAGAAATTGCCCGAAAAGCTGGTTGGGACGACAATGTTATGGATATTGAAACAAGGGTAACTACTGCTATCGCAGCATTGGAAAATGTAGGTTATTTGAGAAGAGGACAAAATATGCCAAGAATTTTCGCCAATAGTATTTTGTCAAAAAATGCACAAGAAGCCATTGAAAGAATTAACTATTCAGAAAGATTCTCTGGAAAACAAAAGGAAAAAGCGGTACGGATTATAAAAAAACTATTTTCAAGTAAAAGTAGAAAATATTCTGACGAAGAGACCGGTGAATCCAGAGTTGATTACATAAGCGACCACTTAGGCATTGTAAAAGAGGAGGTTATTGATATCGTGAATCTTCTTAGAGAAGAGAAAATCTTGGCTGATGCAAAAGACTTGACTGCTTTTATAAAAGGAGGAGACAACAAAAATCGTTCATTGCAAATTGTGGATATATTTAGCAAAATTGAGAATTTTTTGCTACCTCTATTTAAGGAACAGGAAAAAGTGTACCACTTGAAAGAACTAAATGAATTGGCTGAAGATAAGGGAGTTAAAAACATGAGCGTCAACCGAACCAAAACTATAATCAACTTTTGGACTATCAAAAATTGGATTAAACAAAAAAATCTGGATTCAAAGAATCATGTAGCCATTCTTGCACTTCATCCGTATGAGTTGTTAAAAGAAAAGTTGGAAAAGCGACAAGTCTTAGCCAAATTCATCATTGAGTTTCTTTTCGAGAAAGTAACAATAAATATCGCTGACGAGGCTACTAAAAAAGATGAAATACTGGTTGAGTTTTCGGTTCTCGAATTAAAAAATGCTTATGAAGCAAATTCGGGTCTCTTCAAGTTAAATATTAGTATTGATGATATTGAAGATACGCTCTTTTATTTGTCAAGAATTGATGCCTTGAAAATAGAGGGTGGCTTTTTAGTGGTTTACAATAGTATGACAATTCAGCGGAAAGAACAGAACAACTACAAACAGTACACACAAGATGATTATCAAAAGCTGAATCAATTTTATGAAAACAAAGTACAACAAATACACATTGTAGGCGAATATGCTAAAAAGATGATTGAGGATTATAAAAGTGCTTTGGAATTTGTAGAGGATTATTTTCAGCTCAATTACGCTTCGTTCCTCAACAAATATTTTAAAGGAAGCCGCCAAAATGAAATCAAGAAAAATATTACTCCTCGAAAATTCAAAGAGCTGTTTGGCGAGCTGTCTCCTACCCAATTAAAAATCATCAATGATAAGGATTCAAAACATATTGCCGTAGCTGCAGGCCCGGGAAGTGGTAAAACGCGGGTTTTAGTACACAAACTTGCTTCCTTATTCTTGATGGAGGATGTAAAACACGAGCAGATGCTGATGGTTACTTTTTCGAGAGCTGCCGCCGGTGAATTTAAAAAGCGACTGATTAAATTAATTGGAAATGCGGCAAACTACATCGAAATAAAGACTTTTCATTCCTACTGTTTCGATTTATTGGGAAGAGTGGGTAGTTTGGAAAAATCGGATGATATTATAAGAAAGACAATCGAAAAAATCTACAACAAAGAGGTTGAGCCCAGCAGAATTACAAAAACGGTGTTGGTAATCGATGAAGCACAGGATATGGACAGTGACGAGTTTGGTTTGATAAGAGCTTTGATGGATCATAATGAAGAGATGCGGGTAATTGCAGTTGGCGATGACGACCAGAATATCTATGAGTTTAGGGGTGCAAGTGCAAAACATCTTGAACAATTTATAAAAGAAAATGGTGCCAAAAAATACGAATTGGTAGAAAACTATAGAAGCAAATCCAACTTGGTTCATTTCACCAATCAATTTGTACAACGCGTCTCACACCGGCTAAAACATACGCCCAACATCGCCCGTCAAAGTGATCATGGTAAAATCAAAATCATACGTTATCAAAGTAAGAATCTTATCAATCCAACGGTGCAGGATATTCTGGCAACTCCACTTTCTGGAACTACATGTGTGCTTACCAAAACAAATGAAGAAGCATTGCAGATTACAGGATTGCTTCTGAAAAACAGAATGAAAGCCAAGCTGATTCAGTCAAACGATGGATTCAGTCTGTATAATTTAGATGAAGTCCGTTTCTTTATTGATCAACTCAAGCTTACGGAAGATGTTTTTACCCTCAATAATGAAATCTGGCTTCAAGCTAAGCGATCAGTGGTAAACAAATACCGACAAAGTCCGAATCTTGAAATTTTGGGAAATATCATCAAAGAGTTTGAAGCATCCAATCCAACCAGAAGATATAAATCAGATATGGAAGTTTTCATTCGAGAATCAAAATTAGAAGATTTCTACCACGAAAACAGTGAAATTATTTTTGTATCGACTATGCACAAAGCAAAGGGCAAGGAGTTTGATAATGTTATTCTGATGCTTGAAGATATTCCTGCTACAACAGATGAAGAAAAGCGACTTTTGTACGTTGCTATGACGCGAGCAAAAAAGAATTTGACCATTCATCTCAATTCCCAATATTTAGATACAATTCATGCTGAGAACCTGGAGCGATTGGTTAATTTTGAGAGTTATAATCCACCAAAAGATTTAGTAATGCATCTGTCGCTAAAGGATGTTTGGCTTGATTTCTTTATTAGAAGGCAAAATACAGTTTCGCAACTTATCAGTGGCAATACTTTATTGCTGAAAGATGACCGATGTTTGAATGAACAAGGAGTAACGGTGTTGATGTTTTCAAAGCAGTTTTCAGAAAAGATTGAAGCTCTGAAAGCAAAAGGTTATATTCTAAAAAGCGCCAATGTAAATTTTATTGTCTATTGGAAAAAAGAAGATTCAGACCGGGAAATTAAAGTGATTTTACCTGAATTGCATTTTGAGTAAGAAGCTTGATGCATTAAATCAACTATTTCAAATTTACATACTTAATCAATCTATTCCCATCCACTTTTCGGTTTGAATATTCAAGAGCATTTAGAATTGAGGGAGCTTTAACACCATCCTTTATGCTGAATGGAGCAATTTCAATATGTGTTTCATCCCACAAGCCAAGTTGAAAGATATTGTTTAAGAACATAGCGCCACCTTCAATTAAAATAGATTGTACTTCTAATTGATACAATTCATGGACTATATTCTCAAAATTATAAAAATCTCCGTCAACATTTATATATTGAAGGTTTTCTTTATTGGCTGTTTTTTCTTGAGTTAATATATAACTCGTAATATTTTGATCTTTTATTTTGTACGAATCACTAATACGATTGGTTTTATCCAAGGCGAGGCGAATGGGATTTCTTCCACTCCAGTAGCGAAGCGAGAGCGAAGGATTATCCAAAAGTACGGTATTAGTAGCCACCATAATTGCCTGATTTTCGGCACGTAATTTATGCGTGATTTGGCGAGTTAGGGGGGAGGAAATTAATAAGGCTCCATTTTCGCCTATTTCACGTTTGGCATCGATAAAGCCATCGGCTGTTTGAGCCCATTTTAGTACAATAAAGGGACGTTTTTTTTCAAAATAAGTATAAAAACGTCTATTCAGATAGCGCGCTTCCTTTTCCAGAACTCCAACCTCAACTTTTATTCCTGCATCTTCAAGCATCTTGACACCATTGCCAGCTACTTTCGGATTGGGATCTAAGGCTGCAATTACCACTCGTTTTATTTTTTTTTGAACAATAAGTTCAGCACAAGGAGGTGTCTTGCCATAATGAGAGCAAGGCTCTAAGCTAACATAAAGTGTAGATTGTGAGAGCAAGTTTTGATCTTTCACTGAATTAATAGCCATTGGCTCAGCATGAGGAGCTCCATAACGAGTGTGATAACCTTCTCCAATTATACGATCGTTATGAACAACTACAGCACCAACCATAGGATTGGGTGATGCATGTCGATAAGCTTTAGCGGCAAGTTCCAAGCAACGCGAAATATAAATAAAATCCTTTTCTGACATAGTGAACAAAAATAATAAATTTTATTTAGACAATGACCTATTCTTCGATTTTCTTTTGTAGAATAATAGCTATATAAGATGTTTTTACTAATTTAGCTGATTATCGTAATAAAACAATAAAAAGATAATTCTGTGAATGTTAAAATAGCCGTAATTGGTCCAGAATCAACAGGTAAGACAGCGCTTTGCAAGCAACTTGCAGACCACTACAATGCCATATGGATACCGGAGTTGGCACGTGAATATATAGAGAATAAAAATTTTATTTATACATATGAAGATGTTGAAGAAATAGCTAAGCTTCAAATTGATCAAGTTGAAAAACTTGAATGTGCAGAAGAGGTAAACTTATGCTTTTTTGATACTGATTTAATTATTACAAAAGTTTGGTTTGAACATAAGTACCAAAATACACCCGAATTTGTTTTAGAACATTTAGCAAAGCGTCCAATTCACTTCTATTTACTTTGTGAGCCAGATTTGCCCTGGGAGTTTGACCCGGTAAGAGAGAATGGGGATAATCGAGATTTCTTTTTTGATTGGTATAAAGAGGAAATCCAAAACATAGCGATACCTTATGCTGCTGTGTATGGTAAAGGTAGTGAACGTACGCAAAATGCAATTAAAAAAGTAGATGAATTTTTATTGAAAATTAAAAATGAACAAAGTCTTAAAACTAAGTATTGATAAATTAATAGAGTCTGAGAGTTTAAAGTTAGTTTGTAGAAATCAGGAAGAGAATTATCCAATGCCATCAGTAGATACTATTGAAAATATAGTTAAACTACTACGAGCTATTTTCTTTCCAGGATTTTATGGAAATTCTGATGTAAATATAGATACAATACAAAATCATATTGAAGCTAATATTTACCAACTTTTCATTGAACTGAAGCAGCAAATTAAATCAGGGATTTGCTTTGAGAATATTGAAGAAAAGTACCATTGTACTGAATTGGACAAGAAAACAGACAAAATCGTAAGCGAATTTATAAGTCGTTTGCCTGAAATGCGAAGTAAATTGCATAAAGATGCCAAAGCTGCCTATAATGGTGATCCAGCAGCTAAAAGTTTAAGCGAAATAATATTTTGCTACCCTGGTATTCGTGCTATCATTAATTATAGGGTAGCTCATGAATTGCTCATTTTAGGTGTTCCAATTATACCACGTATAATCACTGAGTTAGCACATTCAGAAACGGGTATTGACATACATCCAGGAGCTAAAATTGGGGAATCATTTATGATAGATCACGGTACGGGAGTTGTGATTGGAGAAACTGCGCAGATTGGAGATAACGTACGTATTTATCAAGGTGTAACTTTAGGTGCAAGGAGTTTTCCCTTGGATGATAATGGCAATCCAATTAAGGGAATTGATCGTCATCCTAAAATAGGAAATGGAGTTGTACTATATTCAAATACCACATTATTGGGTAATATCCGAATTGGAGATGGAGCAATAATAGGGGGGAATCTCTGGGTAGATTATGATGTTTCAGCAGGTGAAAAAATCCATCAGAAAAAATAAAAATCCAAAAAAATAAAAATAATGATAGCAACAAGTGGAGAGTTTTTAATGATTGCTAAGACTTTCAAAGGCCTTGAGCCTGTTTTAGCAGAAGAATTAATAGGCTTAGGTGCCAATGAGATACAAATAGAGCGTCGAGCTGTATCCTTTAAAGGCGATAAAGCGCTGATGTATAAGGCAAACTTGCATCTTCGTACGGCATCTCGTGTTTTAGTTCCAATCGAAAAGTTTAGAGCTAAAACAACGGATGAAATTTATGACAAGATTAAAAGTATAGAGTGGAGCAATTTTATGTCCAGTAACTCTACTTTCTCTATTTCATCCACGGTGTTTTCTGAAAATTTCTCAAACTCTAGGTTCATTACGTATAGAATGAAGGATGCGATTGTGGATTATTTTATGGAAAAAGAGAATAAACGCCCTAATGTAAGTGTTTCAAATCCGCAATTCTATTTCAATATCCACATAGCTAATGATGTAGTAACAATATCGCTGGATAGTTCAGGTGAGTCGCTTCATAAACGCGGTTACAGAGCAGAAGAAACAGAAGCCCCTTTGAATGAAGCACTGGCTGCAGGGATGATTTTGCTTAGTAATTGGCGCGGACAATCAGATTTTGTTGATCCAATGTGTGGGTCAGGTACTTTATTGATTGAAGCTGCATTAATTGCATTGAATATACCGCCGGGTATTTTTAAAAACTCTTTTGCTTTTGAAAAATGGAGTGATTACGATGATGATCTGTTTCAAATGCTTTATAATGATGATAGTAATGAGCGAAAATTTGAATATAAAATATATGGTTCAGATATTTCACCAAAAGCCGTTGCTAAAGCATTGCAGAATGTAAAAAGTGCAGGTTTATCGAAATATATTGAGATTGAGACTGTAGCTATTCAAAATTTGGAGCCAAAAACAGATGAATGTATAATGATTTGTAACCCTCCATACGGTGAGCGAATAATGTCAAATGATATCTTTGCTCTTTATGGCGATCTTGGAACTTTTATAAAACATAAAATGACAGGGAACAGAGCTTGGGTAATAAGCTCAAACGATGATGCCCTTAAAAGAATAGCTTTACGACCCTCACAAAAAGTAGAACTATTAAATGGTGCTTTAGACTGTCTTTATTGCGAATACGAAATTTTTGAAGGAAAGCGAAAGGAGTTTGTTGCAGGTAGAGACAATGCTCATAG
>CAYFTO010000005.1:0-46094 GCA_964346125.1 uncultured Paludibacter sp.
CTTTTATATAGATATTCCCCTTTTTTGACATAATTCTCCTTTTCTTCAATAAACAATTCTTGAACCTACAAAGTTAATCAAACTTTGAAAACTTAGGAAGAGATGTTATAATGGACAATAAATTTCTTCTTTTTTTTAATTTACACCTCTTGAACTATTCTTATTTATTTGTAGTTTATCCTTTATATTTTAGCAAGAATAAAATTCCTGTAAATATATTCTAAGAAAGGAAAATACCTCGACTTAGCTTATGCGTGATTTGAATCTGAAAATGATAACTTTAAGGAAAACAATAAAACTTAAGTTTTAAATTAATGCATATGAAAATAAAATTTTCAATCACAGAATATAAGTGTTAATTTTGCACTCTAAATAAATTACATTTTATAATTCTAAAAAATGAATATAAAAAAATCAAAATTACTATTCCTCTTAATTAGTATAATTCTTGTTTTATCATCAAGCAATGCTTTCTCTCAAGAAGCCATTGCCACTGAAGCCCCAAAGTTAACTTGGACACAGCAAGTTGAAAAGTGGTATGACAATCACATGGGATACGGTAGCGTTTTTGGATTGATGGTTGTTGAGAGTTCGTTCATTCCCCTCCCATCGGAAATAGTGATACCACCAGCTGCTTATGTAGCCAGTAAACCCGAAAGCAATTTAAATATTTTCCTTATCGTACTATTTGGCACTTTAGGAGCAATTGTTGGCGCATTAATTAATTATTTTTTAGCCATGTGGCTGGGGCGACCTATCGTTTACAAATTTGCCGATAGTAAAATTGGGCGACTTTTTTTATTAAGCAGCGAAAAGATTGAACAAGCCGAGGCGTACTTCAACAAACATGGCAAAGTCTCTACCTTGGTAGGACGATTGATACCAGCCGTACGTCAATTAATTTCAATACCGGCTGGCTTGGCACGAATGAATTTATTGAGTTTTATAGGCTTCACAGCATTAGGCGCTGGTATTTGGAGTGCTATTTTAGCACTTTTGGGCTACTTCCTACACGGTCAGTCAGACTTAATTAATAAATACAGCAAAGAAATCGGATACATTATAGCTGTAGCTGTATTCTTAATAATTGCCTATTTAATTATAAAATATATATTGAATAAACGAAAAGCAAAGTAATTAAATTACTTTGCTTTTATTATCCATTAAATCACCTGAACCCCGAATGGGGTTGAATTTGATTAACCATTTGCAAGGCGTAGCCGCAGCTTACGGAAAGCAATCTCTACCCAATAGGAACCCAAAATGGGTTCTACTTTGATATTTCACTAATGACTTGTCTTATAATTGGAGTTTCACGCCACACTATGCCTAGCACTTATAGATCTTACTCATACTTAGGCTATCACCACCTACATCGCAATAAAAATCTTAGCTTGACAATCAATAATCGGGGGGCCCAAAATCAACAATCTATCCCTACCCTCGCCAAACATCTGTGTGCTAAACTATGTATATCGAAAAAAATGGAAAACAAGAAGTATATTTTTATTTCATCCCCTACATCCAACTGTTTTAAAACAAAAAATCTCTCGAAAGACATTTTGTCTGAAGAGAGATTTTTATAAATAACTTGAAATCGTTTTCTTAGTTTGCTTCTGCTGGAACAATAGAAACATATGAACGATTATTTTTCTTTTTTCTGAACTGTACAGTTCCATCAACCAATGCAAACAACGTATGGTCTTTCCCTATTCCCATGTTATCACCTGGATAGTGCTGGGTACCGCGTTGACGAACAATGATGTTACCCGCTTTGGCAATTTGACCACCATATATTTTTACTCCAAGTCGTTTGCTTTCCGATTCACGACCGTTACGTGAACTTCCTTGACCTTTCTTATGTGCCATTTTATTCTAAATTTTTAATCGGGTTTATAATACAATTTCTTTTACTGTTAATTCGGTGAAATCTTGGCGATGACCGTTGCGTTTACGATATCCTTTGCGACGTTTTTTATGAAAAACAATCACTTTATCACCTCTTACATGTGAAACAACCTCACATACTACTTTTGCACCATCTACTGTAGGCGCTCCTACTGATACAACTCCTTCGTTGTCAACCAACAACACTTTGTCAAATTCCACAGTTGAACCTGTCTCAGACTCATTCATTCTGTGTACATAAAATTTTTTACCTTGTTCAACTTTAAACTGTTGACCTAAAATTTCTACAATTGCGTACATTATATATATACATTAAAATTAATCGGTGAGGTGAATTTACTTGATGCAAATTACTTGTTCTACTAACCCCATTGCGAATTTAGCTTGCAAATATACGACTATTTTTGAAATAACACAATTAATCTTATCTAAAAACAGGATTTAGAGTCGCTTTCTTAATATTTAAAAAGAGGCTACAATATTTATAAGACAAAATGACAAAGTTAACTCACACAAACTGAAACTATGTCTAAAATTGAAAAAATACAAAACAATATATAATTCGGTATTGTTTTTGCCAATTTGATTATGATTAACAGACTTATTGATTATATTTGTAAGTCGTATAACAAAGAAAATATTATGGCAGTGAAATATTCAGAACAAATAAACAATGTCTTTGCATACAGTGTGCAAGAAGCAGAGCGCTTAGGAAACGACTATGTGGGGCCTGAGCATTTGCTATTGGCTATACTTCGCCTATCTGATGACTACTTGTTAGCATTATTTCAAGAGTTGAATGTGGACGTAGATATAGTAAAACAACGCATTGAAGCGATGGTGAAAACAGATAAAGAGCCAAGTGGTGAAGAATTGTTCATATTAAAGAGCACTTCAAGAATTAAAAAAATCATGGAGTTGGAAGCAATGGCTGCGTTATCTGATGAAGCAGAAATTGAACATCTAATTTTAGCTATACTAAAGGAGAAAAACAATTTGGCAGTCGATGTTTTAACGGACTTAGGTCTTTCTTACGATAGCTTTATAAAACACACAAAAGGAGAACCAAGCGTAGAAAATGTTTTTTCAGCTGATGAAGATGAGGATGAAGAACTACCTGGTGCGTCAAAAAGAAGAAGTCAGCAAGGAGCCCCTAAAAAAAGTGACACTCCTGCACTCGACACTTTTGGAACAGATATTACCAAAGCAGCTATTGAAAATCGATTAGATCCTATAGTTGGACGTGAAAGAGAAATTGAGCGAATTGCTCAAATTCTGAGCCGAAGGAAAAAGAACAATCCTGTATTGATTGGCGATCCAGGAGTTGGAAAAACCGCTATTGTAGAGGGTTTGGCTATGCGTATTGTTGAACGTAAAGTATCTCGTGTTCTTTTCGATAAGCGCGTAGTTTCATTAGATATGGCTTCCATAGTTGCTGGGACTAAATATAGAGGTCAGTTTGAAGAACGCATAAAAGCGATTTTGAATGAACTTCAAAAGAACCCTAACATCATTCTATTTATCGATGAAATCCATACTATCGTAGGTGCTGGCGGTTCTCCTGGCTCATTGGATGCTGCAAATATGCTAAAACCAGCTTTAGCTCGTGGAGAAATCCAATGCGTAGGCTCTACGACGATGGATGAATATCGCAAGAGTATAGAAAAGGATGGAGCATTAGAACGACGTTTTCAAAAGGTAATTGTTGACCCAACTACACCAGAAGAGACTTTATTGATTCTCCAAAACATCCAAGATAGATACGAATATCATCACAATGTGAAATATACACCTGAAGCAATAAAGGCGTGTGTAAAACTTACTGACAGATATATCACAGATCGGAGTTTTCCTGACAAAGCTATTGATGCATTGGATGAAGCCGGATCACGTGTGCATATTGCTACAGTAAATGTACCCAAAGAGATTGAAAAATTAGAACAACTTTTAGCGGAGTTGAAAGCTGAGAAAAACCGTGTAATCGCTGAACAGAAATATGAAGAAGCTGTTCCTATTCGCGATAAAGAGAAGCAAACTCAATATCAGTTAGAAGATGCCATTAAACGCTGGGAAAAAGAGTCGATGGAGAATCCTGAGATAGTGGATGAGGAAAAAGTAGCAGAAGTTGTTGCGATGATGTCGGGTATCCCTGTGCAACGTATTGCACAAGCTGAAGGCTTGAAATTGCGTCAAATGGCAGAAGTATTGGGTACTAAAGTTATCGGACAAGATGACGCGGTAGTAAAAATTACGAAAGCAATTCAGAGAAACCGCATTGGTTTGAAAGATCCAAACAAGCCAATTGGTACTTTTATGTTTTTAGGACCAACAGGTGTTGGAAAAACTCACCTTGCAAAAATTCTTTCTGAATTTATGTTTGATGGCACAGACTCATTGATACGTATCGATATGAGCGAGTTTATGGAGAAGTTTACAGTTTCTCGCTTGGTTGGTGCACCTCCCGGATACGTAGGTTACGAAGAGGGTGGTCAATTAACAGAGCGTGTACGCCGCAAGCCCTACTCTATTGTGCTACTTGATGAGATTGAAAAAGCACACCCCGATGTGTTTAATATCTTACTTCAAGTAATGGACGAGGGACGCTTAACGGACAGCATGGGAAGACGCGTTGATTTCAAAAACACAATCATCATTATGACTTCTAACGTAGGTACTCGTCAACTAAAAGACTTTGGTAAAGGGGTAGGATTTAGCATTGAGCAAGATGGTGCTGTTGATCTTGAACACTCAAGAAGTGTTATTCAAAAAGCACTTAATCGTACTTTCTCACCTGAGTTTCTTAACCGTGTAGATGATATCATTATGTTCGATCAATTGACAAAAGAGCATCTGAAAAAAATCATCGATCTTGAATTGGTAGGTCTATTTAAACGAGTGACCGACTTAGGCTTAAAAATGGAACTTACGAACGAAGCAAAAGATTTAATTGCTGAGCGAGGCTATGATGTACAGTTTGGTGCTCGTCCACTAAAGCGCGCTATTCAGCGCTATCTCGAAGATGCTTTAGCAGATATAGTATTATCAAATGAAGCTGTAGAGGGTGACACTATCTTGATGGACCTGAACGAAGAGAAGGACAATATTTCTGCTAAAGTCTTAAAGCCAGAAATTCAAGAATAAAGTACAGAACATTATACTTTAATAAATTAAAATAGGTGGCTCGCGCCACCTATTTTTTTATATTTTCTCAACATATACCTGTCCAGCCTCATAGCGTACAACCTTTACACTATTCCCTTTTTCGATAAAATCATTATTCTGAGAAATAGCGTCGTAAGTTTTTTTATCTATTTTCACTTTCCCCGAAGGACGCAAATCTGTTGTTGCAATACCTTCTTCGCCTATTACTTTAGCCTCTTCGATAGGTACACCAATGTAACCCTCTTTTGTTTCTAATGTAGCGTCAAGAGCTACACGTTTAAACATTCCCTTCGTTCCAATTTTGGAAGTTAAGTAAATAACTACAGCAAAGCCAAGCAACAAACCACCAGAAACTGTAAGAATTGCCTTACCTGCATCTGCAGCATAAACATGCTTAAAGTCAAATCGAAAGTTATCTACCAAACTTAAACCTAAACCAAGAACAACCAAGACAATACCCGTAGCACCCAAAAAGCCAAAACCTGGAATTGCAAAAATCTCTATCAGAATTAAAACCACTCCTATAAAAAAGAGCAAAATCTCCCAGTGCTCAGCCAAACCATCTATATATAGAGGTGCAAAGTACAGAACAGCAGCTGTAATTGCAACCACTAATGGGAAACCAACCCCTGGAGTTTGCAATTCAAAATAGATCCCGCCAATAATCAACATAATCAAAATACTTTGAAAAATGGGACTCATAACAAAGCCCTTAATATTGTCCCAAGTTGTCGGTTGAAATTTCACAAGATCATAGGGCTGATCACCTATTTCTTTCTTAATTACTTCTCGTATATGCTCGGCTGTTCCATCACAATAATGATATTTGATAGCCTCTTCAGTTGTGAATGTTAATATCTTTCCCGTATCTTTTACATTTTCTACTACTGTTCGCTCATCTACCATCGCTTCAGCAATTAGAGGGTCTCTTTTCCAACGGTATGTCGTATCAGTACCATTGATTATTGCTACCTTTCCCTTTGCTTCAGCCGTAGCACGCATGGTAGCTCGCATATATGATTGATATTTATCAGGCATTTTTTGTCCTGACATATCAACTACTGTTGCGGCTCCAATTGTGGCACCACGTCGCATATATATCTTATCACATGCAATCGAAATTAATGCACCAGCTGATGCAGCATTATTATCGATGAAAACAACTACAGGAATATCGCTATTTAATATTTTTGTCCGAATTGAATCGGCAAAACTAACCTCACCACCATAGGTATTCATCTCTATAATAATCGATTCTGCTTCAATTTTTTTAGCCTCTTCAAATCCCTTTTGAATATATAGCCAAGTACTGCTACTCACATTTTTTTTCAAATCAATCGAAAAAATCTGAGTTTTATCTTGTCCAAAAACAAAAACAAATGATAAGAAATATAAAAAAAAGAAAAGTGCAAGTCTCGAGTTGATGGTTTGTTTCATTTTTGTATTTCAATTAAATTAATGGAATAAGGCTTTATTAAAGCAAAGATAATCTTATTTTTATAATAATTTATCCTAAACTTTTAATGAGATAAAAAAACACTCAAATAAGAACTTATATTTGAGTGTTTTTTACAATCTAATTATCCTTGTTTACATTTCCCACTGCTCTAATGAATCAATCAGATCATCAAACGAATGTATTGTAGCCGTCTCTTTTACAGTCTGATTAACTCGGTCCATTGCATCATTATATGTTTCAGCTTCAACACTTCTAATCACACCCAATGCAATTGGCATATCAGGAGCTTGCATCATGGCTAATTCCCAGTGCAATGTAGGATTCTCAGTTTTGGCATCATGCACTAAAATATCTTCTTCTGTAATTCCATTTTCACCTATGGTTACAACCTCTAACTTACCAAATCTATATATTAATCCTTTATTTTTTTCTGCACCAAAAATCATTGGTTTACCATGCTCCAAAAAGATCATTTTATCTGGTCGAGTTTTTCTATCAGCAAGCCAGCCGTGTGCTCCATCGTTAAAAATCACACAATTAACCAAGCACTCTACAACAGAAGTTCCTTGGTGATTTGCTGCCTCAACCATTACATCTTTTGCATTCTGTAAATCTATATCAAAAAGTCGTCCGAAGAAAGTACCTCTTGCACCAAATGTGAGCTCCGCAGGACGGAATGGCTCCTCTATCGTACCAAATGGTGATGATTTACTCTTGAAGCCTTTAGGTGTAGTTGGGGAGTATTGACCTTTCGTTAAACCATAAATTTGATTATTAAAAAGCAATACATTGATATCAATATTACGTCTAACACTATGTATAAAGTGATTTCCACCAATTGCTAAACAGTCTCCATCTCCTGTGATCTGCCATACAGTCAATTCAGGATTAGCCACTTTAACTCCAGTTGCTATTGCAGCCCCGCGTCCATGAATTGAGTGAAAACCATAACTACTCATATAGTAAGGTAGTCGCGACGAACAACCAATACCCGAAATAACAGCAATCTCATGAGGTGGCACTTCTAATTCAGCCATTGCCTTATGCAAACTATTAATAATGGCATAATCCCCACATCCTGGGCACCAACGTATTTGTTGATCACTTTTAAAATCTTTGGCTGTATACTGTTTTATATCTTTATTTATTTCTTTTGTAGCTTCCATAATCCTACTTATTTAAAATATTTTCAACGGCTTCTTCTAGCTCTGAAGTAACAAATGGTCTTCCTTGTACTTTATTGAATTGATAATAGTTGTTTTCAGGAAATTTATTTCTCAAATGAGACACAAACTGCCCTGAGTTTAATTCACAAACAATTATTTTATTGAATTTACTCAACAGCTCTTCAGTGTTTTTAGGCATAGGGTTTATGTAATTGAAGTGCGCCAATGCAACTTTGTTACCTTTCTTGATTATGGCGTCAACCGCAGATACCAAATGTCCGCGAGTACTTCCCCAGCCTACTACTAAAACATCTGCATCCTTATCTCCATAAACCTCTAACTCTGGTATTGAATTAGCAACATATTCTACTTTTGCAGCACGGGTGTTTACCATTTTCTGATGATTTAACGGATCCATACTAATACCACCTTTGTCATAATCTTTCTCGAGTCCACCGTTGCGATAGGGTGTATCTTCATCTCCAGGAATCGCCCAGTATCGAGCTAAGCTATGCTCATCTCGTGAAGTAGCATTAAAGTTTTCGTAGCCACTTGGTACATAGTTTGGCTTAATGCTAGGCATATCTGCCAACTTAGGTAGCTTCCAAAGTGAAGTTCCGTTTGCAAGAAAACTATCCGTTAGTAATATTACAGGCGTAGAGTGCTCTAAAGCTATTTTAGCAGCTGAGTAAGTATAATCAAAACAGTCATCAGGAGTTCCTGGTGCGATAACAACAACTGGACTTTCACCGTTTCTGCCATACAATGCCTGCAATAGGTCGGTTTGCTCTGTTCTTGTTGGCAAACCTGTGGAGGGTCCTCCACGTTGAACATCTACTATAACGATGGGTAGTTCTGCCATAACGGCTAGTCCAATTGCTTCTGACTTGAGAGCTAAACCAGGTCCAGATGTTGTGGTGGCAGCCAAACTCCCCGCAAAGCTCGCACCAAGTGCCGTAGCTATACCAGCTATCTCATCTTCAGCTTGCACTACTTTTACTCCCAAATCACGACGTAGTGACAGAGTGTGCATTATGTCAGATGCTGGCGTTATGGGGTAAGATCCTAAAAATAGCTCTAATTTTGCTTTTTCAGCAGCTGCAATCAAGCCATATGCTGTAGCCTCATTTCCGGACACGCTAGTATATTTACCTTTTTTGACATAATGTGACTTTTCAATGATATAGGTAGGCACCGACAAGTGTGTATTGTGCCCATAATTGAACCCATCATTCAAGACCTTTATATTAGCTGCTAAAACACTGGGACTTTTCTTAAATTTATCATTTAAAAACTCTTCAGCCTTATCCATAGGCCTATTAAATAGCCAACAAACTACACCAAGAGCAAACATATTTTTGCTTCTCAGTATATCTTTTTTTGCTATATCAGTATCTTCTAAACTTGCCTGTGTTAGCGTGGTAAGCTGTGTTGGCAACAACGTAATAGTTTCTGGAATTGACAACTCTGTAAAAGGGTTATCAGTGACAAAGCCTGCTTTTTTAATATCATTTTCTAAAAAACTATCTTCATCATATATAATTACGCCTGTTTTTTTGACATCTTTATACTTCATTTTCAATGCAGCAGGATTCATCACAACTAAAACATCTGCTTCATCACCCGGGGTGTAAACATGACCTGAACCAAGATGAACCTGATAGCCAGACACCCCGCTTAGAGTACCCTGTGGTGCACGAATCTCAGATGGATAATCGGGATAAGTTGATATCTCATTACCCATTACAGCTGATATATTTGAAAATAGAGTTCCTGTTAGTTGCATACCATCGCCAGAATCTCCAGCAAATATTACAACTACATTATCAACTTCTTTTACTTTAATGCTATCCATAAAACTTTATATTTTGGTAATCTGATTATTACTTTAGTGAATGAATTTATTATAACAAAACTAAACACGAGATGTTCGAAACACTATTTGCCTAGTGTCGAATTCACAAAGAATTCTCAATAGTAAATAGCAATATTAAATTATAGTTGTATTTTTTTGTGTTTTTAGAAATTAGTTGACTACTTGTTGTTATGTGTGTTTCATGTTGTCATATTTTATTACAAAGATAATAAACTTTTAACTGGATTTGCAATAAATATTAAAAAAAAAGAATTACTACATAAATAGTAATCCTTTTTTTATTTTTCAAGTCTTTTCTTCTTATAATTTGCTTAGAAATCAGCAGTATTAGGCGTACGTGGGAATGGAATAACATCACGGATATTATTCAATCCTGTAACGAATAATAATAAACGCTCAAAGCCAAGTCCAAAACCAGAATGTGGAACAGTTCCATAACGGCGAGTGTCTAAATACCACCATATATCCTTTTCTGGCACACCCATTGCAGCCGCTCGCTCCTTCAATTTTTCATAATTTTCTTCACGTTCAGACCCACCTATAATTTCACCAATTTTTGGGAAAAGCACGTCCATAGCACGCACTGTTTTACCATCTTCATTAAGCTTCATATAGAATGCTTTAATTTCTTGAGGATAATCAGTAAGAATAACAGGAGTTTTGAAATGCTTTTCAACTAAATAACGCTCGTGCTCAGAGTGCAAATCGACACCCCAACCTACGCGAAACTCGAATTTCTCACCATTTTCAATAGCTTTTTCCAATATTTTTATTCCTTCTGTATACGTTAAACGTATAAATCTATTATCAACTACAAATTTCAAACGCTCTATTAGCTCTTTATCAAAAGCACTCTGCAAGAATAACAAATCATCCATGCAGTTATCAAGCGCCCACTGCACACAGTATTTTATGAAATCTTCGGCTAAATCCATATTATCCCCTATTTCATAAAAAGCAACCTCCGGTTCAATCATCCAGAACTCTGCTAAGTGGCGTTGAGTATTTGAGTTTTCTGCACGAAAAGTAGGTCCAAAGGTGTATATTTGCCCTAAAGCCAAAGCAGCCAACTCTCCTTCTAATTGCCCCGAAACAGTTAGATTTGTATGTTTGCCAAAAAAGTCTTCAGAAAAATCTACTTTATTTTCTTCGTTTTTTGGTAAATTATTCAAATCTAAACTAGTAACAGTAAACATTTGCCCTGCCCCTTCAGCATCCGAACCAGTTATAATTGGCGTATGCACATAATAGAAACCACGATTATGAAAAAACTGATGAATTGCCATCGACATATGGTGACGAATACGATACACAGCTCCAAAAGTATTCGTGCGTGGACGCAGATAAGCTATTTCACGTAAAAACTCCATTGAGTGTCCTTTTTTCTGGAGTGGATAAGTTTCATCTGCCGTACCATAAACATGGATATTTTTTGCCTGCATTTCCACCTTTTGTCCAGCACCTTGTGATTCGACTAGAACACCTGTAGCACTAATGCTAGACCCGGTAGTGATGAGTTTTAATTGCTCTGCATCAAAATTAGCCAAATCAACAACTATCTGAATATTATGAATTGTTGAACCATCATTTAATGCTATAAAACTAACATTTTTATTCCCACGGCGGGTTCGTACCCAGCCCCTTACGTTAATTTCTGCACCAAAGTCTGTTATTTTTAATGCATCTACTATTTTTGTTCTTTGCATAATTCTTATGATAATACTTTATAATTTCATTTTGCCTGCAAAATTACAAATATTTTTCCACTTATTAAAACATTTTAGAACAGCTATAACAGAGATATTTCAATAAAAAAGGAGAAATTTGTCTTTTATTTGAAGATTTACACACAAACATTAGGATTTTGAGAAATAAATATGTATATTTGTAGCGAAAATAAAAATTATTTTCAATGAGTTCTTTGTAAAGTACTTATTCAGTATAAATAACTGACAGTCACGTTCGATACTTAAGTTTTAAAAACTTAGGTATCTAATTTTCAATGGATTCATTTTGGTTGTATTTCACACGCAAAACAAAAACTAAAATGAAAGAAAAACAATTTGAAAAGGAGTTAGTGGCGCTTCAAAGCAATATGAGAAACTTTGCTTTTTCATTAACACTTGATCGTGATGATGCAGAAGATTTACTTCAGGAAACTACCTTAAAGGTTTTGGATAATCAGGAAAAGTTTACTGATAACATCAACTTTAAGGGATGGGTTTTAACGATAATGAAAAATATTTTTATTAATAATTATCGTAAACTTATCAGAAACCGAACTGTATTTGACCATACAGAAGATTCACATCATTTAAATTTACCTCAAAATTCTGGTTTTGAAACACCAGAAGGTGCTTATGCCTTTGGTGAAATTAATAAGACTATCGATTCATTCGCTGATGAATATCGCATTCCGTTTTCAATGCATATTCAAGGTTTCAAATATGAAGAAATAGCCAACGAGATGAATTTGCCCATAGGTACTGTTAAGAGTAGAATCTTCTTAGCTCGAAAAAGATTGCAAGCACAACTAAAAGACTACAAGTAATTTATCTAGAAAAGAAAAGCTAAGCTTTTTACAAAATGGATAGGAATAATTTATTTTCTATCCATTTTTTTTTGCTTTATAATAAAACAAAAACGGAGCGATTCTCATCGACCCGTTTTTAATTCATTCACACACACTTAAAATTTACTTGTAGGCAATCAACTACCACAATCTTCATAGCTGAAGTTGCTGTCATATAATGACTATAGTTGTTGCATCATTCTACACATATAACGTGGAAGTTTGAAAATTGTTTACAGAAATATCAAAATATTTATCTTTTTCTATTTTATTTGATATTCAAATTGTCAAACACAATGCGCTATATCGATATAAATATCTTTTTTCTTCCTAATGATCAACTATCAAATCACAGATTTGTATTTGACACAAATACAAACACTTAGCAATTAAATAATTTCAGAAATAATCTCATTTTTATAAACTCTAGGTAATTTTATTTCAAATTCTCTATATATCTTTACTCCAAGTAAAATAAAACTATAGTCAAATGAAGAAAAAATCATTAGTAAATCTTCTGTAATTTATTTGAACTGTAGAGACTTTTTGATATTTCTAATAGCTCTGATTATTTCTCAAGGTTATTTTTTATAAAAAAATAAGATTGGCATATATATTATTGCATATTTCTATATTTTTAAGTTCCTTTGTATTAGTTATATTAAACATAAATATATTCACTAAATAAAACAGATAAAACACAACATGTTAAAAATCAAATCTTTATTCGTTCTTTTGCTGTTTGCTTTTGCTGGAAACATTACAGCTCAACAAATGCAAGCACTTCCGCTTGACCCAAAAGTTCGCTATGGAAAGCTTGACAACGGGTTGACGTATTATATTCGTCATAACGAAGAACCAAAAAACAGAGCCGAGTTTCATATAGCTCAAAACGTAGGCGCTATTCTCGAAGAAGACCATCAGAATGGTTTGGCTCATTTCTTGGAGCATATGGCATTTAACGGAACAAAAAACTTTCCAGGTAAAACTATCATTGATTATTTTGAACAACAAGGAGTGAAATTTGGCTATGATATAAATGCCTATACTTCTTTAGACGAAACAGTTTATCGCTTATCAAATGTGCCAACTGCAAGACAGAGCCTATTGGACAGCGCGATGCTTGTGCTACACGATTGGTCAAGCTTCCTGACGCTTGATCATCAAGAAATTGACGATGAACGTGGCGTAATTCGTGAAGAGTGGCGTACGGGAAATACCGCTCAACGTCGTATGTTCCGCAGATCTGCCGAATTGCGTTATCCTGGCAGCCAATATGCTAAGCGTGATGTAATTGGCGATACTGCAATTATCAACAATTTTGAGTATGATGCACTTAAGGCTTATTACCAAAAATGGTACCGTCCTGATCAACAAGCTATTGTTATTGTAGGTGATATTGATGTAGAATACACCGAAAACAAATTGAAAGAGATGTTTGCTGACATTCCTCGAAAAGATAATTTCGGCGAGCGTCCTTTATATTATATTGAAGACAACGTTGAACCAATTGTTGCTATAGTAACAGACAAAGAAGCTGCTCAAACCAGTTTACGTATTGATTTCAAAAAAGATAAAATGCCAAAAGAACTTGCGGAATCAATGATTGGATTGTCATCTAATATGATCATCAATTTAATCAACGCAGTGACGAATGAGCGTTTTACTGATATCTCATCCAAAGCAAATGCTCCATTTGTAGCAGCTTATACATTCTATGGCGGAATTGTGAAAACAAAAGATGCTTACATCAATGTTGTTGTTCCAAAAGAAGGGCAAGAGATAGAGGGATTTGAAGCTTTATTATATGAGTTGGAAAAACTTAAACGCTACGGAGTAACAGAATCCGAGTTGGATAGAGCAAAAACTAACATGCTAAAAGGATATGAAAAAGCATACAACGAGCGTGAAACTCAAAAAAGTCAGGCGCTTGCCAATGAATACATCCGTCACTATTTAGACAATGAGCCTGCACCCGGCATTGAAATGGAATACGATATTGCAAAGATGATATTGCCACAACTCAATGTAGCTGCCATAAATCAAGCTGTTGCAACATTAATTACGAATGAAAATGTGATTATAACCGTTAATGCACCTATCAAAGAAACCGTGATTGTACCTACGGAAGAGCAACTTTTAGCAGCTTTAGAAAACTCTAAGACAATTGCTATCGAGGCGAATGAAGAAGAAGGTGAAATACGTCCGTTGATGGCTAAAGCACCAAAGAAAGGCAAAATCAAAAAGATTGTAGAAAATCCTGCACTGGAAACAGTTGAAATGACTTTGAAAAATGGTATTAAAATGATTTTCAAGCCAACTACATTCAAAAAAGACGAAATATCAATGGCCGCTTATAGCGATGGTGGTGTATCTAAAATCAAGAATATTGCAGATCTACCTTCGGCTGAATTAGCTACTACAATCGTTAGCGCTAACGGTATCGGCGATTTTAATGCAACTGAATTATCAAAAATATTAACAGGCAAAATTGCTTCTGTGCGCCCTTCTATCAGTCGTTACGGCGAAGGTATGAGTGGAGGTTCATCCGTAGCTGATTTTGAAACAATGCTTCAGCTTACTTACCTGTATTTTACGCAAGCTCGAAAAGATGATGATGCTTTCAATGCATTGCAAACCATGTTTAGAACAGCTTTGGCTAATGTTGATAAAAATCCAGACAAAACATTTAGTGATAGTGTAAACATGACCTTATCTTCACATGATCCACGTATTATAATGGAAAATTTGGAATTAGTGGATAAAATTGATCAAGATAAAGCCATTGAAATTTACAAACAACGCTTTGCAAATCCTGCTGATTTTACTTTCTTATTTGTTGGTAATATCGACCCATACGATAAAGAGACACAAAATCTTTTAGCAACATACTTAGGTGGATTAAAAACCAAAAAAGGAAAGAAAGAGAAATGGGATGATGTTTACAATGCGACTCCCAAAGGTGTTATCAACAACTATTTTACACGTGAAATGGAAACTAAGAAAGCATCAAATCGCATTCAATACACAGCTGATATGCCTTACAACTTAACAAACTCAATCAATGTTTCGACAATAGGAAGCATTTTGAATATTCGTTATTTGGAAAGCATTCGTGAAAAAGAAGGTGGCTCATACGGCGTTGGAGTTCGTGGTTCACTAAGCGACACACCAACTGAACAAGCTACTTTACTGATGCAATTTGATACTGACCCAGAAAAACAAGAGCGTTTAATGGAGATTATCCACCAAGAAGTACAAGAAATTGTTGACAATGGCCCACTTGCCGACGACTTGCAGAAAGTTAAAGAAAACTTATTAAAGCAATACAGTCAAGATGTTGAGCAAAACGGATGGTGGATGGGTACACTTTCTACCTACTATAGAGATGGAATTAACCGCTACAAAGAGTTTGAAAATGCAGTAAAAGCATTAAGCGCTGAATCAATTCAAGAGACCTTGAAAAAAATTGTAGAGCAAGGAAACGTTATAGAAGTTGTAATGATGCCTGAATAATGCTTTAATATTTATTTTACAAAAGAGAAACCCTAAAATTAAGGTTTCTCTTTTGTTTTTAAAAACAGTTATAATTCTTGGTTTATCTAAGAATTATTAAAAATAAGAGAGTAATACATGATTGTTTTATATTTTTGTAAATTATTTGTCAAAAGAATGTACATTAGTAGCTTTATCAAATAGCGTTATAAATAAGATTAAAAACTGAAGGATGAATTTTAAGGTTGAACACATAGACTCTAACTCCAACGCACGAACAGGAGTAATACAAACTGATCATGGTGAAATAAAAACACCTATTTTTATGCCTGTGGGTACTGTGGGTAGCGTTAAAGCTGTGCATTTTGATGAGTTACGAGAAGATGTAAAAGCACAAATAATATTAGGCAATACCTACCACTTATATTTACGTCCTGGGATAGATGTAATTGAAAAAGCAGGTGGACTACATAAATTTAATAGTTGGGACAGACCAATTTTAACAGACAGTGGTGGCTTTCAGGTATTTTCTTTATCTGCTAATCGAAAATTAGAAGAGCAAGGTGTTACATTCCGTTCGCATATCGATGGAAGCAAACATCTTTTTACACCAGAAGGTGTAGTTGATATTCAGCGCAGCATTGGTGCCGATATAATCATGGCATTGGATGAATGTCCACCCGGAGATTCTGACTACAATTATGCAAAAAAATCTTTAGGCTTAACCCATCGTTGGTTGGAACGTGGTATAAAGCATTTTGACAACACCGAAGCCAAATACGGCTATTCTCAAACATTCTTTCCAATTGTGCAAGGAGCTTCATTTCCAGAATTGCGCCGAGAATCAGCACAGTTTGTGGCATCACAAGAGCGTGAAGGCAACGCCATTGGTGGCTTAGCTGTGGGCGAACCCACTGAAGTGATGTATGAAATGATTGAAGTGGTCAATGAAATTTTACCCAAAGACAAGCCACGCTACTTGATGGGAGTAGGTACGCCTATCAATATTTTGGAAGCTATTGAGCGCGGTGTAGATATGTTTGATTGCGTAATGCCAACGCGCAACGGTCGCAACGGTATGCTCTTTACATCTCAAGGGATAATCAATATAAAAAATGAAAAATGGAAAAGTGATTTTTCTGTAATTGATGAATATGGCATAGCCTCAATCGATAAAATCCATTCAAAGGCCTATCTTCGACATCTATTTGTTGCTAAGGAATTGCTCGGAATGCAAATTGCTTCAATTCATAACCTTGCTTTCTACCTTTGGTTGGTTGAAGAAGCTCGAAACCACATCGAAATGGGTGATTTTACATCATGGAAAAAAGAGATGGTTTATCATCTTGGAAAAAGGTTGTAAGCATATTTGAATAATAACTGTAAAAATTGAGCTGTATGTTGCGTCACAAATTAGGGTTAAAACTTATAGATATTTATATAATTAAGAAGTTTTTAGGGACTTTCATTTTCTCTATTATCTTGATCTTAAGCATAGGTATTGTCTTTGATTTGGTAGAAAAAAGCGACTATTTTTACGAAAACAATGCACCATTACGAGCCATTGTTTTAGATTATTATGTCAACTTTGTACCCTTCTACGCCAATATGTTTACACCGCTATTTACCTTTTTAGCTGTAGTATTTTTTACTTCTAAAATGGCAAATAATACTGAAATAATAGCTTTGTTATCAAGTGGTGTCAGCTTTCAGCGTTTAATGCGTCCTTATTTAATATCTGCATTGATTATTATGGTCTTTGCCTTTGCTTTGGGAGCATTTGTTATACCAACATCTACAGGTAAACTCCTTGAATTTGAACACACCTATGTAAAACCCCAAAAAAGAACTCACAATGCACGCAACGTGCAAATGGAACTTGAAAAAGGCAAAATACTTTACATTGAACGATACGAGATAGCAACAAATACAGGCTACAGAATGTCTCTTGAGAAATTTGAAGATAAAACCTTGGTTGCACGACTTACTGCTGAAACCATAAAGTGGGACCCCGATTCGCTTAACAATTGGAAACTGACTGATTATTTGATTCGTACCTTTGATGGTATGAATGAAAGTTTAACTTATGGAGATAAATTAGACACAATCATCAAAGTTCAGCCTCGCGAATTTTACATTACGGCTACAGAAGCACCAGAACTTAGTTTAACTGAGCTTCGCTACCAAATTAGCAAGCAAAAAGAACGGGGCGTAGGTAACGTCCAAGCTTTTGAGGATGAATACTATCGTAGATTTTCAACCCCTCTTTCAGTTTTAATAATGGCTTTAATAGGAGTATCACTATCATCAAGAAAAGTGCGTGGAGGAATGGGTAAAAACTTAGGAATAGGTATTGGCTTAAGCGCTCTGTTTGTTCTTTTTACTACTCTTTCAACAACGTTTGCCGTAAATGATGTGATGCCTACATTGATTGCGGTATGGATACCCAATATAATCTTCGGAACTATTGCTATTCTGCTTTATAAAAAAGCTCCAAGATAGAATTGTTGACTTTTAGTTGATAACTATCTACTGTTTAATTTTGCATTTCAAAAAAACTATCGCTAATTTTGTACTTATAGATTTATTAAAGTATTGTGGTAAATCTGTGCGATATAAATTCACAATAAAAATTATATCAAATGAATACAATAGCTAATCACATTGGTACATTAGTTCGTCGTCACGATTATGTTATAATACCTAATTTGGGTGGTTTTATGATACAAAAGCAAGCAGCCACTATAGTGAACGACCAGATAAACCCTCCAAAAAGCATCGTTAGTTTTAATCACCTAATGAGAGTTTCGGATGGGCTATTAGCTATTGAAGTATCTCGAGCTGAACGAATTAGCTTTCGCGAGGCTACAGCTAAAATTGCAACTTACACCGATACGGTTTTGCAAGATTTGGAAGATGGTAAAACAGTCGACATATCTTATTTAGGTCAACTGCACCAAGATGAAGCTGGTAAAATCATCTTTTTACCTTCCGACAAAAACCTACATATACCCACAAACTTTGGATTGGGCACACTTCACTACGCCCCACGTAACTTACAAGCAATTGATAATGAAAGTGAACGAAAAGTTATAAAAATAACACTTCCTACTACAAAGTCAATGATGAAGTACGCAGCAGTAGCTGTATTAGCTGTGGGCTTATTTTTTACAGCGCCAAAAATTGGTGATGCCTATAACAATATGAGTAGCTTTACACCAACAGGCAGTTGGCTCAATAAATACTCAAATGATATAAGTACTAGCAATACCTCAACAAACGAAGCGGTGGAAACAACTCATGACGAACAAGTTAGTGACATTCCAGAATCTATTGTAGAACCTATCATTATACCCAAAAATCATCATGTTGTGGTTTCAGCAATGCGTACCGAAGCCGAAGCTGAAGCTTTTTGCAAACATCTAATTAAATTGGGCTACTCAGATGCACATATTTTAGAGCCTGTAAAAACTTATCGCATTGCAATAAGTTCTTTTGAAACGCAAGAACAAGCTATAGCCTATATGTCAGATTTAAGAAAAAACAACAGTAGCTTTTCAGACGCTTGGGTTCTTTCGGAATAGATCATTTTACCCCCTAATTAGCTAAACATTACATGATTTTGTTCTTATTTGTTTTATAAACAAAAATAAAGTTGTACCTTTGTGGCCGCTTTTCGAGTAAAAGCAACAAATCATTTTATTAATTTTAAAAACATTTCGAGAAAATGGCTGTAAAAATGAGATTACAACGTCGCGGACGCAAAGCTCGTCCATTCTATCATATTGTGATAGCTGACGTTCGCGCACCACGTGATGGGCGCATAGTTGAACGCATAGGTTCATACAACCCAAACACAACCCCTTCAAGTGTATCTTTGGATTTTGATCGTGCACTTTATTGGTTAAATGTTGGCGCACAACCAACTGACACTGTAAAGAACATTCTATCAAAAGAAGGTGTGCTGATGATGAAACACTTATTAGGTGGAGTTAAAAAAGGTGCTTTTGATGAAGCTGAAGCACAAAAACGATTCGAAGCTTGGAAGAGCAACAAAGAAAACGAATTGAATAAATCAAAAGAGCAAATATCTGCTGAAAAGAAAGCTAAAGAAGAGGCTCGTTTGCAAGCTGAAAAAGATTTACTAAGCGAACGCAAGAAAGCATTAGCTGATAAAAAAGCGGAAGAATTAGCTGCAAAAGAGGCTGAAATTAAAGCTGCTGCAGCAGCAGAAGAAGAGGCTGCTAGTGAAGAAGAAGCACCAGAAGCTGAAGAACCTGCATCTGCTGAATAATCAGATATAAAAAATTTGAAAAGACCTTTGCAGTTTTGCAAGGGTCTTTTTTTTATTTTAATTTTGACTATTCGTAATCATTTAATTTACACACAACAATTTAACTTAACAAAATGGAAAAATTCAATGACATCATCAATTCTGGTTTACCTGTACTAGTCGATTTTCACGCCACATGGTGTGCACCATGCCGAGCTATTTCTCCAATTGTTCAAGAAGTAGCAAAAGAAGTGCAAGGTAGAGCACGTGTTTTAAAGATCGACGTAGATAAAAATCAAAGTTTAGCCGCATTACACCAAATACGAGCTGTGCCAACCTTGGCTATTTTTAAAAATGGACAAGTAGTTTGGCGACATTCAGGAGGCATGGACAAACAGAGTTTGTATAACAAGCTAATAAGTTTTGTATAAAGTTTCAATAAACAATTGCAAAATTAATTTGTAACTTTGTAAAACTATCACGGTTAAATATCAAACATGAATAATTAATATAATTTTCGAGCCTAATAAAAGTAAATAATAATATGAAACAATTTTTTAAATTCACCTTAGCTACTATTGTAGGGATAATCATAACCTCCCTCATCGGACTAATGATCCTATTTGGTATTATTGGAGCAGCAGCAAGTAGTGCGGATAAAACTACAAAAATTCAAGCAAATTCTGTGTATGAACTTGAACTCAAAGGGCAATTGGTAGAGCGATCGGAAGAAGATCCTTTTGCTGACTTGTTCTCTAATGCATTTGGGCAAAGTGTAACTTCTATTGGCTTAGATGATTTAATTTCAAACATTAAAAAAGCAAAAGAGAACGATAACATCAAAGGCATTTATTTAAAAAACGGCCTTCTTAGCGGTGCTTATGCTTCATTCAAAGAATTAAGAGACGCTTTAGTAGATTTTAAGGAGACTGGGAAGTTTATTGTTGCTTATGCTGACACGTATAGTCAAAAAAACTACTATTTAGCATCTGTGGCAGATGAATTATATATCAACACAAAAGGCATAATTGAGTTTCAAGGAATCGCTTCCAACACTATGTTTATAAAAAATGCTTTGGATAAATTAGGTGTAGAAATGCAAATTGTAAAAGTGGGGACATACAAATCGGCAGTAGAACCTTATATTGAAACCAAAATGAGTGATGCTAATAAAGAGCAAGTTGAAGTGTTTGTAAACTCAATCTGGAACAATATTGTTGCAGAAATTTCAGAAAGCAGAAATATCACACTTGATGAAATAAATGCTATCGCTGATGAGATGATGACATTTCAACCTACAGAATCATATCTTGAAAAAAATCTTGTAGATGGTTTAGTTTATGCCGATGAAATGGAAGCGAAATTGGTAGAGCTTGTTGGCGTTGAAAAATCTAAAGAAATCAATTTCATTTCGCAAAAACAGATGAACAATGTAAAAGAATCTATCAAAATGCAAAAAGAGCGTGTTGCTGTTGTCTATGCTGTGGGTGGCATCGATACCGAAGCTATGGGTTCTGGAGGCATTCGCTCCAACGAATTGATCAAAACATTGAACAAAGTAAAAGATGATAAATCGATTAAAGCTGTTGTATTCCGTGTTAACTCACCAGGAGGAAGCGCATATGGCTCAGAACAGATTTGGCGAGCTGTTACCCAATTGAAACAAGAGAAGCCTATTATCGTCTCTATGGGTGACTATGCAGCATCAGGAGGCTATTACATTGCATGCGAAGCTGACTCTATTTTAGCACAGCCTAATACCCTAACAGGTTCGATTGGTATTTTTGGTACTATTCCAAATATAGCTGGATTGAACAAAAAAATAGGATTGACCTACGATGGTGTAAAAACCAATAAGATGTCAGATGCAATTGATTTGAATCGTGCATTCACACCCGATGAGCGTAACTTGGTGCAATCATTCGTGAACGAAGGCTATGAACTCTTTGTAAAACGTTGTGCTGATGGTAGAAATATTCCAGTTGATGAGCTTAAAAAGATTGCAGAAGGACGAGTTTGGACAGGAGAAGATGCTGTAGAGCTTGGATTAGTTGATGCATTGGGAGGCTTGGATGACGCCATTAAAATCGCTGCTGAAAAAGCAGGTTTGGATAAATATATGGTTAAAAGCTATCCAGAAAAAGAAGATTTCATGACTAAATTATTGAAAGATATGAACTCTGAATTAGATGCTCGCCTACTGAAAAAAACAATCGGAAATGAATCTTATCAAGTATTGAAACAGATAGAAGAGGTGAAAAACATGAATGGAATTTATGCATTAATGCCATTTAGCATCACGATGAATTAAAAGCTATCAAAAAAAACAGATATAATAGAAAAGCGGTATAAGTCATCTTATATCGCTTTTTTTAATCCAAAATCTATTTTTTACAAATGAGGTAAAAAGAGAAATTATTTTTATCTTTGTGAATACATATGCTAAGACCAAATAAAAATATCGTCTTTTATGTTTTTTCCTTACTCTACGGAGCTATTACGGGATTACGCAATTTTCTTTTCGATATTAAAATATTGAAAAGCACAAGTTTTGACATCCCAATAATCAGTGTTGGAAACTTAGCCGTAGGTGGTACGGGCAAGACCCCACATGTGGAATTTTTATTAAGTCAGTTGAGCGATGATTGGAAAACAGCCGTGCTAAGTCGTGGATATAAACGCAAAACTAAAGGATTTCAAGTCGCTCTACTTTCAGACAATGCTGAAACCGTAGGCGATGAACCGTGGCAGATTTTTAGTAAATTTGCTCCTCGCGTCATAGTTGCTGTAGATGAAAAAAGGGTTCGAGGCGTAGAAGAAATTATCGGATTGAAGCAAGGTGTAGAGTTAATTATATTGGATGATGCGTATCAGCACCGATATATAAAACCTGGTTTATCCATTTTACTTAGTGATTTTCAAAATCTTTACACCAACGATTTTGTCTTGCCTTTTGGTACTTTGCGTGAAAAAAGTAAAAACAGCAAACGAGCTGATATTATTATCGTAACAAAATGCGACAAAGATGTGGTGAAAGATATGAAGATTGATGAATTAAAAAAGAAAATGAAACTGCGTAAACACCAAACACTTTTTTTATCGGGTTTCAAATATGGCTTAGTTTACAAGGCTTTTGAAAGCAAAGAAAATCAAACGATTAGCTTAAAAGAACACAATATTCTACTCTTTACTGGAATTGAAAAACCACAAGATTTACAAAATTATCTATCCACAAATAGTAAGTCGATTCAAGTGATTTCATTTCCTGATCATTACAATTTTACTGAAGATGATTTAGAAGTGATAGAGCAAGAGTTTTTAAAGCTTCCAGAACCGCGTATTTTGCTTACAAGTGAGAAGGATTTTGCACGACTTCAGGTGCACAGAAACCTATCCAACAACTTCAACGAGCATCTTTTTGTTATTCCAATAGAAGTAGAAATATTCAATAATGAAGAAAAATTGTTCATTCAAAAAATAGAAAATTATGTTAGAGAAAATTCAACAAACAGCTGATTTTATAAAATCACAAGTACCCACTCTACCTAATATTGGTATTATTTTAGGTACAGGATTAGGAAATTTAGTTACTCAAATTGAAAATAAATTAGAAATTGCTTACGAAACAATTCCAAACTTTCCTGTTTCGACGGTAGAAGGACATAGTGGAAAATTGATTTTTGGTGCATTGGGAGATGTACAAGTAATGGCAATGCAAGGTCGTTTTCATTATTATGAAGGATACGACATGAAGGAAGTAACATTCCCCGTTCGTGTAATGAAGGCGCTTGGTTTTGAATACTTATTAGTTTCAAATGCATCTGGCGGTATGCATCCCGATTTTGAAATTGGCGATTTGATGATTATCACCGACCATATCAATTGCTTCCCTGAGCATCCGCTACGAGGAAAAAACCACAACGAACTTGGAACACGCTTCCCTGATATGAGCCAAGCATACAACAAAGAACTGATTGCAAAAGCCAAAGCAATTGCTGCAAAAAACAATATCAAAACGGTAGAAGGCGTGTATGTTGGCGTATCAGGACCGACTTTTGAAACTCCTGCAGAATATAAGTATTTCCGAATTATTGGTGGCGATGCTGTTGGGATGAGTACTGTGCCTGAAGTAATTGTAGCCAATCATGCAGGTCTCAAAGTTTTTGGTATGTCAATCATTACCGACCTTGGTGTAGAAGGAAAAATAGTGGAAGTTTCGCACGAAGAAGTACAAGAAATCGGCAATCAAGTGCAACCACTTATGACGCAAATAATGAAAGAGTTAGTAGCTGAAATTTAATAGTGATAGCCAAACAAATGACAGTAAAAGAGCTTAGCGAAAGTAGCGAATATGAGCAATTAGATGTATTGATACATACTGATGTAAAAAAATTTGTGCTTCGTGAGCTCCATAATAACAAGCGATGGTTGAGTATAGCAAAAATGTATCAAGGAGCATCTTTATTGCTCTTTGGATTTTTGCTACTCAAGGCTTTTATTGCCTATACACATACCCAATCTGAAATCAATTTTATTTGGATGGCTTGGGGAATTGCTTTCAGCTTTAGCTTTTTAATCGTCATTCATGAAGTTATTCACTATCTTGCATACCGCGCAGTTGGTGCTCGAAATGTCTCATTCGGTATGGAGTTTAAGAAATTCTTATTTTACGTTCAAGCTGATAAAGAAATAATGAACTACCATCAAATAAGAATAGTGGCATTAGCACCTCTTGTTATAGTTGCTATAGTTACGGGCGTCGCCGCAATGATGCAATATGCTAAGCCTCTATATTTCTTCTACCTTACAATTTTTTCCTTTCATAGCCTATTTTGTGCTGGCGACATGGGAATGCTTAGTTATTTTGAAAACCGAAAAGAGGATGAAATCCTAACCTATGACGATAAAGAGCGTAGGAAAAGTTATTTTTATCGAAAAATAAATCATAAAACAAACGAAAATGCATAAAGACATTGCAGATATACGAATTAATTATTCCAAACAAAGTTTAGATGAAAAAGATGCCGCAAAGGATGCCATCAAAATGTTCGAAACATGGTGGGAAGAAGCGATGAACTCCGATATTTTGGATGTAAACGCTGTCACAGTTGCGACAGCAACAAAAGATGGAGTACCTGACGCACGAATTGTATTGCTAAAAGCATTTGACGAGCGTGGATTTGTGTTTTTCACCAACTATAATAGTGCAAAAGGAACACAAATAGAATCAAACCCAAAAGCAAGTATGGTTTGTTTTTGGAAAGAGCTGGAACGACAAGTGAGAATCAGCGGTGCAGTAGAAAGAACTAGCGTGCAAGAAAGCCTCGACTATTTCAACAGCCGACCTGAAGGAAGCAGACTTGGTGCTTGGTCATCTGCACAAAGTATCGTTGTAGCCGGTAAAGGCTGGCTCAAAGAGACTTTTGACTATTACAATGAACGATTTAAACACGGTGTAATTCCGAAACCTCCACATTGGGGTGGCTATCGAATTATCCCTACAAAAATCGAATTTTGGCAAGGACGACCAAACCGAATGCACGACCGCCTTCTATACACCAAGCAAGAAGATGGAACTTGGAAAATTGAGCGATTAGCTCCTTAATTTACACTTTATAGTTTTGCAAAAACAGATATTATACAATGCGAAAAAGGTACTCATTTGTCCATTAAATTGGGGATTGGGACACGCTACACGCTGTGTCCCAATCATTCAGGCATACATAGATGCCGGAAGTGAGGTTAGCATTGTTGCGGATGGATTTCCGTTGCAGTTTTTGAAAAAAGAGTTTCCACAGCTCAAATTTATTGAATACCCATCCTACCCAATTCGCTATTCGAAAGGTAAAACACAAATGTGGATGATAATGCGTTTGTTTCCTACATTTCTAAAGCGCATCTACCAAGAACATATTTGGTTGGATAATTTACTGAAACGCGAAAGTTATGACTTAGTCATCTCTGATAATCGCTTCGGATTATGGAACAAGAAGGTTAAAACAATCTATATTACTCACCAAGTGATGGTTAAAATGCCAAAACAGATTGTTTTTATGGAGTATTTCATGTATCGATTTCATCGGTTTTTTATTCAAAGATATACGCACTGCTGGATTCCTGATTATTTGAAAAACGGTGGTTTATCAGGCGATTTATCTCATAAATATACGCTCCCTAAAAATGCAGAGTTTATTGGGCCTCTTTCGCGCTTCGAAAAACTCAAGGAGATAGCACCTGATAGTACTTACCAAAATATCGTCATTCTTTCGGGTGTGGAACCACAACGTACAATTTTTGAAAAAGAGATGATTTCTCTTTTCAGTAACTTGGGAAGTAAAACACTTATTTTGCGAGGAAAACCAAGTACAGAATCGGAAGATGAAACCTATGAGAATGTAGTCATTAAATCGCACATGGAAACAGAAAAATTGGCAGCATTACTGAAAGGCTGTAATAGTATTATTTGCCGTTCAGGTTATAGTACGATTATGGACTTAGAGGCATTACAGGTGCTAGATAAAGCTCACTTTTACCCAACACCTGGACAAACAGAACAAGAGTATTTGGCTGAATATCATAGCAAATGAAATTCGAATAAAAATAAGAATTGAATTACATTCTCTATCTCTTATTCAACTTTCAACACGCTTAAACCGACATCATTAATACCTTGCAAAATTGAATCACGCATAGCATGTTTGACACTTATTCGATACATACCCGAGTCAGGAAACTGCTTCTGTTTTAGATACGAAAGCTCTATTTCTTTAAGAGAGCCAACACCACTTCCATACCATTTTCCAAAATCATCAGCTAAGAAATATTGAATGGTATCATGCTTCACGTAGCTGCTGTCTGATAAACTCGTTTGCTCTATAAAAAACCAAATATTTTGATAAGGATAGCTACCCAGGTGTCTTACATGCAAGTTTAGATCGTATGCTCTTTGCACATTATCTATTGTAAAATCATAGACAAGCACCGAATCCATATACCACTGTTGCTTAGCAATGGTATGGTATTTATAAAAAGTTTCATTCGAGTTACAAGATACGAACAGAAAACTTATTGCAAAAATAAAAGCAGAAATACTACGCATCTTTATCACTTGGTTTTCGACCCAATCGAGGTCTATTTCTACGTCCTTTTCTTGAATCTCTTGAGCCAGAATTAGATTTACCTGAATCAAAACGTGTCAAACTATCTTGTCCTACTACATTTTCATAATTTGTCTGTTTCTCTTCTTGTTCAGTAGCTACATCAGAAAGCATCTCCGGCTTCATCCCCTTTTTATTCATCGCCATAATCTCTTTGGCTCTATCTGATGATATGGTAACTAAGTTAATAGGCATAAACTGGTCAGTCGAATAACTCATTTCTCCTTTTAATATATCGGTTTTGAAATGATAATAAGTTCCGTCTAAAATTTCAAGAGGGATATCGCGTGAAGGAAGACTTTCTTGTGCTTCAGCATAATTATCCAACTCAAAATTCATACAGCATTTCAATTTTCCACACATACCTGCCAACTTCTGTGGATTGAGCGAGATATCTTGCGTGCGAGCTGCTGTAGTTGATACAGAGTCAAAGCTACCCATCCATTTTGAACAACAGAGTTCTCGGCCGCACGGACCAATCCCACCAATTCTTCCCGCTTCTTGGCGTGCTCCAATTTGCTTCATTTCAATTTTCACATGAAATGTTTCGGCAAAAACTTTGATTAGCTGCCTAAAATCGACACGCCCATCAGCTATGTAATAGAAAATGGCTTTGTTTCCATCTCCTTGAAACTCAACATCACCAATTTTCATATCCAAGTTGAGGCTTTCAGCTATTTCTCTTGACTTTATCATCGTTTCTTGCTCTCTTGCTTTTGCTTCATGGTATTTTTCCATATCTACATCACGAGCAATTCGATAGATTTTTTTCAGCCCATACTTTTCTACATCAATGCTGTTTTTCTTTATTTGAAGCGCCACTAATTTACCAGTAAGCGTAACTTCACCGATATCATGTCCGGGCGAAGCTTCGACCGCTACAATATCTCCTCGATGCAAATCAATTTCATAGGGATTAACAAAGTATCCTTTGCGTGTGTTCTTAAATTGAACTTCAACCAAACTGCTTTGTTGGTTTTCGTTCAAATCGGCTAACCAATCATAAACGATTAGTTTTCTATTTGTACTTATTGAGCAGCCTGTGCAGCTACCGCAATTAGATGACATACTCATAATTTGTGTTTTTTTGGGGAAACAGTCTTTGATTATATCAGTTCTGTTTCATATATATTGATTATTTAACTATAAAATTAATTGTTTAATATGAGAAATGAAAAATACTACCTTTTCAGCAGCATTATGACCTTCAAAAGAAGATCAAAAAATACCATTTTTGCATTTACATTCTGTTCTATATGCCTTTCAGCTAAGGCAAACTCACTCATCAAATCCTCCACATTGCGCTCATTTATAAAAGGAGAAAACTTATCCGAAAAGTCAATCTCAGGCGTACTCATATAATTGAGTGAATCTACTCTCAAATTATAAATATAGTTTTCACGTATTAATTTTTGCGAATACATTAAAAATTGTTTCTGTCCTTCCCTCCCCTTTGGTGATGCTGCAATCTGATCAACCCATTTTTTAAGATGTTGCAACGCCTCATAATTTCGTTTATTTCCTACCATCCAAGCTTTGCGCATTAACTCTTTGAAGTGTTCAAATTCAGTATTACCTTCATTGGATTCATCTATCAAATTTATTGCACGCAAATAGCTTCCGTTTGATATATGTGCTATATCATTTATCACCTCGTCATCTAAGTGAGAATAGTTCTCTTTCAAAGCTAAGCGAATTTCATCTTCGGCTAATCTATCCACTTTAATTTGTTGTGTGCGCGATAAGATCGTAGTAATAATTGATGATGGATTATTAGATACCAATAAGAAAAGCGTGAAGGGTGGTGGTTCTTCCAAAATTTTCAACACTTTGTTGGCGCAAGCTTCATGCATCAACTCAGGCATCCAAATTATCATAACTTTGTATTGAGATTCGTAGGTCTTAAGATTCAGTTTTCGAATTATTTCTGAACTTTCATTCGAATAAATCATACCTTGCTTACCACCATCACTAATCACATTGTACCAATCGTTCAAACCGAAGTAGCGTTTTTCTATATTGATTTTTCGAAATTCACGTATAAAATCATCACTAACGACAGTTGATTTTCCTGCTGGTTTGATTACCGGAAATACGAAATGTAAGTCAGGATGTTCCAATCGTTGGTATTTTAAACAAGAAGCACAAGTTCCACAAGCATCAGTTTCACCGCGGTTAGTGCAAGAAACATATTGGGCATAAGCCAAGGCTAAAGCTAATTTTCCTATACCCTCAGGTCCATGCAAAAGCTGTGCATGAGATATTCTACCCTCGCGCACAGAGCGGATAAAACGCTCTTTAATCCTTTCCTGACCAATTATATTTTTAAACAATGTGTATAAAACTTTTTCGTAAAAATACTGGAGACTACCTCCCAATACAAATATTTAAGTGAGCTAAGTCGCAACCGCACATACAACAAACATCCACACTATGCAAAGTTACAAGAATTTATGGTTTTTCAATATTAAAACAGCTATAAAAAAGAGAAAACCTGACACTTTAAGCCGTATCAGGTTTTCATAAAATTTATCTTTCAACTAATTATTTCAAAATAGAGATAAAATTAGAATCCGTAAAGTATTTTGAGAACTCTAAATCTTTTGCAGCTCTCAAAGCAAAATCTCTATCAAGACTTATTGCATTACGCAAATGTGAGAACACTGCATCTCTATCATTAGTACGAGCTGCTAAAACAGCATTTAGATAAGCTGTAAGTGCATTTGGAACTTTAATCGCAGCCAAAGTTGCTCTCGCGCCATTATAATCATTGTTAAGAATTTGAGCTAAAGCAGCATTATTAGAATTTGTTTTGCCTAATGAGTTTAGCGCATTTGAATAGTTGCCCTGAAGGATGTAGCTTGTACCCAAAGCAGCACCTAAGTCACCTACTGTTCCTACTGATTTTCCAAAATAAGTTTGGGCTTCTGTTACTGCTCTTTTTGACAATTGCACCAATCCTTTATTAAAATTAGCATCTTTTGAATTTGGGTCTAACTGAAGAGCTTTATCAAACAACTGATTAGCTTCATCGATATTTCCTTCATAATAACGCATTACACCTAAGTTGTTGTATCCACGAGCATCCTGTGCAAATACCTTAGTAAATTTCTCATAAATTGAAGTTTGCTCTGCGTTAGTTGAAGCTAAAGTACCCGCATATAGAAGCTCGTTAGCTGTTAACGCGCTTGGATTGCTTGCAGCCAAATCTAAGATTTCTACGTCAGACTTACCTGTAACATCAACAGTCATTTTCAAGCGAGAACGACGAAGCTGTGGTAAAATTTCATCAGCAATTGAATTAAATGCGCTTGCTAAGTTTTTAATTTCACGCTCACGTTGCTCTGGATCTTGATACATTGAAAGAACGCGTAAAATCAAATCTTTATCTTGGATATCAGACGATTCCATCAATTTTTGAAAACCATCCCAATCCTCTGGCGTAAACTTACTATCTACTTTTACATTTGACTCTAACTTTTTCAACTCTTTATTAACATAGTCAGTTGTCACTTTTTGACGACGCTCAGCTAAACTTGTATTCAAATCGATAGGACCATCAGGAGATGCGTAACCCAATACTTGAAGAGAACTAACCTCTTTATTTTGAGCATGGCGTGCTTCTTTTAACTTTTCATTAAACTCTTGCACATTCTCTTTTGTCAACTCAGTATTACGAAGTTGTGCTTGCTGAATTAAGAAAAGAATATCTGCATCTGTATTTTCATACGTAATACGCTCAAAGTTATCAGGAGCTAAGGCTGGAGATATTTCACTTGCATCAAGAGCAGCCAGTTGAGAAGTAGCCATTACACCATCTGCAATTTTCACATCTGGAAGTTTATAGCTTTTCTTTTTACGAGTCACATCAAATTTCAAAAACAGTTCAGATTTAGCCAACTCAGGGATATACTCAAATTTTGGATTGATTGAATAATTTCCACCGTATTTGTAATTAATTAGTTGGTTATTATCTAAAACTTTTTCTCCTTGAAAGCTTGTTGAAGTAGATTTTACTTCTCCCCCGTCATACTTCAAAACAGGAGTAACGGTAACAACTGCTTTTTTATTAAAATACTTCTCAGGGAACACGCCTGTAACAGTTGCATTAACCTCACCACCTTGCTCAACTAGTGGATTTGGATTAGTTTTAAAATAACTTCCATCTAAAGCTGTCAAGTTCTTATTACACGATGTGAATACAAGTACTGCACTTAAAACTACAAGTAATAAAAGATTTTTTTTCATAAAATTTTCGTATGAATTATTATTATTAATTATTTCTTTTCCATATTTATAACGGCATTTATGCCATATAAAAAAAACAGTACAAAATTACACTATTTTTCTGATTAATTAAATCTTTAATTATTAAGAATATATAAATAAGAATACTCTAATCCATTTTCACTGAAAATTATTTTATTTACAAAGTTACTTTCATTAATTTTAAAATAATGGCATCTCAATCGATTATAAATAATCAAAAAAGCAAGAAAAGAGATATTTCTTTGTTTACTATGTAAATACTATCATTTCATATGCGACAACTCATAAAAAACTAATAATGAAAATAAGTAAAAGCAATATATATTTCCTTTCCCGAATAATAAAAACAAGTTTTAGACCTAAAAAACTTTGGAACGCAGCAAAAATTAATTTTTCTTATTTATTGTCTCGTTACGGAATCTTAAAAATTTGGAATGTTAGTCCAATATATGTTTCAATTGAACCTGTGGATATTTGCAATTTGAAATGTCCTGAGTGCCCAGTTGGCGTTCGTAATATTCCACGAAAAGCAACAGATGTGAACATTGAAATGACAAAAAAATTAATTGATGAACTTTCACCCAAATTGATGCACGCTATTCTCTATTTTCAAGGAGAGCCATTAATTAATCGAAATTTTCCAGAGATTGTCGAATACATACGTAGTAAAAACATCTTGACAAGCACCTCAACGAATGCTCAATTATTAAATGACAAAACGGCTAAAGCTATTGTTGAAGCAGGTTTGGACAAATTAATTGTATCAATTGATGGAGCTACACAAGAAACTTACGAAAAATATCGCGTTGGTGGAAAATTAGAAAAGGCTATCCAAGCGGTAGAAAACATCAATAAATGGAAAAAAGAACTGAACTCCCACTCCCCCTTTGTAGAAATTCAGTTTATTGTGTTCAAAACCAATGAGCACGAGATGGATGATATGAAAAAATTGGCCAAAAGATTAAATGCCAATAAACTTACATTCAAAACAGCTCAACTTTACGACTTTGAAAATGGGCACGAACTACTCCCAGAAAACAAGAAATATGCTCGCTACGAACAGAGAGATGATGGAAAATATCACATAAAATCACCTCTAAGAAATAGCTGCAAACGATTATGGCAAGGCTCTGTCATGACTTCAAGAGGGGATGTTTTACCTTGTTGTTTTGATAAAGACAGTGATTTCAAATTAGGAAACATGGAAAATGAATCTTTCTCTGAAATTTGGAAAAACAACAAAGCCAATCAATTCCGAAAAGCGATTTTAACCGATCGAAAGCAGTTTGACATGTGCCGTAATTGTACTGAGCGATAGAAAAATATTAAAACATCGGTTTTCTTCCTCTTGCAAAATTCATAACATTTGCTGGTGGGCGTTTGTGATGCAACTCATTAGCCATAAATTCCATATAGGGTAAAACGTAGCGATAAAAAGCTTTATACCCTGCACAAAGATAATTAAGACCTGGTTCTCCATCTTTTGTAAATGCAATTCTATTTTTTGGACATTCACCGTGGCAAAATTTTAGTACATCACATTCGCGGCACTGTTTTGGTAATTTATCTTTTTTATCAGCTCCAAATTGGAGTTGGCTCTCCTGAAACATCATTTCAACAATAGTTTTATCTTTTATATTTCCCAATTTATATTCAGGAAAAACATAATGATCGCAGGCATATAAATCACCATTAAACTCCATAGCGGTAGCATGACCACATTTTTCAGCATAAATACATACACCAGGCTGTGCTCCAACCATATTGGCTAATGTTGCATCAAATAGCTGCACATAATAATTACCAACATCATTTCGCACCCATTCATCAAAAATTTCGATATAAAAATTACCAAACATGACTGGATTAACAGTCCAAGATGCTAATCGACCTTTTACATTGGGATCAGGAGGAAGCAAAGTCAAACCGTCAGCACGCTCATTAGAAATGCGTTCTACAATAGGCGAGAATTGCATGTAGTGGCTTCCTATCTCTTTCATAAAGCGATAAACCTCTAAAGGAAATTGAGAATTGTAATCATTTATTACTGATAATGTATTAAATTCAACATTATGTTTTTGAAGTAATTCTATTCCTTTCATTACCTGTTTGAAAGTTCCCTGTCCGCCTTTATTTTTTCGATAAATATCATGACAGTGCTCTGGTCCATCAATTGATATTCCTATCAAGAAGTTATTGTCTTTGAAAAACTTACACCACTCATCAGTCAAACGAGTTCCATTAGTTTGTAATACATTTTCGATTCTTCTACCTCTGCCGTATTTTTTCTGATAATAAAGGGCTTTTTGGTAGAAAGAAATATCACGCAGCAAAGCTTCACCACCATGCCACGTAAAAAGCACATCAGGTACAGGTTGAGCTTCGATATAAGACTTTGTGAAGCGCTCGAGCACTTCATCGCTCATCTCCATCTTTTTACGATTTGAATAAAGTTTCTCTTTTTCCAAATAGTAACAGTAATCACAATCAAGATTACAAAGAGAGCCGATTGGTTTCGCCATTACATAAGATGGCAAAGTTAATGGGTTGAATGCTATTGTTTTAGACATAATATATTGGTCGGCGCTCTTTCATTGAAAGTAGGGCCCTTATTTAGTTAAAAATGTTTATTAATTAAAAAAATCTATTGAGTGATTTTAATACTTGATTTATCAAAAGTAATGGTAAAGTTTGAAAAACAGAAAATGACCTTGTTAGTTTTAGTTTATTTAATCAATATTTAGACGAAAACCAAGATTCCCCTTTGCTATTATTTCAAATTATAGGTTTTACGATAAAAAACATGATCTTTTATTTGATAAACATTCAAATTTTATAACTTTGTACTATTGGCCAACTATACCTATAAGTTATATTTACAAATAGATAAACCACTAAAATAAACTGTTATGAGAAAAACATTTTTTCCTTTATTCATTGTGTTTCTTTTTACACTTGCAAGTTGTGAACAGAAAAAAGATTTACCTCGCATTGCCATTGCAGGCATTGCCATTGAATCAAGTACGTTTTCACCTGCTATAAGCGATGTAGATGCATTCCCTGTGCTTTTAGGGGATGAAGTATTTTCCTATTATTCATTTTTTCATCCCGATTCTGGGGTGATTGACCGTGCTGAATGGCTCCCTACACTTCGAAGCCATGCTATGCCAGGAGGAATTGTTAAGCGTGAGGTGTATGAAGATTTAGTGACTCGCACGCTAGATATGCTGAAAGAGGCTATGCCACTTGATGGTTTGTTTTTTGATATTCATGGTGCAATGAGTGTGCAGGATTTAGAAGATCCAGAGGGCGATTTTATCGAACGTATTCGCGAAGTGATTGGTAGTGAGGTTTTAGTTTCCTCTTGCATGGATTTACATGGAAGCGTAACTCATCGACTTATCAAGAATATCGACATGCTTACTGCCTATCGTTTGGCTCCACACGATGATGCTTTCATCTCCAAAAGACGTGCTGTTGAAAATCTAATTGACCGATTGAACAGCGAGAAAGGAAAGCCTAAATATAAAGCGTGGATTCGTGTTCCTATCTTACTTCCAGGCGAAAAAACAAGTACACGTGTTGAACCTGCTAAGAGTTTGTATGAAGAGATTCCAAATGTTATCAGTGGCGATAATGTTATAGACGCATCTATATGGATGTCTTACCCTTGGGCCGACTCACCAAGAAATCATGCTGTTATAGTTACTTATGGTGATGATAAAGATGCGGTTGGAAGTGCGGCAGAAAAACTTGCTGAACATTTTTGGCGCGTTAGGGATGAGTTTGAGTTTGTAGCTCCAACTGATTATTTACCACAAGCACTGAAAGCAGCTCTTGAAAGTGACGTTAAACCCTATATAATTAGCGACATGGGTGACAACCCAACAGCAGGAGGCGCAGGTGACGTAACATGGACTATTACAGAGCTTCTGAAGCGTCCTGAGTTCAAAACTGAAGAGGGTAAAAGCTTGATATATGCTTCAATTCCTGATCCTGAATTTGTAGCTAAAGCAAAAGAGATTGGTGTTGGTGGTGAGATTGACCACGTAGCAGGAGCACAAGTGGATAATCGTTATGCACCACCTGTACGCTTGAAAGGTAAAATCAGCTCTATCTCTACAGACGAAAAAGGCAACGATATTGTAGTTGTACAAACTGGTAGCATTTCTACCATCGTTACAAAAATACGTAAGGCATTCCATTATGAAAGAAACTTTACAGAACTTGGATTGAACCCTCGCGAAGCTGATATCCTTGTAGTAAAAATAGGCTATTTGGTTCCTGAACTTTACGAAATGCAAAAGGGCTGGACAATGGCACTAACACCCGGTGGTGTTGATCAAGATTTACTACGCTTACCTTATAAAAACATCGTTCGACCCATGTATCCTTTGGATCCCGATATGGAAGACCCTGATTTATCAGCGGTATTTATTCCTTTAGCTAATCAATAGAAATTAAATTTGCTTGATTTAGTAAAATAAAAAAACCGAAACATCTTATTTTGATGTTTCGGTTTTTTTAGTTCTTACTTTCTTAATATATCCTCCCATTCCTCCTGCTTAAAGCCTGTTGTTACCTTACCGTTGGCAAGCAAAATAGGACGTTTTATAAACATCCCATCCGAAGCAAGGATTTCAATCAACTCATCTGTTGAGGCTGTTTTGATTATATCTTTTATATTATTTTCTCTATATAATTTTCCACTTGTATTAAACCAGCGATTGATAGGCAATGCTGTATCGACAAACCATTTTTTCAGCTCTTCTACAGAGGGGTTTTCCTCCACAATGGGGCGATATTTATAGTCAATACCGTTCTCTTTTAGCCATTTTTCAGCTTTCTTACATGTACCACATTTTGGGTAACATAAAATTGTAATCATAATAATCTCTCTTTTTTATTAGAAAAATGCCCTGAAAATATCATTACCAATAGCATATACAAACAATAGCATAAGCAATCCCATTCCTATTAATTGAGCATTTTCCATAAATTTCTCATTGGGTTTGCGACGGAATATCATCTCATAAATCAAGAATACCATATATCCACCATCTAAGCCAGGAATTGGTAAGAAGTTCATAAAGGCAAGAATTAGCGAAATTAGAGCTGTCATATTCCAGAAGCTATACCAATCCCATTTTGGTGAAAAAAGTTGTCCTAATGTACCAAAACTTCCAATGGATTTTGCGCCTTCCTTAGTAAACACAAGTTTAAATTGCTTAACATATCCAAGCAATTTATTAACACCCATACTTATCCCTGCAGGAATTGCTTCAAGCAAAGTATATTCAACACGCTCAACTTCAAAGAAGTTTTTCCAACCAACGCCCAATTTTCCATCGTCACCCATAGTAAGATTGGCGGTTAACATCTCTTCTCCTCGATAATAATCAAACGTAACTGGGTTTCCAGCCGAAAGGGCAAATTCTTGTATTACTTCTTGTTGCATATTTATCGATTTACCATTTATAGCAACCAAACTATCTCCTTTCATTAATTTAGCTTGAGCTGCTAATGAGCCTGACACAACTGTGTCTATGACAAATGGAGAACGTACACTCACCATAGGTGCTTTAGAAGCAAGTACTTGTTGAGTTAAATCTGAAGGAATATCAATACGTTTCTCTTCACCGTCACGCTCAACAAATACTGATTGAGGATTGTTGATTAAAATCATCTCTATAGCATCACCTAATTCAGCAGGCTTTATACCATCGACAGATACAATTTTATCTCCATCTTTAAATCCTGCATCAATCATTGCTTGAGAATAATTGAAACCAAACTTATAATTCTCAAGCGGGATATAAGCTTTTCCCCAGGTAAAAAGAACAGCTGCATAAATAACGAGAGCCAAAATAAAATTGACAATCACTCCTCCTGAAATAATACCCATACGCTTCCACACAGATTGTGTGCGAAATTCCCAAGGTTGAGGAGTTTGAGTCATTTGAGTTACATCCATTGACTCATCAATCATACCGGCTATTTTACAATAACCACCTAATGGCAACCAGCCAATTCCCCACTCCGTTTTATCAGGATATTTTCGCCAATCTCCCTCAGTCATTTCGCTTTCAGGCACTGGTTCCATCACGTTATTTTTGCCATCCATCACAGGATTGCCTTCGCTATCAAGTTTAATTCGCTCATTGGGTGGCACATTGGTGGCAAAAAACTTTACTTGCCACTTACCATTTACCTTCTTAGCGCGAATTAATGAACGTTTTGGATTAAAAAAGACATAGAATTTATCAACACGAACTTTAAAAAGACGCGAAAATCCAAAATGTCCTAATTCATGCAACACAACCAAAATCGACAAACTCAAAAGCAATTGTGCTGCTCGTATAAAAAATGTCTCCATATTTATTTATATAAATTCTATTTTAATTTTAAATCTAAATCAAATCAAGTGCGATATTATACGCCTCTTCGTTACTATTTACATAATCATTGTAGCTGGGTTTCGAAATAAAACTGGCTTTAGCCATGGTTTTTTCGATAATATCACTCATTTGTAAAAAACCAATCTTATCTTTCAAAAAAGCATCTACCACCACTTCGTTAGCTGCATTCAAAATGCAAGGCATATTACCACCCACACGCATAGCCTCGTAGGCCAAAGCTAAATTTCTAAAGCGATTTGTATCAGCTTCTTCAAAAGTTAACTGATTGAATTGTAAAAAGTCTATTCGTGGAAAGTCTGTTTTTAAGCGAGCAGGATAAGTAAAAGCATATTGAATAGGCAGTCTCATATCGGGCAAACCAAGCTGTGCTTTTATTGAACTATCTTGAAACTCAACCATCGAGTGAATGATGGATTGAGGATGCACCAACACATCAATTTGATCATTTCGCAAGCCAAAAAGCCACTTTGCTTCAATCACTTCAAAACCCTTATTCATCATACTTGCTGAATCAATTGTTATTTTAGCTCCCATTGTCCAATTGGGGTGCTTTAAAGCCTCTTTTGAAGTAACCAACTTCAGTTCATCCACTGTTTTAGTACGAAAAGGACCGCCTGAAGCTGTTAAAATTATCCGTTCTATCGGGTTATTTCCTTCCCCTATCAAGCATTGGAAAATAGCAGAATGTTCAGAATCAACAGGCAAAATTGCTGTGTTATTCTCTTGCGCCAACTCATTGATTAATTCGCCAGCTACTACTAAAGTTTCTTTGTTTGCCAAAGCAATGGTTTTTCCAGCTTTTACCGCTTGTATGGTGGGCTTCAAACCCGAATAACCAACCATAGCAGTTAACACTGTATCTATAGGCTCCATTTCTGCAATTTGAGCAACAGCTTCTGCTCCCGCAAATACTTTTATAGGGTATTTGGTAAGAGCTTCTTTCAGAAAACTATAGTGCTCCTCGTTGGCTATAGCTACCATTTCAGGTAGAAATTCAATAGCTTGTTTTATTAAAAGTTCTACATTATTTCGTGCAGTAAGTGCATAGACCTCAAATAGGTCTGAATTATTGCGAACCACATCCAATGCTTGAGTTCCAATGGAACCTGTTGAACCTAAAATAGCTATATTTCTTTTTTTGCTTGACAAAATAGTTAATTTCTAAATGTTATTACGTCTTGTGGATCAATGGCATTGCCTTTTTTCCATATTTCGAAATAAAAATGCTTACTTTCAAGTTTACTTTCTTCATCCCCGGTCAATGCAATACTTTGACCTGCTTTCACATGATTACCTACTTGTTTCAACAACTTACTGTTGTTTTTATAAATTGAGATATACTCATTTTCATGCTGTACCTGAATTACCCAAGCATTTTCAAATGTAAATTCAGCAAATATAACTTTCCCTTCTAAGACACTTTTTACAGTCTCCGATGAAGATGTTATTATTGAAATACCGAATTTATCATTTATAGGATTGAAAACAGATGCAACAACTCCGTTAACAGGCCTGAAAAAAGTGTATGAACGTTCATTAGGCAAATCTAAATCTAAAGCACCTAAATTATATTTTTCCGACTCTTCAAATTTCTCAACAAATGCTTTTTCACGCTTTGATTTCTCTATCAACTCAACAGCCCGTTCCTTTATTTCAATAGAATCCAACGATTGCTTATAATCAGATTCATCTTTTTGAAGGATATTCGATTTCATCACCTCTAAATAGGTATTTAACATATTTACTTCATTCTCTAAGGAATCAACTTGCATAAACTGCTGTACAATAACAGCACGATTCCCTGAATCTTGAAAACCTGGTAAATAGTGTTTTAAGGGTGTTGTGAATATCAGTATTGTTAAAAGAACGAATGTCATTAAGAAAAAGCTAACTCCGAACAAAAGAACGCTCACGCGTGACAAACGAGTGTACCACGTCTCTTCCAATGTATTTTCATCAATAATTGAAACCCGATACTTAAATCGCAATTTCTTAATGAAACGAGCTAATAAATGTCTATACTTAATCTTCATAACTTTCAATTATGAGAAAATTCTTACAAAGATAATGAAATGACATAAAATACACAAATCACACAAAAACAACCCACTTTATTTAAAGAATTTAATGTGTTATTTATTATTTATAAATTATGATTATCAAGCTAAAAAACTGAGTACTCTGACTTATTAAAAATATAATATTAAATTTGCCAAGCATTCAAAATTAATGATTATATGAAAACTATTGGTTTACTTTCCGATACGCACAGCTTTTTAGACAAGCGAATATTTACACACTTTGCTGATGTAGATGAGATTTGGCATGCTGGAGATTGGGGCTCGTATGAAGTAGCCAAAACGCTGAAGTCTTTCAAACCTTTACGTGGAGTTTATGGGAATATTGATGGACAAGATATTCGCATAGATTTTCCTAAAACTCTTCGTTTTAAGTGCGAAGAAGTAGATGTTCTAATGACTCATATTGGCGGATATCCAGGACGATATGCACCTGAAATCAGACAAGAACTAATGAAAAACCCACCAAAATTATTTATCAGTGGGCATTCTCATATCTTAAAAGTGCAGTATGACAAATTGTGGGATTTACTGCATATCAATCCCGGCGCAGCTGGGAAACATGGTTTCCATCAAGTTCAGACCTTGGTTCGTTTTGAAATTGATGGAAACAATATTCAGAATTTAGAAGTGATTGAGCTTGGTTAGGAGAAGATATTATCTCAAATTCTCACTCAATACTATTCAACAATTCCAATTTACCATCATCAATCAATTTGATAATCAATTCGCCAAAAAGGGTATTTTGCCAAGCAAACCACTCCCTTGTAAAGTCTGACGCATCGTTTTTGTTGAATGATTCGTGCATAAAACCTGTGCCTGCATCGGTTTTCATTAAGGTTTCTATGCAAGTTTTAATCTCTTCATCATCATCACTTGTGAAGGCTTTCATCATTATACTCATGGGCCAAACCATATCGTAACCAATATGCGGACCTCCAATTCCTTCTCCTGCAGTACCTTTGAAGAAGTAAGGATTGTCCTCACTCCATACAAAGCGACGGGTATTTTGATAAATGGGATCATTTAAGGACACATCTCCCAAATAAGGCATGGCTAATAAACTGGGGACATTGGCATCATCAGTAAGCAGGTGATTTCCATAGCCATCTACTTCATAAGCGTAAATTTCACCGTATTTTGGATGATCATAAACAGCATATTTCTGCAAGGCTTCTTCCACTTCGTTAGCAAGCAGCACACACTCATTAGCCAGCTCAAAGTTATTGTGAACCGTCTGTAATATCTCAGCCGCTTTGCGAAGTGAAGTTACAGCAAAGAAATTGGACGGTACAAGAAATTGCAAAATAGTTGAGTCGTCAGATGGACGAAATGAAGAGACAATTAATCCCACTGGATTAACGGGCGTTCCCCAACCCACGTTAGACAGGGTGTCGTGCTGGCGATCTGTTATTCGTAAAAAACGATAAGGACCATGCTCTTCTTTTCGTTGCTGCTCGATAAATGTCTGTAACGTCAATTCTATAGAACGCACCCAATCATCACCAAACACTGTATCATCGCCAGTCTCTTTCCAATAAGCATAGGCCAAACGAATGGGGTAGCAAAGCGAATCAATCTCCCATTTACGTTCATATACACCCGGGACCATCTTGGTCCAGTCCGATTTCCAGCGACTCTCAACAGGACCATCGCTAAATGCATTGGCGTAAGGGTCAAGATTAATCAACTTTTGGTGACGTAAAATAACACCTCGGAGCATTTTCTTTAGTTCTGGATCTTCATTGGCCAAAAAGATATAGGGATAAACCTGCGCTGCGGAGTCGCGTAGCCACATAGCATGAATATCGCCGGTATATACAAAGGTATCATCTTCACCGTCCAGCACGCGATAATTGACCGTAGTATCTATGGTATTCGGGAAGCAATTTTCAAACATCCAAGCTAAATAGGGATTATGCAGCTGCTTCAATACCTCTTCTATCTTTTTTTCTACAGCATTGGAACGAAACAATCGTTCGCTCTGAAGTGGACGCTGCGAAGTGAGTTTAAGCGCATCATTTTGCAAAGCTTCTACCTTTAGCTTTGTGTCGATTATTTCACCTGTTTGAAGCTGTGCTTTCACATGGAAAGAGAAAAAACTTCCTAAGATAAAAAGAGCAAAAATGAATTTAAATCGATTCATACTAATATATTTTTGAGTTTTTTATTCGAAAAAGCAAAAAATTATTTCCCGATACAAAATTGAGAAAATATTGAACCAAGAATTTCATCTGTTGTTATTGTGCCTGTGATTTCGCCAAGATGGTGCATACATGAACGAATATCCTGACTGAGAAAATCACCTGAAATACCACTATTTAAACCCTCAATCACGCGTTCTACATCTGCTTTTGCCAACATCAATGCTTCATAATGTCGCATATTATTGACAATCACATCGTCTGCCCCAATACTCTTCATACCCGATGCTTCAATAAGTGCACTCTTTAGCCTATCTGTATTAATTCTCTTTTTCGCAGAAATGTAAATTCTATCTCCTTCAAAGCGATTAAATAACTCCTCAATTACCTCATACTCTTCCTCTTGCAACTTATCAATTTTATTGAATACCAGAATTATCTTTTTACCCTCAGCGCGTCGTGCGATACGCTCAGTAAGCCATTCGATATGCTCGGTTACCATGGTCGTATCAACCAGCCAAAGTACAATTTGAGATTGTTCAATTTTTTGATAGGTTCGCTCAATACCGATATTCTCAATTTCATCACTTGTTTCTCGAATACCTGCAGTATCGATAAAACGGAATGTAATTCCATCGATGTTTACAGTATCTTCAATGGTATCGCGAGTAGTTCCGTGAATATTGGATACAATCGCTCGCTCTTCATTCAGCAGGTAATTAAGCAAGGTCGATTTTCCAACATTTGTTTCACCTACAAGAGCTACAGGAATACCATTTTTTAGGACATTACCTGTTTTAAATGAGTTGGTTAAAGTCGTTATTTTTGCAAGAATCTCTTCCGCTAAGTTTTTAAGTTGCGTTCTATCAGCAAACTCGACATCCTCTTCCGAAAAGTCCAACTCCAGCTCAACCAACGATACAAAGTGCAATAATTTCTCTCTTAAAGCTCGTAATTCATTTGAAAAACCGCCACGCATCTGATTCAGAGCCATGCGATGCGATGAGGCTGTGGTAGAAGCAATCAAATCGGCAACAGCTTCGGCTTGGGATAAGTCCATTTTACCGTTACTAAAAGCTCGCATGGAGAACTCACCAGGTTGAGCCAAAGTAGCACCTGCTTCAATTAGAAGCATTAAGATTTTTTCTTGAATGTAGGTGGAGCCATGACATGAAATTTCAACCACATCTTCACCCGTAAATGAGTAAGGATTTCTGAACACGGATAGTAACACATCATCAATTACTCGCTCTTTTTTATCAATTATCTGAGCAAAATGAACACTATAACCTGGTTTGTCTGTTAACTTTTCTCCCTCTTTCCTTAAACGAGTTATTTTTTCAGCAATTGGTAGCGCTTCATTTCCCGAAACCCTAAGCACAGCAATTCCTCCTACCCCAGGTGGTGTCGATATAGCACAAATTGTATTTGTCATTTATAAATCCTTATTTTTATAATTACGTTATATCCTTATTTTTAAGAACAAAAATAGTTAAATCCTATCCAAAACTTTTACAATTAATTCTTTTACATACTCACTATAATCTGTATTAGCGGCTTCTACGCGTCGATTGGCAATAATGCAACATACGGTCATCGCTTTGTGCCCCATCAGATTTGCTAAGCCTGCAATTGCTGAACTTTCCATTTCATAATTGGTGATTTTATAATCACCAAATCGGAAGTTTTCGATTTTATCATTCAATGCAGGATCAGCAAGAGGTAAACGAAGTCTTCTGCCTTGTGGACCATAAAAACCATTGGCTGAAATTGTAACACCGCGTATCATATCATCTTGCCCAATTTTATCAACTAAATCCGGATCGCTATCAACTACATAAGGAGCTGCAAACTGAGGATTCCACTCGAGTTGCTCTTTCATGCTCTCTTCAAACTCCAAATCACACACAGAATCACGGTTGGCGTAAAAGTTCAACATACCATCAAACCCAATAGATTTCTCTGAAATCAAAAAACTACCTAAGGGAATATCAGGCTGCATACCACCCGAAGTACCTATGCGAATTAAATTGAGCTGACGAAATTCAGGTTTGTCTGTGCGGGTTTCAAAATCGATATTGGCTAAAGCATCTAATTCATTCACGACAATATCTATATTATCAGTGCCAATTCCGGTGGATATTACTGTAATTCGTTTCCCTTTATACGAACCTGTAATCGTATTAAACTCACGACTTGAAACAGAAAACTCCTGGCTATCAAAATAAGAAGCAACTAAAGCTACTCTACCAGGATCTCCAACCAGAATGATGTTATCTGCAATTTGCTCGGGTCGAAGATGAAGATGAAAAATAGTATTGTCTTCATTTATAATCAATTCGGATGATGGATAGTGAATCATGTTTTTCTCCTTTCTTCTTTAGTGGTTATACGCTACAAATATAACGAATTTTATCTTAGATTAATGCAACAACACCACAAATTGTACATTAATCCATATCTTTGCATTCAAAACAACTCAAATTTATTTTATTATGATAACCGACATTTTTGGATATTCTGCCATGACACTCTTGGTTGTATCTTTTATACCCAAACAAATAAAAGCAGTTCGAATAATCAACCTAATTGCATGTTTACTCTTTGTAATATACGGCGTGCTTTTAACTGCTTGGCCTGTTGTTATTTCAAACGGTGCTGTAAGTATGGTGCAGTTCTATCATCTATTTTTAGTTAAAGCAAAAGTGGTGAAAGATTAGGATATTTTTATTTAAATTGCTTTATCAATCAAAAAAGGGCTTATCTTTTTACAAGACAGCCCTTTTTCTCTTTTAATTTTCAAATTATATGAAGTTTCAAAAGCAAATTATTTTACAATCACTTTCTCAACTTTGTTTCCTAATTTCAAAATAACTACACCTTGTGTATGTACAGGCAATGAATTTAAGCCTTCTGATGCAATTCGATTATCTATTTTCTGACCAGCTAAGTTATAAAGCTCAATCACCTCACCTGCTGCAGCACTGAAATGAATCATGCCTGGAGTAGTGTAAAGTTTCATTATACGAGTATCATTCAACCCACTTCCTGTAGATAAAATTTGATAATCAGTTACATTTTTCATTCCATCCTTACCAAAATAGCGCTCTAACGTACCATAAAGCAGTAACTCACCGTGGTAAACACTTGGATTATCTACCAAGTTTAAAGCATCACGAACTGGATTAGCTGGAAGTTGAATCGGTAACATTTTTTCCGTATCTGTTTCAGTTGTAGCATCTGCAACTACAAGATTCGTTTTCAATACAAATGGGCCCTCAAGCTGTAGATCAGCTGGGAAGGTTTTATCACTAACACCACCAACAACAAATGCTTTCACCCAGAACTTAGCATTAGCACCAGTAGTGCTGCCTAATGTTTTCACATCTGCTACAGAGAAAGGATTCTCTTTGCTACCATCACCATCAGTGCCTGAAAGAATAACAATAGATATTTCAGAAGTAGCAACACCACTATCAGTCATACCCGATTTTGTAGCAAAAGCCATAACAGTTGTGTTCTCTTCAACTAAGAAGGGTTCTGTATATTTTTTACTCCTAGTAGTAGGTGCAAATCCATTTGTTGTATAATAGATTGTAGCACCTTCAGTTGCTGTGGTAATAGTAACCTCTTGGTTTTCAAAATAAGAACCAGTTGGTGGAGTAATCACAGGAGTTGCTACAGATGGTACGCCACTTGCATTAACTATATCTGCCGCACTACGTGGTACAAACTGGATCTTATCTTCAAAACGAATAGAAACACCAATCATATTTTGAGCACCACTCGGAATAGCTTGACCAATATAATCCAAATCATATTGCGTACGAAGGATTGGATTAACACCGCCATTCAAACCATAGTCTTTACCTCTTTCAAACACGCCGCTTGCATCTATAGTAACATTTTTCACCTCTACCAATTGTGATTCGTAATCAGCTAAATCAGCTAAATCAACAACTTTGGCAGTAACGGTATTCCCTGTTGAACTTGGTGCACCAGGATCAGACTCAGGTACAAATTGTAGCAAACCACCATATAGTCCAGTTTTTCCAACAAGCCCTTTCATTCCATCACCTACGTTATAGGCAGTTGTGATTTTACCATCTGGGTCAT
>CAYFTO010000006.1:0-41687 GCA_964346125.1 uncultured Paludibacter sp.
CGAACAGCAGCAGTCATAGCTAAACGACCGTCAGAGTCGATATTAACTTTACATACTGCAGATTCAGCAGCTTTACGAAGTTGCTCTTCTGGAATTCCGATAGAATCTTTTAAGCTACCACCATATTTATTAATTGTTTCAACATGCTCTTGTGGAACAGACGAAGAACCATGCAATACAATTGGGAAACCAGGAATACGTTTTTCAATTTCTTCCAAAATATCAAAACGTAGTGGTGGTGGAACCAAACGTCCCTGCTCATCGCGAGTACATTGGTCTGGTGTAAATTTGTTTGCACCGTGTGAAGTTCCTATAGAAATAGCCAATGAATCAACACCGGTTCGAGTTACAAAGTCAATTACTTCGTCTGGTTCAGTATAAGTGCTGTGTTCAGCTACAACATCATCTTCAATTCCTGCCAAGACACCCAATTCACCTTCTACGGTTACATCGTGTTGATGTGCATACTCTACTACTCTTTTAGTCAGCGCAACATTCTCTTCATAAGGAAGATGAGAACCGTCAATCATTACAGATGAGAATCCCATATCAATACACTCTTTGCAAAGCTCAAATGTATCTCCGTGGTCAAGGTGTAAAGCGATTGGAATTTCGTATCCCAATTCTTTAGCATATTCTACTGCACCTTGTGCCATATAACGCAACAAAGTTTGGTTTGCATATTTACGTGCTCCACTTGAAACTTGAAGAATAACAGGAGATTTTGTTTCTACACATGCAGAAACAATCGCTTGCAATTGCTCCAAATTGTTAAAGTTGAACGCTGGGATAGCATATTTACCATCAAAAGCTTTTTTAAACATCTCACGGGTGTTTGATAAGCCTAACTCTTTGTAACTAATCATAATCTTTTTGTTTAATTGTTAGAGATTTTTCTTTTACCTAATAAAGTACAAAAATACTCATTTTCTATCAAACTAACAAGTTTTACCTCTGTTCTTTTACTTATACATCTCATCTATTTCACGCTGATATTTCTGCATAATAACAGCGCGTCTTATTTTTAATGTATTTGTCAATTCTCCTGTTTCAATCGAAAAAGGTACTTTTATTAATATAAATTTCTTTATCAATTCAAAGTTTGCCATACCTTCTTGATGCTTAGCTATACGTTTCTCGATCAATTCATATATTTCAGGTAAACCCAAGAGTTCATCAATTGAGTCGTATTTTAAGTTCTTTTCATCGGCATATTTCTCTAACTCAAGCAAATTAGGCGAAACAATAGCTGTTACAAAGTTTCTTTCGTTACCAATTACAGCTACTTGATCAATCAATTTATCCGTTCCTAAACGAGTTTCAATCTCCTGAGGAGCAATATATTTTCCATTTGAAGTCTTAAAAAGGTCTTTAATTCTTTCAGTAAGCACAATATATTCACCATCTTTCAAATAACCTGCATCACCGGTTCTGAACCAACCATCTTCTGTGAAAGCCTCTTTATTAGCTTCAGCATTATTAAAATATGCTTTCGTTATTGTTTTACCACGCAATAATATCTCATCGTCTTCTCCTATTTTCACCTCTACGCCTGGCATATAACGCCCAACTGTGCCAATTCGATATTCATCCTCAAAACAACTGACAGTAGCTGTTGTTTCTGTTAATCCATATCCATAAATCAAAGGTACTCCCATACTTTTAAAGAAAAGTAAAATATCGTCCGATAGTTTTGCACCTGCCACTGGTAGTCCTTTAGCATTATTTAATCCTACTGTCTCCTTTAACTTCGAAAAAACCAGTTTATCAGCTACTTTGTAGCGAGTCTTCAACCAAGCTGATGGTTGCTTGCCTTTTCTTAAATAATCTACATTGTATTTTTTACCGATAGCCATTGCCCAAGTTACTATCCCCAATTTCAGTGGCGAATATCCTAACAATACATCTTTCACCCCTATCGCTACCTTTTCCCAAAAACGTGGAACCGCACACATCAATGTTGGACGAACATCTTTCAATGTTGTCTGTATTTCAGTGGGGTCATGATTAATATATAATGTTGCTCCCAAATACATTAGTAAATAACACCACATTCGCTCAAAAACATGAGTCATAGGCAAGAAGACCAAAGAAATATCTGCATCAGTGATTTGAGGCAATCGGATTTGATGTATTCTCATCGCCTCATCAAACATTTCATTGGTCATAACCACACCTTTCGGGTTTCCTGTAGTACCTGAAGTGTAAAGCAAACAAGTCATATCCTCCGAAACACTCTCTTCCTGCCTTTTAGCAAGTTCATCATTTCTATCTGCTATCTCTCCTAAGGCCTCAAACTCTTCAAAATATACAGAGTTTATTGTTTCATCTAAGATTGTTTCTCGCTCAAAAACAATCACTTGTTTGATATGCTTTGAGACTTTCATTAACTCAACTGCGATATCATATTGCTTTTGCCCGCCAACAAATAGCAATTGAGCCTCAGAGTCATTAGTGATAAATTCAACCTGAGAAAGTGTGGAAGTTGGATAGATAGGAACAACAACCGCGCGAATAGAAAATGCTGCAAAATCCACTATTAAATTTTCTGATTTATTTTGTGAAAATTGTGCTATTCGATCTTGAGTATTAATCCCTAAGTCTAAAAGCCTTTTAGCAGTATTTCGCACCTTTTTATTTAAAGTATTCCAACTGATTGAAGACCAATCATCAGTTAATTTTCTCCTATCAAAGAGTACTTCTTTCTCTCCATACTTTTCTGCTTGTATCTCAATTAGCTTTGAGAATTTCTTTTCGTTTTTCATCGTATTTAATTTTATAATGATAAAAACAATTATTTTACTATTAAACGCTTATAAATCATCATCGTAACTTTCAAGTTATAAAGGTAGTAAATAAAGTTCTATTTCTACTCCGATTATCCTATCGCAATTGTAATAAATATTTTAAAATAAAATTTTATTTTCTATTTCATTCAATAATTGAAGAGTTAGCTTAGCTGCATTCTGTTCCGACTCCTTTTTATTACTACCCTCTCCCACTCCATAAGCTACTTGATCAATAAAAACTTGAGTTGTAAAAATATGCTGATTCTTACCAACCATTAATTCATTGAGCATATTAAAAGCTATATCATGCTGATTTTGTTGACACCATTCTAATAAAATAGATTTGTAGTTATGCGAATCAGTAAGCGTATGCTTTATCTCTTCATAGCTTTCAAGAATTTTATTTAGAATAAAATTTTTAGAACTTTCGTATCCCTTATCCAAATAAATAGCACCAACCAAAGCTTCTAATGCACTACCATAAATATGGGTATTTTGTTTTTCTCTAACACCTTTATCTACTTTCAAAAGCTTATCTACCCCCAAATAGAGAGAGATTTGATTTAAAGATTCACGCTTTACAATAACTGATCGAGTCTTAGTCAAAAAACCTTCTTGCTCATTACTGTATTTGCTAAAAAGAAAATCAGAAACAACTAAGCTGATAACGGAATCACCTAAATACTCCAATCGTTCATTATTTATTAATCCTCCACTTTTTGCTTTAATGGATGTGGAGCCATGCCTTAGAGCAGTTCGATAAAATGAATAATCAGTAGCTTGAAAGCCTAAAAGTTCTTTTAAAAACAAATAGGATTTATGACGATTTCTCGTCATAAATCCTACTCTATATATCTTTTTTCTCTTCAAGTTAAAAAACTTTATAGTTAAGCATAGAAATATGCAATACTAACAATCTATTTTCAACTCTCAAAGCTGATTGAATTTAGAATTCAATAACTCTTATATCTTTTTAAATATGATACAAGCGTTGTGTCCACCAAAACCGAAAGTATTTGATAGCACTACATCAACATTTCTCTCTTGCGCTTTGTTAAAAGTGAAATTAAGTTTGTAGTCAATTTCAGGATCTTCGTCTCCCTCAGTAAAATTAATAGTTGGTGGAACAACGTTATTCAATAATGAATATATTCCTACAATACCTTCTACAGCTCCAGCAGCACCCAATAGGTGACCTGTCATAGATTTAGTAGCAGTAATATTTAATTTATAGGCATGCTCTCCAAACACTTGTTGGATAGCTTTTGCTTCACCAATATCACCAACAGGAGTAGAAGTACCGTGAACACTTACAACATCAACATCTTCAGGTTTCAAATTAGCATCTCTTAATGCACGCTTCATAACCAACACAGCGCCTTCTCCTTCAGGATGTGTTGCAGTAAGATGATAAGCATCTGCTGACATTCCACCACCTACAATTTCGCAAAGGATATTAGCACCACGAGCAACTGCGTGTTCATATTCTTCAAGAACTAAAGTACCAGCTCCTTCACCCATCACAAAGCCATCGCGACTTTTACTAAATGGACGAGATGCTGCTTGGCAATCGTCATTGCGCGTTGACAAAGCAGTTAGTGCATTAAAACCACCTACTCCACCTTCTGTTATGGCTGCTTCAGCTCCTCCTGCTATCATCACTTTTGCTTCACTTAAACGAATATGATTATATGCACTTATCAAAGCATGATTTGATGAAGCACAAGCGGATGCTGTAGAATAATTTGGACCTCTGAATCCGTATTTGATAGAAATTTGACCAGCTGCCATATCCGAAATCATCTTAGGGATGAAAAACGGATTAAAACGCGGACCTTTATCTTTATTATTGTAATAATAACCTATCTCATTTTCAAATGTACTTATACCACCTATCCCAGAAGCAAAAACAACTCCAACTTCATTTTTATCTATTTGCTCAAGATCTAAACCACTATGTTCAATAGCTTCCGCAGATGCAGCCATTGCATAGTGTGTATAAAGATCCATTTTTCGAGCCTCTTTACGGTCAAAATATTTAGCTGGATCAAAACCTTTTACTTCACAAGCAAACTGAGTCTTAAAAGTTGACGCATCAAAACGAGTAATCGGAGCAGCACCACTAACACCTTTAAGAGCATTCTGCCACGTTTCCGTGGCAGTAAGTCCCAAAGGAGTAATAGCACCTACACCGGTTACAACTACTCTTTTTAATTCCATAATGTTTGGAAATTTATGTATTAAGCTGTTAGTTCTTCAACTTTAGCAATTGCATCAGCAACTGTTGAGATTTTTTGAGCCTCTTCGTCAGGAATAGAAACTCCAAATTCTTTTTCAAACTCCATAATTAACTCAACTGTATCCAAAGAGTCTGCTCCAAGATCGTTTGTGAAACTAGCTGTTGTTACTACATCTGCTTCGTCAACTCCTAATTTATCAACGATAATAGCTTTTACTTTTTCTGCAATTTCTGACATAATCTTTCTTTTTAAGTGAATAAATAAAATTTGTTTTTTAATTTTGCAGTTGCAAAGGTAAACAATTTTTTAAATGTTTGCATCACAAAATGAGAGAAAGTGTGCATTTTTGCACATTTCGCCCTATTTTGTGCATTAAAATGAGATTAAATTATGAAAAGAATAGCTTTTTTTGCTTCCGGCTCTGGTTCAAATGTTGAAAACATAGTGAGTTATTTTAAAGATTCAAGTTCTTTTGAATTTCCTATAATCATTTCGAATAGAAAAAATGCATATGTCCATGAAAGAGCTTTGAGACTGAATATCCCATCTGTAAGTTTTAAGAAGGAAGATTTTCGATCGGGTGAAGAAATAGTCAAATTACTTCGCGAGGAAAGGATTGACGCTATTGTGCTGGCTGGTTTTTTGCTTAAAGTACCTAACGCCATTATTCAAGCTTATCCAAATATGATTATCAATATCCATCCAGCCCTCTTGCCTAAATTTGGCGGCAAAGGAATGTATGGCGATAATGTTCATCGTAGCGTAAAAGAAGCTGGCGAGACAGAAACAGGAATTACCATTCATTATATAAATGATGAATATGATGAGGGAGATATTATTTTTCAGGCAAGCTGCCCAGTAACGTCAGATGATACAGCAGAAAGCATAGCTGAAAAAGTTCACCAACTTGAATACGAACATTTTCCAAAGATTATTGAAAAACTGTGGGGAATTTCCAAGTATTAAAAAACGACTTAATATAACTGATGAAAAACAAGTTACTATCTAATTTTTCAGGTATTTACCCTGAATGTGGATGTGATGAAGCTGGACGAGGTTGCCTTGCAGGCCCAGTTGTGGCAGCTGCAGTTATTCTTCCACCCAACTTTCAAGACGACTTGCTGAATGACTCTAAAAAATTGAGTGAGAAAAACCGAAACACACTACGCATAAAAATTGAGAAAGAAGCTACAGCTTGGGCGGTGGGAATTGTGAGTTCGCAAGAAATTGATGAAATAAACATTCTAAATGCATCTATCTTAGCGATGCATAGGGCTATTGAACAACTACACATTGTTCCACAATTCATTATTGTAGATGGGAATAAATTCAAAAGCTATCAAAACATCAGTCATGAATGCATCGTAAAAGGCGATGCAAAATACCTCTCTATTGCGGCAGCATCCATCTTAGCAAAAACGCATCGTGATGAGATTATGCAGAAACTTCATAATGAGTTTCCACTCTTCGGATGGGATCAAAACAAAGCGTACCCTACTAAAAAACACCGATTTGCTATTGCTGAATACGGTATTACACCCTATCATCGAATCAGTTTTCGATTAAAGTAACAGCATCACTAAGCAGCCATGCCTATCGTTCAATCATCCTCCAGCCTTACCAATTATTCTTTTGGCAAGGCTGAGGATTTAGCTTTTTTACATATCCATATCCATTCCCATACCTTCACCACCTTCCATGCCTCCTTCGGAATTCATACGATTTCGATCCATTGGCTTAGGTTTCATATTACCAAAGTTGTAGGTTAGAGTCAAGCCAATACTTCTTCCCATACGGCTGGATTCTGACTCTTGATAAAAGCCATCACCCCAAGAAATGCTTGAAAACTTACGCGAGTCGAGTAAATCACGTACATTCAGATTTACATTTAGCTTTCGATCAAAGAATGATTTGCGAAGACCGATATTCATTGTGTAAAGTGGTTTTTGCTCGCCTTGAGCTTGCACTTGTGCTGAGCGGTATTGTCCAGTAATTTGCCCAGTAAAGGTGCGTGAGAACATCAAGTTGGCAATAACACGTGTATTCCACGCAAAGCTTTGACGGGCTGGTAAGTCTTTCGAAATAGCACTATTCAATGGATGCTCATAAGTTGTTGCATCTAATTTACTATGATAGAAATTCGCTGAACTTGTTAAATTCAATATCTTAAACAAACGATTTTTTGCTACTAACTCAACTCCAACATCTTGTTTTTTTGACAAATTCATAAAAGTACTCTCCATCGCTCCTTCATTCATAAAACTAATACGCTGAATCACATCATCAGTAAAGCGGTAATATACCGAAGATGAAAGCGAATGATTATCCCAGGTTTTCAAATAATTCAACTCCATCACCGAAGCAAACTCAGGTGTCAAATCTGGATTTCCATACACAATATTAGTTGAGTCGGAATAGTCGCGATACGAATTAATTTGTCTTCCCCAAGGGCGATTGATTCGTCGAGTATAATTTAATTGCAACTCATTGTTATTTGCTAATGATTTGGATAAAAACAGACTTGGAAACAGTTCGAAATAGTCATTTTTAATAGGTTGAACAGTAGTAGCCGGCGTTGTTGTAGATTGATTAGCATAATATTCTCCACGCAAACCTCCCTGTATCGAAAAGTCATTTATGCGGGTTCCGTAAGTTGCATACAAAGCGTGTGTTTGGTCATCAAATTTAAAGCGATTGTAATAGGCATCTATATCTGCCTGCGCCACGTTGTCATACCCCTTGGCTATGCTCAAACGATCGTTCCATTTGCTGCTCCACCCTAACTCTAAACGATCATTTTCTGTAAACTTTTTCGTAAAATCAGATTTCACCTCCAATCCTTTTCCGTTACCATCGGCGTTTTGAGTAATATTTTGATTCAAATTGCTATGCAACCTATCTTCTTGAGTATAAGTTTGCTCTCCATCATTGCTATTTCTCGAATAAATAACATTTGTAAGCAACTCGCTTCCTTTTTTATCAAACTCCAACTTGTGTGAAAGATTCACATTATAGCCTTTATGCTGGTCACCAGCATCGTTTACACGACTATAATCTCGAATAATCATGTCGTTATTATCCGTAAACAGATAATCGGTAGTGCTTAAACGCTGTGGTTTTCCCAAATGAAACATAGCATTTACGCCTATAGTGTTTTTATCATTCAGATAATAATCAACACCTGCTCGACCAAAGGTGCCACCCATTTTCATACTATTTGTACTATTTTGTTTCATAAAAATAGTATCAGCGCTTTCACCAAAGCTCTTTCTATTTGTAAAACCACTGCCTTCACCTCTCATTTCACGGAAACCAATATTAGCAAACATATCAAATTTGCCTACATTATAATTGATACTTGCACCAGCATTCTTACCCAATTTTCCATTGGTTAGCATCGAACCTGCAGTTAAGCTACCATAATAGCCTGCTTTTCGGTTTTTCTTCATAACCAAATTAATAATCCCAGCTGTACCTTCAGGACTGTATTTTGCTGATGGATTAGTCATAATTTCGATACTTTCTAAGTTTTCGGCGGGCATTTGCTGTAAAACTTGCGCACGGTTATCAGCAGTCAATCCAGATGGCTTGCCATTAATCCAAATTTCAACACTCGAATTGTTACGCAGCGAAACATTTCCATCATTATCCACGTCTACCGAGGGGATATTTTCAAGCACATCTGTTGCTGAACCACCAGCTGCAGCAATATTCTGATCAACACTGAATACTTTCTTATCTATATCAAAGCGCATTTGAGAACCTTGACCTACAACTTCAATCTCTTTCAGTACTTTATCATTTTCTTTCAACTCGATTTGACCAAGATTTATATTGCTGCCTGTAATTGAAATTTCTTTTGAATAAGTTTCAAAACCAACAAAACTTACACGCAATTCATATTTTCCGCCAGGGATGGCTCCAATATTAAAAACACCTTGCTCATTTGTGTAAGCTCCCCCAATATTCTTTTGAGTTTTAGGATTATAAACCGCAACACTTACAAATTCAATCCCTTTTTTAGATGTAGCCTCTACAACCCTTCCTGTAACCGAATTAGCTGCAAACAGTGCAACTGATAAAATTAAGAAACTAATGCTTAAAATTACTTTTCTCATAAAATGATTTTTGTTTGTTTTTTGATTTAATGAGTCTATATGACAATTTTATGTCTAAAAAGTTTAATGGAAAATGCACTCTTTAAGTTAAAAAGATAAAAGATAACAAAACCACCCTCATTATCACCCTATATAGCTCATTTTTTATTTCGCAAAGCAAAGACTCAAACCAGATACTTAATTGTAAGTATAGTTTGAGTCTTATTTAAAAGCTCTTTTATTTTTCACATATATCTACTTATGGTAAAATATTTTGAGCTACCTCCTCAATTAATGTTTCGGCGCTGTTAATCTCTAAGAAAGTAGTTCCGAAAGTTCCACTTTTAGGGCCACTTAAATAGCACAACTTATCCTTAGGATGAATAATCTCTCGATCTATCAAATTTTGTAATAAGGTAACAAAATAGTTACGCTCATCACCAACTAACTCTTCTTTGTAATAGGAATAAACACCATACGACAGAGCCAACTCACGTGACGCTCTCTCTTTATAGCAAAAAGCAATAATTGGATCTGACCCTCTGAATGATGCCAGATAACGCGCCGTACGTCCACTAAAAGTATCAGTTATAACAGCTGTGATGTTAATTTTATTACCAACCTGCATAGCTGCACGAGATAAAAAGCCTGTAATATCATCATTCTCAAATTCTATTGGAATATCGTTTTCAGGCATTTTCGCTTTTTCAGCTTCCAAAGCAATTTTTGTCATTGTACGCACTGCTTCAGCTGGGTATTTACCATAAGCTGTTTCACCACTAAGCATCAATGCATCTGTACGGTAATATATCGCGTTAGCAATATCGGTAACTTCCGCACGTGTTGGTCGTGGATTTTCAATCATAGAGTGTAGCATTTGAGTGGCTACAATTACAGGCTTATTTGCCTTTACAGCTTTACGTATCAATTGACGTTGAATGTAAGGAATACGTTCCTGAGGGACCTCAATACCCAAGTCACCACGTGCTACCATTATTCCGTAAGAGTGCTCCAAGATTTCATCAATATTATCAACCCCTTCCTGATTCTCTATTTTAGAAATAATTTTAATTTTACTGTTATGTTCATCCAAAATTTTCTGTATATCTAACAAGTCTTGCTTAGAACGCACAAATGAGTGTGCAATAAAATCCAATTTTTGCTCAATAGCAAACAAGATATTCTCTTTATCTTTCTCAGTAAGCGAAGGAAGATTTATACGGACTCCAGGAACATTTACACTTTTACGACTTCCAAGTTTACCATCATTTTGAGCGATACAAACCAAATGATCCTTTTTCTTTTCAACTACTTTTAATTCAATTTCACCATCATCAATCAGAATATCATCCCCTACATTCAAATCACGTTCAAAATAAGGATAACTTACCCCTACACACTCTTTCGTTGTAGTTTTTGAGCTATCTCCATGTACGTTAATTACATCACCTGTCTTAAATTCAACCATGTCATTTTCAGCCACAGTTGTGCGAACTTCAGGTCCTTTCGTGTCAATTAACAAGGGTATGCGCTGACTAACAGCTCGTACATTATTTATTATCTTCATGAATCCTTCTCTATCCAAGTGAGCAGAGTTCATACGTACTACGTTCATACCACCTTCATACAGTTCATTTATAAAATCAACTTCGCATCTTTTGTCGCTGATAGTTGCAACTATTTTTGTGAATTTTTTTTGCATATATCTTTATATCTAAATTGAACTTATTATTCAAAACTCAATAGAGCCAATCGGTATGACTCCAAACCAAAGCCTGCAATTACTCCCTTGCACACAGGCGATAAAAATGAATGATGTCGAAAAGATTCGCGCTCAAACACATTTGAAATATGAACTTCTATAACAGGAGTCGTTATTGCTTTGATTGCATCTGCAATAGCAATAGAAGTATGTGTGTATGCTCCAGCATTGAGAATGATTCCATCAGCTGTAAATCCTACTTCGTGAATCTTATTAATGAGTTCTCCTTCAATGTTGGATTGAAAGTAAGTCAATTCAACATTAGCAAATTGATCTTTCAAGTTCTCGAAAAAACTTTCAAAATTATGCTCTCCATAAATCGAAGGCTCTCTTTTTCCCAACAAATTGAGATTGGGTCCATTAATAACTACAATTCTTTTCATACATAAAACTTTTTACAAAAATACTAAAATTTCACGTCTTTACATTATTGTGAGTAAATATTTAGATTTCTTGCAGTTACTATAACAATTAAGGGATTATATAGTTCTGTTTTAACTATTTAATTTCACTATTAATTGGATAAGCGTCTTAATTTGTCCTCAACATATTTTTTTGACAAGTATGACTGAACTTAATACGATCAGATTTTCATTATATTTTAAAATCTATTTTCATTTTCAGAGCTTTATGAGTAGTTTTGCATCAAAATATAAAATTTTGAAAGATAATTTAAATAAAATCATACCAAGAGTTAGCAAAAAGTCTCTTTTATCTGTAGCCGGCATAGTTTGGGTATTTCCGGGCTGCCTATTAATGTGGCGTGGAATAAAATCAATTGAGCACTTTAATTTGGGTGTTTTTATATGCTATCTTTTACTTGGCATCTTATTTTATATATTTGTTTTTCGAAAAATAGTTGCAAAGCATAGCCAACGAATCAAAACATTGACAGATAAGAGACCTACGATTTTCTCTTTTTTCAATGGTAAATCATATTTAATGATGCTATTAATGATAAGCTTAGGCGTAACTTTACGAAAGACCGAATGGATTCCGACTCAATACTTAACTTGGATGTATATAACGATGGCTGTGCCACTTATAATATCATCTATTCGATTTTTTCTCTTTCAAAAAATTATAATGAGTGAAATTAGTACACGGCATTTTTTACAAACTTCATTGAATGATGGTTTTAAATAAATTTACTAACTGAACTTTCAGGTCTTACAAGCGTTTGTAACATAATAATAAGTATCATAAGACAATTATTCATACAATTTATTTTTTACTGATAATATAATATAATAAAACAATGAAAAAACCGAATCAAATTGGCAAATTCTTGATCGAAAACATCGAATTAGAAACGATTATACCATTTATCGACTGGCGATTCTACTTTGTTGCTTGGCGAATTCCAGGCAAGTTTGACAATATTGAAAGAGCATATAACGAACCAGCATATAAAGAGGAGTGGATTAATGGCTTTGCCGAAAAAGATAGAGAGAAAGCAGGAGAAGCGTTTAAGTTATTTGCAGATACACAAGATCTTTTACAAGAACTACTTCGTGATAGATCTTTTACACTTAATGCTACTTACTCGATTTATCCTGCGCACTCAAAAGGAGAAGATATATTTGTAGACACCGAAGAGGGGGAATTAATAATCCCTACTTTACGTCAGCAGAAACCTTCAACTGATGGATTTTGCTATTCCTTAGCAGATTTTTTAGCTGAAGAAGATGATTACATCGGTGTATTTGCCAATACAGTTATTGGTGGCGAAGCTTTGGCTGCTAAATATGAAGAGAGTGATGTGTATAAAGCGATAATAGTAAAAACTTTTGCCGACCGATTGGCAGAAGCTGTAGCTGAGTGGCTTCATTGGAAAATACGAAAAGAATTTTGGGGCTATGCTGCTGATGAAGTTTTTGATATTGAGGGAATACACAAAGTTCAATACACTGGCATTCGTCCTGCCGTTGGTTATCCTTCTCTTCCTGATCAATCACTGATTTTCGAAATGAAAAAGTTACTGTATATGGATGAGGCAGGCATGTCGCTCACCGAAAATGGTGCGATGTATCCAAACGCATCAGTTTCTGGCTTCCTTTTCGATCATCCAAAATCAAAGTATTTTATGATTGGCAAAATTGACGAAGAGCAATTGCGTGATTATGCTAAACGCCGTAATCAAACAGAAAAAGAAATGAGAAAGTGGTTGGCTGCTAATTTGTAAAATCTCTCTGCAAAGTAGTTTCATACTACTTTGCGATATAAAAACAGCAATAAACCACTCTTATAAAAATCAAAGACTTTTTATGCGTTATCTCTTTTTTATCACTGTATTCTCCACACTTTTAATTTTAGCAGGCTACACTACTTGGCGTTGCATGCAGGCTGTATCAATCTTTGGGAATACAAAATTCTACATTTTAGGAGCTTCAACTATACTGTTTATAACCTTAATTGTCGCTATGGTGCTTGAAACCAAGCTTCCTCTTGGCATTGCTAAAAACTTAGCTTTTGTTGGCTTCAGTTATTTGTTGGTTTTAGTCTATTTTTTCATTGGGTTCATACTGCTTGATTTGACGCTCCTATTTAATAAGTTATTGCTATTTATACCCAATATCCCAACTTTCAGGTTCGCGAGTTTTCTGCTTCTATCGTTGATTATTTCTGCTGCAATGCTTATTGGGAACTACAAATTTAACCATCCTAAGGTTGTTAAGTTAGAAATTCAGACCGAAAAACCGCAGCTAAACAAACAATTAAAAATAGTGGGTGTCAGCGATTTGCACATCGGCACTTCTATTGGCAAGAAAAAGCTTCAGAGATATGTAGATTTGATTAATGAACATAACCCAGACTTAGTGCTAATTGCAGGCGACTTAGTAGATAGAGAAATGCTACCTGTAGAGAAACAAAATCTACATGAAGACTTAGTAAAAATCAAATCAAAACTGGGTGTTTTTGCAGTTCTTGGCAATCACGAACATTATAGTGGGGATTTAAATATTGTAAAAAGTTTTTACAAAAATTCAAACATTCACTTATTGAGCGATGAAGCCCTCTTGTTAAACGACGAAATCCTAATCGTTGGGCGTGATGATAAGACCAACCTAAATAGAAAAGATTTAGCTGAGATTACAAGCGAATTTGACTTAACAAAGCCTACAATTCTACTTGACCACCAACCTTTTCATTTAAATGATGCAGAAGATAACAATATTGATTTTCAACTAAGCGGACATACGCACAACGGCCAGTTTTTCCCAGGCAATTTAGTGGTGAAAAGAATGTATGAAAAAGGATACGGTTATCTAAAGAAAGGGAACACACATATCTATGTCAGCTCTGGACTTGGAATATGGGGACCACAATACCGCATTGGTACTCAAAGCGAGTTGGTAGTTATAGATTTCAAGTATTGATAATTGGCTTTTAAGGCTTAAAACAACAGTTGTGAAATTCCATTTCGCAACTGTTGTTTTATCTCTTAATTCTTTATGTTATACATAAGACAAGTCCCTTTTCCTTTTTATTTTTACCCCTATTCCACTTTTTCTAACTCAACCGTAAAATGTCGCATTATAGGCTCTTCAGCTACAATCCTATAGCCAGATTTAATCGACTCACGCCTATCATACACATTTTTCAAAGCTGCTGCAATTACATTCATATGATTGTCGGTATAAGTACGGCGCGGAATTGCTAAACGTAGAAACTCATTCTCAGGATAACGATTTTCACGAGTTATTGGGTCTCTATCTGCCAAAAGTGTACCAATCTCAACAGCACGAACACCTGCTTCCAAATATAGCTCAATAGCTAAAGTTTGTGCAATATATTCCTCTTTTCTCACATTTGTCAAAATCCGTTTAGCGTCAACAAATATAGCATGACCACCTACAGGACGCTGATAGGGTATCCCATATTCATCAAGCTTTTTACCAAGATATTCCACCTGCCTAATACGAGTGTCCAAATAATCATACTCTGTTCCCTCATACAAACCAATAGCAAGAGCTTCCATATCTCGACCCGACAAACCGCCGTAGGTAATAAACCCTTCATTCATAATACAAAAAGATTTGCATCGATTCCATAGGTCTTTCGATTTCATAGCCAAAAATCCACCCATATTTACAATGGCATCTTTTTTTGACGACATCGTCATCATATCCGCATATGAGAACATCTCCTTGACAATCTCTTTGATACTTTTTGATTCGTAGCCATGTTCTCGCTTCTTTATAAAATATGCATTTTCGGCAAATCGAGCCGCATCAATTTGTAAGGGCACATCGTATTTCTTGCAAAGCGCAGATACTCCTTTGATATTTTTCATTGATACAGGCTGCCCACCGGCTGTATTATTAGTAACAGTTAAAACAACAGCGGGAATTTGCTCTTTAGGATAAGTTTGTAAGACTATTTCTAATTTTCTCAAATCTACATTTCCTTTGAAAGGTATTTCTAACTGTGTATCTTTAGCTTCATCTATTGTGCAATCAATAGGGATAGCCTTACGAAATTCAATATGACCTTTGGTAGTGTCGAAATGAGAGTTGCCGGGCAATATATCGCCCTCTTTAATAATAGCTGAGTATAAAAGATTTTCAGCAGCGCGTCCTTGATGTGTCGGGTAAAAATAATCAAATCCGAGTAAGTTTTGAATTGTATCTTTCAAATGATGATACGACCTAGCACCTGCGTAACTCTCATCACCAAGCATCATACCCGACCACTGATTATCACTCATTGCACCAGTGCCACTATCTGTTAGCAAGTCAATAAACACATAATCACTCTTTAAGCCAAACAGATTATAGTTTGCCTCTTTTATCCAAGCCTCGCGCTCTTCTCTGCTACTTTGGCGGATATTTTCCACCATTTTAATTTTGTACGATTCCGCAAAAGGAAGTTTCATGTTTTACGTTTTTTATGGTTAATAAATTTAGAGTAAAAAGTCTTTCATTTTAGACACAGCAAAAATAATGAATATTTATTCTGTGCTAAAAAAAAACACCACTTAAGTTTCTATTAAAAGTCTGATATTAACGTAAATTATCACTTACATCCAGCTTTTGTTACTCCCTTATCGGTCTTAATTTATAAATCAACCATAGAACAAACAGTGAAAGTATGCCACTTACAATTCCCCAAACTACTGTTCCCTCTCTTCCTAAATTTTCAAGCGTGTCAATCTCTCCGCCATAAATGTAGAATGCTGTAACAATCAAGCCATTATTGATGAAATGAATAATAATTGGCAACCACAAACTACCACTCCACAGCAATAAATAACCTAAAATAGCACCAAGCAGCATACGTGGGATAAAACCATACATTTGAAAATGTATAAGACTAAAAACAATAGCAACAAGCCACACCGCCGCATGTTTGCTCCACTTTTCAGCAAAAACATTCATCAATGCACCTCGACAAAAGAGCTCTTCGCCCAATGCAGGGAGCATAGCCATCACAAATAAATTGAAAAGATAGATCGAAAAACTATCTGCCCAAAGCATTTGCATTGATATCTCTTTTATTCGATTTTCTGTAGCTCTAAACTGCTCTTCGAGAGAAGATAGAAAGTCTGGCAGCACGATTTGCTCATTCAAATGAGCTAATAAATTGATAAAAGGAGAAATCAGAACAATGAGTAGAACAGACAAGAAAATTTGATTAAATTGGGGAAAGCGATTGATCGAAAAGGCACTAAAAGGACGTTCGTACCATAAATAGCCAACTAAAAACGATGGAATAAACAGCGTAAAAATTGAAAGGATGCTTTGATTTATTTTCAGTATGTGAATATCGTTAGCTCCCTTAAAAAGAATTGAAACAATCGCCATTCCCATTATTGAAAAAAACAGGGTTGAGAATAAGAGTAGAAATACTTTTCCCAACACACCCATATTTTTATACATAGCTTTTACCATAAATCATACTGTTTTCAAAAAATAAAGATACAAAAAAACTTCCAATCGAATTGATTGGAAGTTTTAACTTTGAAATAATCTTCGATATTTAATCGTATATCGTAACTATTTAGTCTTTTCTTAGTTTCTTGGGTTTGCTTCTTTAACAACCATTGTACGGCCATCAAACTCTGCTCCATTCAACTCCTCAATAACTTTAGCTCCAGCTTCAGCAGTTGCCATTTCAACAAAAGCAAAACCTTTTGAACGACCAGTATCACGGTCTTTAATAATTTTACATGATGTAACTTCTCCGTACTCAGCAACAACGTCTTGTAAATCGTTTTCTCGAACTCGGTAGCTCAAGTTTCCAAAATAAATGTTCATAAAAAATAATAAAAAAATTTGTAATTAAAATTGTGATTGATTAAACGTACAAAACGAAAGGTTGAAAACATCACAATTTATATTCAAATTTATATGAACAGGATTGTAGGTTTAATAACCGAGCGAGTAATACACTTACCATTCGAGTACAAAGGAACGCAAAGTTTTTTGATTAATCACTATCTTTGAAAGAAATCTTAACAAAACATGCGAAAAACATCAAAGTATCAATTAAAGTCTCGTCTGATAATGAAACTTATAGCTCAAAACTTGATTTTTGAGGAAGAATCTTTTCGAATGATGCCTTCAAATTATTCATTACTTGATTATAGTTTCGAATATGAACATTATCATTCAAACAAACCAAGGAGTATGTCTGATCTCTAACAGCCGCAATAGCTTGTTTTGATTTTATGATTAGAGGAAACATTTTGGAGTTTTGATACGTGTTGTAAGGATTAAAATCTGATTTACAAATTTGCCAAGTTTTGAATAACTCAGGAGTTAAATCACCATCACTACGAAACCTATGCGACGACATTTCAATCAATTCATCCTCGCAATTTCTCCATACATCCTCGAATGTTCTTTTTAAAAATGGCTGAGCATTATGAGGGGTTCTCAATGTTATAAACTTTGGATAAAACCTAAGCAGACGCGTCATCCGCCCTCTTTTGCCATACGACTTATCGTACCACTTAGCATGATCTCTTTCAAGAACCTCTTTTTTATCAAAATGCTTGTTGATCAATCGAATGTTATTTTTCAACATTTTAGCAAATTGAGAAGTTCCAAAGTTTGTTCTAAAAGCAGCAATATCATTGGGGAGTCCATTCACAAAAAAACGCTCTTTTTCCAAATGATTAATAATAAAGAAATCATCATTAAAATAGACAAACTGCTCTGATAAATCAGGGATTTTATGCATGTAGATTTCTATGAGATTCGAATTGAAAACAGGCAAATACTGCTCCGGTATAAAGTCTTTGTGGTCAACGAGCACCAACTTAGGATGATTCTCGTCTAACCAATCCGGCTTTTGCCCACAAGTTACAAAGTGTATCTTACGCACCCAGGGAGCAAACTTATCCACACCTCTAAACCAATACTTCATAAAGCCATAATCCCTAAAACGAGCTTCAGAAACCTCGTTAACCGTATTGTCTATTTTATCAGAATATTTATAAAAGGACTCTTTCCATTTTGGGTCATCCATATCCACCCAAGTCACTACAAAATCTATCTCCATATTATTTTCAATTTCTTACTTCATACACTTTTAACCAATCAAGCTCCAATTTGCCAATATCAGCCTCCGCTTTAGCAGGTATAAATGAGTTTACACCCACATAAAGGGATTCATTCGGGATATTTTCATTGGTGCGAAATACTTCGACATTATTCACATACCATACCAAACTTCGTGGAGTCCATTCAAGGGTAAACACATAATATTCGTCTTGAGCTAAACCTTTTAACTCTATACCATCGTATCTGTGTAAATTGGCGTTACCAACTGTGATTGACTTGCCATTGAAATAATAAATATTAATGTGAGGTAGTTTTCGCTCACTTCCCAACCAAACCGCATGATGTATATTCCCTGAGCTTTTCACCTTTACACTAAACACACCGTAGCGTTGGCGAAATGCAGCTGCCGTTTGCACAACATCTGAAGAGTATCTAAAATCACGTTCTACAAATCCTTTTTGTACATCCCACGCCAATGACTTCATGGGTAAATCAACGGTGTGTATTGTCATTACGCCTTCGGAGGAACTCACATTATTTCCACCGCTATGTCCTTGCTGTTCATTTACGAAGGCATAATTTCCTAAAAGCATTGGATTGCCCGAATGAAAACCTGCTAACCAAATAGATTCTTCAATAGTGTTCCAGTCAAAAAGCTCGTTGAGTTTCAAATATATTTGACTGTATCTTTTGAATAAGGAAGTTTTATCTTTTGATTTGTTTTTGGGAACAAATTCATTATTCAACTCTTTATAGCGTGCCTCTTGGCGATATTCAAGTGTTGTTTCCCAACGATTTGAATTAGCCCAAAATGCATTATTTTGCTGAAATTCCGGATCTGCTATTTTTTTTCGCAACTCTTCAAACTCTCTCACTGCAAGCGAATCATGATATTGTGTATAAATTTGATACGACTTAGATTGTTCAAATTGTTTTAGCTTTTCAATTTTTTCTGAGACCTCAATGATTGAGAGATCTTTCAGATTAAGTGAATCCGGATTAGTCTTAAAACTCAAGTACTCTTGGAGAATTTGTGAATTTTTAGTCTCAAAATACCACTTAATATTGTTATCTTTCAAGAGCTTTTCGTACTGCCTTACAATACGATATTCATCCGTATCTTTATATTTTCTATTTTGGTAGAGCTTTTTCTTATCCTGAAACTCTTTCGACTGGACAATTAGCTCCAATTCTAATTTATCATCAAAATCAGTCTGATTGACGTTTGAGCTATCATCATGCGATGAGAGCTGAATCGACCCCAACTTTTTTTCGTAGCTTGCGGTCGAATTCATTAGTCTAAAAATTCTCTTCCAGAATAAATTCATCTTTTTATCTGTTCTAATTTACATTTTCTTTATCAACTCAATGCAGTCCTCAACATTATCTACAAAATAAAGGCTCGTTTTTTCTACCTCTGGCAAAAGATTCTCATTACGCATTTGATCTATCATTGCTATCAAAGGATTATAAAAACCTTCTAAATTGATACAAACAAGCGGTTTGCTGTGTTCGCCTACCGAAGCTGAAGCCATTACATCAAACATTTCGTCTAATGTACCAAATGCACCTGGCAAAACTACAAAAATATCTGATAACTCTTTTAGTTTACTCTTACGCTCATTCAGATTTTTTGTATATACTTGAGTTGTCGACAGCTTATTTTCTCTACCCATGCGAATAATTGGATCAGCAATCACACCAATTATTTCTCCATTTAGATCTGAAGCTCCTTCAGATATAGCACTCATCAACCCACCAGTAGCACCACCAAACACCAGTGAGTATGAGTTCTTAGCTATTTCTTGACCAAGCTGAAACGCTTGCTTTTTGAAACTATCACTCACACGATTACTTGATGAACAAAATACACAAATGGCTTTGTGTAGCTTTTTATTCGCTTGATACTGCATTTTCTATTGAAATATTTTATAATAAAACGCTAAGATACTATATGTAGTATAAAACATCAATTATATTCAAGATGATTTAAATTTTTAGTACTAAATCAAATTCAATAAATACATAATCATCAGAATCATCATTTAAAAATAAAAAAACCGATGAAATAGAATCATCGGTTTCAATATAATTTGAGTTTATAATTAATTTACTGAGTTTAAACTTTCAAGTACTTGTATAGCTGTAGCATTGTTAGGATCTAATTCTAAGACTTTCTCCCAATAAGGTTTAGCTTCTTTATATTTATCTTGTTTCAAATAATAAACACCCAAATATATATTAGCTTCTGTTATTTCACTTTTGCGCTCATCTGGAGTTTCTAACAACTTAGGTAGCACTTGCTCATAATATGGCTTTGCTAAGCCTTCAATCGTTTCAGGGTCTAATTGAGATTCACAGCGAGCCTGCCAAAATAAACCTAAGTAATGATCAGGGAATTGTTCGTTCATACCTGCAAAATGCTCGCTTGCTTTTTTTAGATATTCAAAGCGTTTCTCCTCTTCAGGGAATGTTACTTTATCTGTACCTGCTGAATAAAGTGTTACTCCTAGAGAGTAAACATCAGCTAATGTGTATTCGTTTCCATTTGTAATCTTTTGATAAATCTCTACAGCTTTGTCATAATCTTTAGCTCTTTCATACATTTTAGCTATTTCGCTAAGCGAAGCACCGCGATCAGGATCAGCTTCGTAAGCTAGCTCTAGGTATTTAGCTGCACCAGCATAGTCTTTTTTACTACTCAACATTTTTGAGTAGTTTGAGTAGTCTTGAAAAATCAGTTTATCTTTAGCAGTTGTTGCTATTAGTTTATCTGCAAGAGCTATTGCTTCGTCATATTTACCTTGCTCAAATTTACTATACATTTTCAAACGTGTAGTAACGGTATTCTCATTGGCTTTATTCAAACTCTCTAAAGCTGCATCGTAATCTTGAGCAAAATAAAGAATCTGTCCATATATTTGATAGTCATCAGCAGTTGGACTTACCAAACTCAAGTATTTTTCAAACGCTTCACGTGCTTCGGCATAAAACCCAACTTCGCGACGCAAGTCAGCTTGAGTTTTCCACCCATATTCGTAATTTGGGTCAATAGCAGTTGCTTTATCTAGATATTCAAAAGCAATTTGTCTTCTAGTTCCAACATATAGTTGAGCGAGTTTTACCAAAGCTATCTTAGAGTTAGGATCAAAATAAATTGCGTTTTCAAATTGAACAGCTGCATCGTTACCCTTACCTTGCTCCATGAGCAAGTTACCTTCCATTATATAAGGTAGTGGACTTTGCTTATCCGCTTTCTTAGCTAATGCTAGGTAGATATTGGATAAATCTTTCATGCCGTTTCTTGCATACACTTCAGCAATTTCAACTTGCATATGTGCATTTTTCTTGTAAAGCTTATTTTTGCTAATACCTTTCAACTCTTTATTAGCATCTTTTTGATTTGATTTCAATTTTAATCCAGCCAAACCTACACTATTATATAAGTTGTTTGGATCTAAAGATAAACCTTTGTTAAAGCTTTCTGTTGCCTTAGTAGCATCACCTTCTCTTGCAAAAATTTTCCCTAGAAAATACATATCCATTGCATCGGGATTTGATGTGGCTAAAAACAACTCTTTTGCTTTCTTCAAATCACCTGCATCGTAGTAATCAATTGCGGTTTTATTGCTGGCAAATGATAGAGTCATAACAAATGACAGCAATAGTATAAACATTCCTTTTTTCATTGTAAAAATATATTTATTGAAATTATAATTTTCGAATTGGGCAAAAATACATAATTTTTTGTGATTAGTATTAATATTTCAACTTTATTCTACTATTTTCACAGCCTGAATTGGCATAGTTGATGGTAAAAGCCCTGTTCCTTTTATAATACGCTGCCCTTGAGCTCCGGCCGTAAAACGAGTTAGCCCTTTAGGTAACTCGCCGCGAGGATCATTTAACAAAATAAATATTTCTCTGCGGTAGGGGTAATCACCTGTATATAAATAATATTGAATGGGTTGAAAACTGTTATTCTCAGTAGCAACATCTGCATACGATACATGCATTACCCTTACTTTCTTAGTAAAATCAACAATTATTGAGTCCTTCTCGTTACTAATATGATTAACGCCAATAAATCCGATTGCATTTGGGACTTTTGATATATACTCTACCACTTCTTCGTTTTTATCCAGCGCATTCAATTGTTTTGACATCGGTTTGTCTCGACAAATAGAGTCTGCGGCATAACGCACTACACTTGATTGTGTGTTATCAAAAACTACCTGAATATCACCCAGATTTGATTTAGGGTTTAGCTCTTTCCATTTTGTAATTTCACCAGTTAGTATTTTTTGAACATCTGCCCTACTAATCAAAGTATCCTTGTTTGAAGGGTGCGTAATTAAGGCAATTCCATCAATTGCAATACGAACTGCTTCGGGACGATAAGATTGATCTGTTAAAATCTTTTTTTCTTGTGGATATAGGTCTCTTGATGTTACCGCAAAACGTACACTATCTTCTATGAATAGGTCGATAGCATTTTGCTCAGTTGTATATATTATTTCAAACTTAGCTGGATTTAATGCTTCAAACACATCAATAACCTCTTGCATTACGTTTTGAACTGTTTGATCTACTGCGATTGTTAAACGTCCACTCGTCATTGTGTTTTTTTCAACATTGTTTTCACTCTGTTTCTTACATGAAACAAAGCTTAATAATATAATTGAAAAAATCATTATAAATTTAAGTTTTCTCATATGTATAGGATGATTTTTAGGGTAAATTACTCGTTTTATTTTATATCAATATTTAGTTCTGAAACTATAACTATGGCTACTAACTATTTAGAATTGCAATTATTGTACCAAATTAATTAACGAGATATATCTTTACTTATGATATAGTTTTAAAAAAATAAAATTTAATCACGAATCAATTACTTGATTACAGTGATTAAATTTTATTCAGATTATTATAACAAAGTCGATATTACTACTGCAATTTAAACTGCACAGGAAGTGTATATCTAACTTTTACTGCATTTCCGCCTTGACGTCCTGGAATCCATTTAGGCATCGACTTGATTACTCGAATAGCTTCTCTATCTAAGCTATTGTCAACTCCACGAACTACGCGTACATCTTCAATTTCACCGTTACGTCCAACAACAAATTGACAAACAACTCGTCCTTGAATGTTGTTTTCTTGCGCAACAACTGGATAATTGATGTTGTCGCCTAACCATTTGTACATCGCAGCTTCACCACCTGGAAAAGAGGGTGCTTGCTCCACTATGTCAAATATTTGCTCTTCTTTTTTCTCTTCTTGAACTATAACCTTGTGTTCCGTTAAGGTTGCAATGTCAACCCCAGTCTCATCATCTGTACCCTTAACGTCAGCAATAGAAATCTGAACATTGGATTTTACCAACTCTTCTTGTGATTTCATCTCACTTTGTTCTGGCACTTCTTCGTCTGCTTTAATTACAGGCGCCGTAAATTGAATTGTACTTTTCAATTCAACGGGAGGTGGAGCTTCATAACTTTTTACAATATTTTCTTCGGGAACTTCTGGTTTGTCAAGTTTAATGTCCGAAAGTTGTGATACTTCTACTTGCACTACTTTTTTGTCTTCTCTCAATTTGTTAATCTTAGTAATAGCTATAGAGCCTGCGACAATAAGCGCTGTTGCTAACATTACAATGAGAAAAGAGAAAGTATGCCTTTTCGGGGAGTTCTTACGAAGCGTATAGGCTCCATAATTTTTATTTTTTCCTTCAAAGATAATATCAATCCACTTTTCGGAGGTTAAATTTATATCTTTTGCCATTATAAATTATTTTTTATAGGTTGATAAATTAAATTAGACACTGTAAATTAAAACTCTACGTTTGAATTAGTTAGCATCATTTTGTCATTATCGTCAATATCAGTAATTGCATATTTACCAACACTACATATCAACATTTCATCCAAGGCAGCCACCAAGTTTTCATAAGTTGAATTATCCAATGGTTTGATAATAACAGTAGGAGTTCCATCCTCTGCTTTTATTTTATTAACCTCTTTTTCGTACTCTTCATCTGAAATTTGAAGCTTCATACGCTGATCTTTCAACTGTAAAACCTTATTTACTGCTTTTGCGTTCTTTTGCACCAATACCTTACGTAATCCATCTGCTGTGAAATCTGTTTCGATTAAAAAGTCAGGTGTATCTAATTCGGGTTCACCCATAAAATAATACACCTTATTATCTTTACCTAAGTAAAGCGAAACAGCTTCCGAAGCTTTAGCTAAGGTCTGATTATCTTCAGTACCTTTATCTTTGGATGGCAGTGCAATTTCCATTGATTGTGGCCTGCTAAGTGTAGTAGCAAGCATAAAGAAAGTCAACAGCAACATAATCATATCCACCATCGGAGTAAAGTCAATCCGGGTGTCCACTTTTCTACGTTGACCTTTCTTTTGAACTTCTTTTGCCATATTTTTAAATCTGTTTTTCTTGTTTGTAAATTAGCTTCTGATTTATTAAATCAAAAGCGTTTTTATCAATTGCTTTACTAATGTAATTAATCAGCTGTAATCGAAACTTCTCGCAACGATGTGATTAAATTGTATCTGTTTTCTTTCAAATCTTGAAGTGAGCTCATAACTTGCTGAATAGCAGGATAAGGAGTGTCAGCATCTGCTTTAATAGCGATTACCATATCTTTACCTTTTACCTGACGAGCATATGAAACCCAACCTTTAAATTGATTATCTATTGAATCAAGTGGCACACCCAATTTTGGTAATTCTGTTTTCTGCAAATCATCATCAAGAGCCATGAATTGCTTAAAAGCTTGCATTGGTACTCCAAATGATGTTGAAATACTAAAATCATACTTCTCTTGTGGTGTAAGATCTAATCGATAATCATCGGCCATCATCTCAAGCACTTCTATTCTATCTTTTTGTCCATCCAAATCCAAGAAAACTTGTCCTGTTGGAGAAACCAAAATAGAAAGAACTTGTGTTTCAGGAATTGCAATCTCCGAAACTGAGTTAGGCGTAGTTACAGTAAGAGGCTCAGGCTTCAAGAATGTAGATGTTAACATGAAGAATGTGAGTAACAAAATCATTACGTCACTCATCGGGGTCATGTCAATCCACGTATCTTTCTTTTTTATTTGAATCTTAGCCATTTTCTTCTCTTTTTATTAATTAAACGAATCTTTTTAATTTTTTGTAGCCTATTATTATAGACCTTTTACGATTCCGATTAATGTTTAGATTGGAAAACGCCTGTGATAGCAAAACCTATTTCGTCAATAGCGTAGTTGATGTTATCAATTTTTGCTGAATAATAGTTGTAACCAATAACGGCTAACATACCACCCAAGATACCAAATGCTGTATTTACAAGTGCCTCAGAAATACCCACTGAAAGTGCAGCTGAGTCAACTCCACCACCGCTACCTCCAAGAGACGAGAACGCACGAATCATACCCATAACCGTTCCGAATAGACCTGTCAAAACACTTAAGTTTGTAAATGTAGCTAAAACTGGCATATTTTGGTTCATTGTAGGCATTTCAAGTGCAGTAGCTTGCTCAATTGTAGTGCTAATAGCAGCTAATTTTTGCTCTTTCAAAAGACCTGTATTATCTTCTGCCATTTGCTTGTAAACTCCTAATCCTGCGTCAACAACTGCTGCAACAGAACCTTTTTGTTTTTCACACAATGCTTTTGCACCGTCTAAGTCTTCTGTTTCTAATTTCTGTTTTACTTCCATAACAAATTTATCAAGACTACCTTTACCGCGACATCTGTTCAATGCGATAAAACGCTCAACACTTAATACGATAACAGAAAGTAACCAAGTAACCAAAATTGGAACTACGAAACCTCCTTTATAAATTGTTCCTAACAAGTTACCATCTTTTGGATAGTTTTCCGGATTGTTGTCAATAAAGTTTGCGGGATTACCGAAAACAAATTTGAAAATAAGAATAGCTGCTACAAAGCTCAGTACGATTACCAACGCTGCTGATAGTCCTTTAGACTGCTTCTTAGTTTTAGTTGATTGCTTTTGATTTTTAGCCATAATAGTAATAAATTTTGAGCTTTGTTAAATAAAGCTCGTTTGTTAATAAATTTGATTTTGATTATTTTATTTTATTTTTTTATGTCTTTATTATCTTAAGATTACAAACGTATATATGGTATAATTATTTCAAAAAATTGAATCACATTTATAAACAATAATATAATTAGACTCTCTTTTCAATATAATTTAAACGTATTTTTCATTTCGTCTAATGTGTTTAACGCCAAATCAGACTGCAAATATAATAAAAAAGATTATTTCACAATGATTTGAAGTTGTTTATTTTCATAATAATAAGAAGTTTGCTATATATAATTGACAAAAAGAAGGAAAAACCTTCTACTTTCAATCACTTTCAAACGAATATTTCTTAACAACTAAGACTGATATCATCGGAAGTAATACAGGAAAAACAACAGCAAAAATCAGAACACATAGCTCTAAATCAAAGCAAAAAGAATCATCTATAACTTTTGTTTTATTAAAAAACAAATAACTATTTCAAATTCGACAAAAGCAGTTCTCATTTGTTTTGCGTCTTTAGGTTATTTAACATATAGAACAATTAAATAAGCTTACTTCAAAAGAACTTTATAATATCGAGCTAATTTAGTAACTTTGCACGCTTAAAAATTTAAATGCATTTACTATTATGGCATATAACTTCAAAGAGATAGAACAAAAGTGGCAAAAAAAATGGGTTGATAATAAAACTTATAAGGTAGAAATAGACCACTCAAAACCAAAGTTTTATGTATTAGATATGTTCCCCTATCCTTCAGGAGCTGGTCTTCATGTTGGACACCCTCTTGGATATATCGCATCTGATATTTATAGTCGATTCAAACGCTTGAATGGATTTAATGTATTACATCCAATGGGATATGATGCTTACGGACTACCTGCTGAGCAATATGCTATACAAACTGGACAACATCCAGCTGTAACGACCGAAGAGAACATAAAACGCTATCGCGAACAATTGGATAAAATTGGCTTTTCATACGATTGGGATAGAGAAGTTCAAACAAGTGATCCTTCTTATTATAAATGGACGCAGTGGGCATTTATCCAAATGTTTAACTCATACTATTGTAACGATAGTCAAAGAGCAGAACCTGTAAGTGAACTTGTAGCCAAATTTGAAGTAAACGGTACGAATGGATTAAATGCTGCTTGCTCCGAAGAGTTGGACTTTACGGCTGATGAATGGAAAGAGAAAACGGAAAAAGAGCAACAAGAGATTTTACTGAACTATAGAATAGCTTATTTGGCTGACTCAAATGTAAACTGGTGTCCTGCTTTGGGTACGGTTTTGGCCAATGACGAGGTGATTGATGGTGTTTCTGCACGCGGTGGTCATCCTGTTGAACAAAGAGTTATGCGCCAATGGAGTTTACGAATTTCAGCTTACGCTCAGCGTTTGTTGGATAATTTAGATAACTTAGAATGGTCAGATGCATTGAAGGAGACCCAGAGAAATTGGATTGGTCGCAGTGAAGGTGCCGAAATACGTTTCAACTTGGATGATAATCGTTTGAGCTTCGATGTATTTACTACTCGTGCTGACACAATTTATGGAGTTACATTTATGGTACTTGCTCCCGAGAGCGAATTAGTTAAGCAATGCACTACAGCAGAGCAGCAAAAAGAGGTAGATGCATATATTGAAAAAACAAAGCGTAGAACAGAACGCGAACGTATAACTGATAGAGAAGTTAGTGGTGTTTTCTCTGGCTCTTATGCTATCAACCCAATTGCTGGTACTCGTATTCCTATTTGGATTAGCGATTATGTGTTGGCTGGATACGGTACAGGAGCTATTATGGCTGTTCCAGCACATGATAGCCGTGACTATGCTTTTGCAAAACACTTTGACCTGCCCATTATTCCTTTAATTGAAGGTTGTGACGTAAGTGAGGAGAGCTTTGATGCCAAAGAGGGAGTTATGATGAATTCTGGCTTTATGAATGGATTAAGTGTTGAGGATGCTATTGAAAAAGCAAAAGAATATGTTGAGGAGAAAGGCTTAGGCAGAATAAAAATTAATTATCGTTTACGCGATGCCATCTTTAGCCGTCAGCGTTATTGGGGCGAACCTTTCCCTGTGTATTATAAAGATGATATTCCATACATGCTCGATGAGAGCAAATTACCGCTTGAGTTACCTGAAGTTGATAAATACTTACCAACTGAAACTGGCGCACCCCCATTGGGACGTGCTAAGAACTGGGCTACAGATGACGGGTTTCCTTTGGAATTAAATACAATGCCTGGTTTTGCAGGTTCTTCGGCTTATTATTTACGCTACATGGATCCTCAAAACGCCGATGCTTTAGTTAGCAAAGAAGCTAATAACTATTGGGAAAACGTGGACTTATACATTGGCGGCACAGAACACGCTACAGGACACCTTATATATAGTCGTTTTTGGAATAAGTTTTTGTTCGATTTGGGCTATGTGGTTAAAGACGAGCCATTCAAAAAACTGATTAACCAAGGAATGATTCAAGGACGAAGCAATTTCGTATATCGCATACAAGGTACAAACACTTTTGTTTCCTATAATTTAAAAGGAGAATACGAAGTAACACCCATCCACGTGGATGTAAATATTGTATCAAATGATATCTTGGATATCAATAAATTTAAAGCTTGGAGTCCTGAATATGCAAATGCTGAATTTATATTAGAAGATAATAAATACATTTGTGGCTGGGCGGTTGAAAAAATGTCAAAATCGATGTACAATGTAGTGAACCCCGATGACATAGTTGATAAATACGGAGCTGACACCTTACGCATGTACGAGATGTTTTTAGGTCCTTTAGAACACTCAAAACCATGGGATACAAATGGTATTGATGGTGTAAATCGTTTCTTAAAAAGATTGTGGGGACTGTTTTTTAATGGAGATAACATTGATGTAAGCGAAGAGAAAGCCAATGCAGATGAACTGAAAACTTTGCATAAGACTATCAAGAAAGTTTCTTTTGATATCGAAAACTTCTCTTTAAATACTTCCATATCAGCCTTTATGATTTGCTTAAATGAGCTGTCGACTATGAAGTGTAAAAAACGTGAGATATTAGAACCCTTTACAATTATTCTATCACCATTTGCACCTCACATTGCTGAAGAGTTGTATAGTATTTTAGGAAATAAAACCTCTGTATTTGATGCTGAATGGCCTGCGTACAATGAAGCCTATTTAGTTGAAAACAATATCAAATATCCTATTTCATTCAATGGGAAAGTACGATTCACACTTGAGTTACCGGCAGATATGAGTAAAGAGGAAGTTGAAAAAATAACTCTTGCTAATGAGCAAACACAAAAATATATGGATGGTAAAACTCCAAAGAAAATAATTGTTGTACCAAAGAAAATTGTAAATATTGTTTTATAATTTAGCATTTAATCAATAAAATAGTAGCTGAATCCATTGTAAATTAAAAACTGAATTAAAACCATGGGAGAAAATAATTATTTAAAATCTTTCTATTGGAAAGATTATTTAATGATGTTTTTAGGCTTAATTTTTTACGCCATTGGGCTAACTGGCTTTCTTTTGCCAAATAAAATTGTAACAGGCGGCTTGGCTGGTGTAACTATTTTAATTAATGCAGCTTCGGGCATTCCGCTTTGGATATCTTATATCTCTATCAATCTTGTTTTACTGGTATTTGCTTGGCGAATCATTGGTAAAGTTTTCGTAATCAAAACAATAATCAACGTTGGGATTTTGACACTCTTGCTCCGATACGGTGAAATGTATATAAACAAATCTCTTATCCAAGCTGACCCACTCTTAGCTGCTTTAATAGGAGCAGGTTTTGCTGGTTTAGGTCTTGGATTGGTTTACTCATCGAATGGGAGCACAGGAGGAACCGACATTATTGGTGCAGCTGTAACAAAAAAGAAGCATATCAGCATGGGCAGGGCCTTGCTACTTGTAGATGTATTGATTGTCGTATCTTCTTACGTTATTTTTCAGAGTGTCGAAAAAATTGCAATTGGACTTATAGTTATGACTGCTATGTTCTATACCGTTGATGTCGTTATTAACGGTATGCGTCAATCTGTTCAGTTTTTTATTTTTACAGATAAATACGAAGAAGTTGCTGATCATATCAACAAAGAAATAAATAGAGGTTGCACCATTGTTGATGGAATGGGATGGTACTCCAAAAAATCACAGAAAATAATTATTGTTTTAGCACGTCGTAGCGAATCAACTTCGATATTTAGGTTGGTTAAAAGCATCGATGAACACGCCTTCTTGACACAAACCAACGTTGTGGGTGTGTATGGCAAAGGATTTGAGATATTAAAATAATAGCTACAATTACTAATTAAGACGCTTGTTTTTAATTGTAGCTATTACTTTTAGCGCAAAATGCAAATACATTGAAAATTATTTCTATATTTGCATATAACAAATGCGTTTGATTATGAGCCTTGAAAAACAACACACGCAGCAAAATTATACAGTTTTAAATCCTATTTCTATAGCCATATATGGACGTAGAAATGTAGGAAAAAGCTCTCTTATCAATCTTTTGACAGGGCAACAAACTGCTATTGTATCAGAAATAGCTGGTACAACAACAGATCCTGTACGCAAGCGTACAGAGATAAACGGCATAGGCGTTGTAAGCCTAATTGACACGGCTGGGATTGATGATGAGGGAGAAATTGGAGCCAAGCGTGTCAAAAAATCATTGGAAACTACAAAGCAGATTGATATAGCAATATTGGTCATTAGCGATAATCTATTTGGAAGTTTTGAAGAGCAATTAATTGAACTATTTGAGCAATATAAAATTCCTTTTATTTTGCTTCATAACAAGAGCGACATCTCGCCTCTTCAAGCATCAACAATCAAAAATATTTCTCAAATAAAACCTGTCGAAGTGATTGAGTTTAGCACTTTGAGTGATGCACAAAAAGAACTGCTTGTTGATAAGATTAAAATAAAAACTAAGCAGATAAAAGATAATCAGAATGGACTTTTTGATGGTTTACTTCAAGCTAATGATTTTGTACTGCTTATTACGCCCATAGATGAGGCTGCCCCCAACAATCGTTTAATTCTTCCACAAAACCAAGCCATACGTAGCCTGCTGGATAATTCATGCATAAGCACGGTGATAAAGGAGACCGAGCTTGAAGCATTCTTAGCTTTAGGCTTAGTCCCTGATTTGGTTGTGACGGATAGCAAAGTTTTCGATTATGTTGCGAAATTACTACCTGAGAATATCCCTTTAACAAGCTTTAGTATTCTTTTTGCTCGACAAAAGGGCGATTTTGAGAGATACATAGAGGGAACTCCATATATTTCACAACTCCAAGAGGGCGATACTGTGCTTATTTTAGAAAGCTGTACTCACCATAGCAGTTGTGATGATATTGGGCGAGTAAAAATACCAGCTTTGTTGAGAAAATTCAGCGAGAAAAATTTAAAGTTTGATGTTGTTGCAGGATTGTCTGAACTGCCTAAAGAGATAAACAAATACGCTTTAGTAGTACAGTGCGGTGGCTGTATGATTACGCGTAAACAGCTGATCAACCGATTGAAACCGTTTATTGAAAACAATATTCCTATTACAAATTATGGAATGACCTTGGCGTATGTGAATGGAATGTTTGAAAGGGTGATAAGTCCACTAAAAAAGCTGTGAGAAGTCAGTTTATATGTTGGCAATACATAATAAACCAAAGCAAAAATCAAATGTGAAAAACAATTAGTTTCTTAGTTTTAGAAAGAGATGTTTTATGAAAAGTCTTAGCAAATCGGATATTGTAGCTTTTCTCTCATCAACACAAGATGAAGAGATAGCTCTTTTTGATTTTTCAAAAAAAATCAAGGCTGAGAATATTGGTCATAAGGTTTATTTACGTGGATTAATAGAGCTAAGCAATGTGTGTGAAAAAGATTGTTTTTACTGCGGCATTCGTCACTCCAACAAAAACACCAAACGATATAATCTGAGTGAGGAAGAAACTTTAAACGCTATTCATTTTGCTTATGAAAACGGAATGGGTTCTGTGGCTATCCAAACAGGCGAAATGTCAAATACTGCTTTTGTAGAGAAGATAGAACGCATCTTGAAAGCCGCTATGCAAATAACAAATAATGAAATAGGAATCACTCTTTCTTGCGGAGAGCAGACAAAAGAGACTTATCAAAGGTGGTTTGACACAGGTGCTACGCGTTATCTTTTACGGGTAGAAACATCAAATCCTACTCTCTATAAAAAACTGCATCCAAACAATACTTTTCATTCATTTGAAAGACGCATGGAAGCTCTTCATTTCTTGCGAGAAACAGGCTATCAACTTGGAACCGGCGTAATGATTGGACTACCTTTTCAAAGCTTAGAAGATTTAGCCGACGATTTGCTTTTTATGAAAGAATTAGATATTGATATGTGTGGTATGGGACCCTATATCGAACATAGTGATACACCTCTTTATAAGTACAAAAATCAAGTTTTACCACTGAACGAGCGACTCAATTTAAGTATAAAAATGATAGCCTTACTTCGCATTATTATGCCAGACATCAATATTGCAGCAACTACAGCTCTGCAAAGCATTGATAAAAATGCTCGCTTGAAAGCCATTGAGTATGGTGCCAATATCTTAATGCCCAATATAACACCCAAAAAGTATCGAGACGATTATTTCCTTTACGAAAATAAACCACTCGCAGCGCAAAGCGACGAAGATGAGCTACAAGCTTTGGAGGAATCGCTAAAAAACATCAATCACAGCATTTCTTACGGTGTGCAAGGAAATTCACCACGATTCAAAAAGCGGTTTTTATAAGTTTAAGTTAAAATACTACTTGTCAGATGGTAGAGCAATAGTCAGAAAAACTATTGCTCAAATAAAAACTGCTTAAATCCTTCAAAATCACTTCCAATTTGAATACTCTGCTTGGTCCCTTTCATAAATTCTTGTAGCTTTTCTGGAATCTCAACTTCATGCTCAGTTATCTCTTCCACCGTTTCTGCAAATTTAGCAGGATGAGCCGTTTCTAAAAAGACACCAACTTCATTATGGCTAAGTTCATTTTTCAAAGCCATATAGCCACACGCTCCATGTGGGTCGAGTAGGTAGTTGTTTTTTTCCAAACACTCACGCATTCCATCTGCAATTTCAGCATCTGAATAGCGATTTGCTTGAATATCTTTTTTTATCGCTTCATGTGAATGATTATACAAATCGAGAATGCGTACAAAATTGCTTGGGTCGCCCACGTCCATTGCATTTGCAATAGTAGCAACAGAAGCCCGAGGGGTATAAACACCTGTTTTTAGGTATTCCATAAAGATATCATTCTCGTTGTTAGCTGCAATATAACGCTTTATAGGCAAGCCCATCCGTTTAGCTATCAAACCTGCGGTGATGTTTCCAAAGTTTCCACTTGGCACACAAATCACAGCTTCCAGCTCTTCTGTATTCAATTTTGGATACAGAGCTCGTAGTTGTGAATAAGCGTAGAAATAATAAAATGCTTGTGGTAAAAATCGAGCAACATTGATGGAATTGGCGGAAGTTAATAGCAATTTATCATTCAGCTCTTTATCTAAAAAAGCTGATTTAACCAAACGCTGACAATCATCAAAGGTGCCATCAACCTCCAATGCCGTAATATTTCTACCCAAAGTAGTAAATTGACTCTCTTGAATTTTACTTACAAGCCCCTTAGGATAAAGCACATACACATGAATACCCTCAACACCCAAAAAGCCATTGGCAACAGCACTTCCTGTATCGCCCGATGTAGCCACTAATACATTGACTTTGTTGTTATCCGTTTTTTTATTGATAAAATAAGACAACATCCTCGACATAAATCGACCGCCTACATCCTTGAATGCCAAAGTAGGCCCATGAAATAGCTCAAGACTATAAATATCACTTTCCACTTCCACCAAAGGAGTGTCAAAATTGAGTGTTTCGTACACAATTTCTTTCAAAGAAGAATCATCAACATCTTCTCCAAAAAAAGCTTTTGCAACTTCAAAGGCTATCTCCTGAAACGACATCGTACGAATAAGTTCAAAAAACTCATCTGGAAATTCCCTAATAGTTTCGGGCATAAACAAACCATTATCGTCTGCTAAACCTTTGATTACGGCTGTTTCCAATGAAACTCGTAAATCTTTATTATTTGTACTGTAGTATTGCATATTGTATTAAGTACTAATTGTTTAATGGTTTTATCGTATAATTACCATTGTAGCTCCAAAGCCATATTCTTTAAAAGAGGCATCTTGGAACGTATAATTTTTATAACTATGTTTTAATGACTTTTCAATCTCTTTGCGAAGCACTCCCTCGCCTTTTCCATGTATGAAAACAATACGTTGTCCCTTTTTGTTTTTATTTTCCTCCAGCGTTTTGCGAAAAACATTCATTTGATACTCCAACATATCGGCATTAGACATACCCGCAGTTGTATCTAACAAGTTATGAATGTGCAAATCCACTTCAACAACCTCTTTCTTGTTACTTTTCTTAGCAATACGAAGTCGTTGTTTGGGCTCTTGCTTTTCGTGCATAGCTTGTTTTATCTCATCTGCCGAAATATTTTTCAACTTATCAAAACCTTTCTCCTTTACTAAATCAATTAGCAGGTGCGGCTCATCAAAATATTCGGATGAAGTAAAACTATGTAGTTTATAAAAACGAACAGGATTTAGCTTAATTGTAGTGTCAATAGTCGATTGTTCGGTATAGCTTTTATCTTTTTTGTAGGCTATTATCTGTATTCGCGGGCGCTCCCAATCATTAAGTTGCTTTTTCTCAATGAGAGTCAACATCTCTTGCATATTCGGTTCAATAACACCATTTGCAATGCTTCTACGCGAATCTTTTTCTCCAATTATCAAATTGTAAAACAAGAAATAATTGCTATCATTTATTAAATAGCAATCGTAATCCGTTGTATCCATCCGTTTTATATCGTTTGGAAAGAAAGCTAACAAAACATTCAAGTTTTCGCCATCTGCAGTCTCTACAATCTTTACTTCTTGCTTTACTTCTACTTGAGTCGTTTGTTTTTCTTGATTACTTGAATCAACACTCTCCTTTTTTGAAAAATCTTTAAGCGGAAAGTTCGTTTTCTCATTAACTGCTGGAACTACTACACACTCATTTATAAGAGATGGTATTTCAAACCCATCTTCATCTTCTACATACACCAAATTTTGCTTTCTATCGATGCGGGTCACCTTGCCACCACCAACATCATTCAAAAATCTTACAATATCACCAACTTGAATCATATTTCTAATTTATTGCTTTGAAAAAAAAATCAATTATTTACACTCTAAATTATTAAGTACATATTTTTAAAATATATACTTATTAAATACCTGTTATTATATCTGTTTGCTTAAACAAAAGAGCATATCTTCTTTTTTATTTCATGTTTTAATAAAGATATTCTTTAGCAAACAGGAGATAAATCTCATATTATAGACTAATTAGGCAAAAGTACTTAAAAGTTTAGACATACTAATGCAGCTTGATTAATTTACAGCATTATAACAATTTTCATAAAAAAAATGTAGCAAGAAAATCATACAAAAAGCGAGACGATATTACATCATCTCGCTTTTTCATTACTCTGTCTTTTTAATTGTCAAATTTTAATTTTTTACAAACTTTTTTGAATATAATTTCTCTCCATTGTTGATACGAATCATATAAATTCCCGATGACAGATGTCGGACATCAATTTTCAAATCCGTGTGTAGCTTTTCGCTTTGCACACTCTCTTTATATTGTGTTTTCCCATCAATGCCAATCAACTCAAGTGAATAATAGGGATCACTCCATTCTTTGTTTTTTTTTCGTATGTGAAGATACGAGTTTGCAGGATTTTGAGCATCAATTATGGTAAAAGCACCACAGCAAACTAAAAGTCCGACAATGACAACTTTTAGTGATTTTTTTAATGGTTTGTAAAGTGTTTTCATAATATTTGAGTATGCTAAGTGTGATATTATTTAGAAAAAGCTCAAAAGGAAGATTATCGTTTCAAATTTACTTATAATCCAAATAGAGTAATTCCAAAATCGTAAAATCTTATTCCAAAATCGTAAAAATCTTTTCTCAAATCGTAAAAATATCATTATCTTTGTAATACAATCACAAACATTTGTTAATGGTACTAATAGCAAGCATACTTCCAGTGCTAATCTGTTTGATTGGAGCCATTGTTCTATTTTCGAACAGTAAAAATCAGATATCAAAAAAATACCTGGCTTTTCTATTTTTTATATCATTTGTTAACTACCTGACACATGTTGCCTACTTCAACCATCTGTACAAATTATTTGCATTTCTTGACAATATTTGGATATTTACGTCACTGAGTGTCTATCCTCTCTTTTATTATTACATTCGATTATTAACTCAAGATGAAAAAATTGATTGGAAATGGGCAAAAATCCTGTACCCTGCCGCATTTCTTTCCTTATTCTCTTTTGTACTCTACTTCTCGATGAATTCGGCTGAACTTGAAGCTTACATTAAAGGAGTTATGTATCATCAAGAGGAATATGCAACGGATTGCAACAAGATTATTAAACTTCAGTCACTTAAGAACAATTTATTTAAAATTATTTTCATTATTCAAACTCCCATATACGCTGTATGGGCTAGCCACATGCTGAGCAATTTTGACAGAAGGATGAAAGATTTTTACTCAACGATTGAGTATAAAAGTATGTGTAAAGCTAGGTGGATGTTGTATGCTTTTGTATTTGCTTCTATTATATCCATCATATCAAGTTCTATAGGAAAAGACTTTTTTATCGACAAACCTAATCTCTTAATGATTCCTTCAATAACACATTCTCTTTTCTTATTGATAATCATTATTGTAGCTACTTATCAAAACTTTACCATCATTGATTACAATCAAGATTTGGCTCTATCACTTTCTCAACAAGAAACAATAAGCCACAAACTGCAAATTCCTGATGGGCTTGATAGCAAGAGTATTGAACATTTATTGAAATCAAAAATGGCTTTCACTAACCAAAATTTGCGTATAACAGATGTAGCTAAAATGTTGGGCACCAATCGTACCTATATTTCTCGAATTATCAATGAAGATATGGGAACAAACTTTTGTGATTTGGTCAATAAACACCGTGTTGAATATGCTAAAGAACTAATGGATAATCCTGAAAACACGCACCTAACCTTGCAAGAGATTGCTGAATATGCCGGTTTTGCAAGTATTAGTTCTTTTTATCGAATTTTCAATAACTCAGAGAAAAAAAGTCCTGGTAAATACCGAGAAGAAAAAATATAAAAATTATTATAAAACTGTATATTTCATAGTAAAAAAATATCTCCCACATGGTTATTAACTCAAAGATTTGTAATTTTGCAGCCTATTACAAATTTTTAATTTTACAATGACAGCCAAATCCTCTGAGCAGCTTTCTATAAATAGTTATAACTACCACTTACCAGATAATCGTATTGCAAAATATCCCTTAGAAGAACGTGCAGACTCTAAACTTTTGCTTTGGAATGAAGATGGAATTTCGGAAGATATATTTCATAATTTAAATCAATATTTACCCCAAAATTCTCTTTTGGTTTACAACAACACCAAAGTAATCCACGCCCGCTTATTATTTCAGAAAGTAACTGGTGCTAAAATTGAAATCTTCTGTTTAGAACCAACCCAACCTTTTGACTATGCCCTCTCATTAGCTTCACAAGGCGCATGCGAGTGGAAATGCATCGTTGGCAATCTTAAAAAATGGAAAGAAGGTACTCTAATTCAGAAAATAGAAACCGCAGACGAAACAATAAGTTTGCAGGCTGAATTGATAGGAACAAAAGACGATACACATACAATACGTTTCTCATGGGACAATGATTGGAGTTTCTCCGAAATACTTAAACAAATAGGACAACTACCTATCCCACCCTATCTCCACCGCAAAGCTGAAGAGAAGGACAACGAAACATATCAAACAGTGTATTCACAGATTGAAGGGTCTGTAGCAGCACCTACGGCTGGACTTCACTTTACAAATGATGTTTTGGAGTCACTAAAAGATAAGGGAATACAATTAGAAGAAGTTACCCTTCACGTGGGTGCAGGCACATTTCAACCCGTTAAGACTGAATACATAGATGATCACATCATGCATGCCGAAAACTTTATTATTGATGACAAAACTATCCAATCCTTACTAAAAAATTTGGACAACATCATTGCTATTGGCACAACAACTGTACGAACTTTAGAGAGTCTTTATTACATTGGGCTAAAGATAATAAGCAATTCAATTGTTTTGAAAGATGGTAAAATTCAAGTTTCACAATGGGAGCCTTATCAAAATCTTAATCAAAGTGCAACAATCAAAGAGGCGCTAACTGCCATATTAGATTATATGAAGTATAAAGCTACATCTTATATTCAGGCTGAAACACAAATCCTTATCAAACCTGGATTCCAGTTTCGACTTATCAAAGGTATAATTACTAATTTTCACCAACCGAAAAGCACTTTGTTACTGTTAGTTTCAGCATTTGTTGGAAGCGACTGGAAAAATATTTATGATTATGCAATGGCGCATAATTTTCGTTTTTTAAGCTATGGCGATAGCTCTTTTTTATTAAAAAAGAATTAAGTTCATCTTTTTTTTGTAAATTTGCTTTTAAAATAATCTTTACTTCAAATGGAAAAAATAATAATCCTCGACTTTGGTTCTCAAACTACGCAAGTTATCGGGCGTCGTTTGCGTGATCTAAATGAATTTTGTGAAATAGTGCCTTATAATAAGTTCCCAGAAGACACATCCGACGTAAAAGGTGTAATACTTTCAGGAAGCCCCTTTTCTGTGAATAATCCAGAGGCATTCAAACCCGACTTATCCAATATCCGAAAAAAACTTCCTTTGTTAGGAATTTGTTATGGAGCACAATACTTAGTTCACTCTTCAGGGGGAAAAGTAGAGGCGACAGATAGCCGTGAGTACGGTCGTGCTTTTTTGAAATCTGTAGATAATAATGACCCACTATTTAAAGACATTCACGAAGATTCTCAAATTTGGATGTCACATGGAGATTCTATATCTGAACTTCCTCAGGGTTTCAAAAAAATTGCAAGTACTGATAATTTAGAGTTAGCTGCATTCCATATAGAAGGAGAGAAAACTTGGGGCGTACAATTTCACCCTGAGGTTTTTCACACGGTTGATGGCCTAAAATTATTAGAAAACTTTTTACAAATTTGTGGTTCTACACGCAATTGGTCTCCTGCTACCTTTATTGAAAGTACAGTTAAAGAATTGAGGGAAACACTGGGTAACGACAAAGTAGTATTAGGTCTTTCAGGCGGGGTGGATTCTTCCGTTTCAGCTGTATTACTTCATAAAGCTATCAAAAACAACTTAATCTGTATTTTTGTTGATCATGGCTTATTACGAAAAAATGAGTTTGAAGATGTTTTAGCAGATTATGAGCATTTGGGCTTAAATGTGATAGGTGTAGATGCCAAAGAATATTTCTACAGTGCATTGAAAGGTGTAAGTGATCCTGAAGCAAAACGTAAAATCATTGGTGCAAGTTTTATCGATATTTTCGAACGCGAAGCAAAAAAATTGAAAGATGTAAAGTGGTTGGCACAAGGAACTATTTATCCCGATGTAATTGAGTCTTTATCCATAACAGGTACAGTTATCAAATCGCATCACAATGTGGGTGGACTCCCAGATAAAATGGAGTTGAAATTAGTAGAGCCTTTGCGTGTTCTTTTTAAAGATGAGGTTAGACGGGTTGGTAATGAGCTGGGTATGATGAATCATCTTATTAAGCGCCATCCATTTCCTGGTCCTGGATTAGCCGTTCGAATCTTAGGAGATATCACACCTGAAAAAGTAAAAACACTGCAAGATGCCGATGCTATCTTTATCAATGCATTAAGAGAGTGGAACTTATACGATCGGGTGTGGCAAGCTGGTGTCATTTTATTACCTGTACAAAGTGTGGGGGTGATGGGCGATGAGCGGACGTATAAAAACGCAGTTGCACTTCGTGCCGTATCTTCAACTGATGGAATGACTGCTGACTGGGTTCAACTTCCTCATGATTTTTTAGCTAAAGTATCAAATGATATTATTAATAAAGTGGAAGGGGTAAATCGTGTTGTATATGATATCAGTTCAAAACCACCAGCAACAATTGAGTGGGAGTAATTAACGTCTACTTTCATCTTTACAATAAAATATAAGTAAACAAGATTTTTGAATAGAACTTACATGATTGATACCCATTCTCACCTTTATGCTGAAGAGTTTGACCAAGATCGTGCAGATGTAATTGCTCGTGCTATACAAGCAGGGGTAGAAAAAATTATTCTACCTAATATTGACAGTAGTTCTTTAGAAGCTATGCTCAGTTTAGAGAAGTCTTATCCCGATTTATGTTATGCTGCTATAGGTTTACATCCAACAAGTGTATCAAAAAATGTAGATGAAGAATTAGCTATTGTTGCAAAAGAACTAAAGCGCAAAAAATATATCGCTATTGGAGAAATTGGCATTGATTTGTATTGGGACAAAAGTTTTTACAAAGAACAAGTAAAAGCTCTTCAAACGCAAGCTGAATGGGCATTAGAGTATAATTTACCAATTATTATTCATGTTCGTAATTCACACAATGAAACTATTGAAGCTCTTAGACCTTACAAAGGCTTAGGACTAAAAGGTATATTTCACTGTTTTACTGGTGGGAAAAAGGAGGCAGATGAAATTTTTCAATTAGGAGATTTTTTATTGGGAATTGGTGGAGTTGTTACTTTTAAAAATAGTGGATTAGCAGAAAACTTGCAAGATATCCCATTGAAAAAATTAGTTTTGGAAACAGACGCACCCTATTTAGCTCCTACACCCTATCGAGGTAAGCGAAACGAGCCCAGTTTTGTCAAATTAGTAGCTGAAAAGCTTGCTGAAGTATACAATGTAGACATCCAAACGATTATACAAACAACAAATAGCAAGGCTAAACAAATTTTTGGATTGTAAAAGAAAATAACTATCTTTGCCAACCCAAAATAAAGGAAAGGTGCTCGAGTGGTTGAAGAGGCACGCCTGGAAAGCGTGTATACCTAACGGTATCGCGGGTTCGAATCCCGCTCTTTCCGCAGCATAAAATAAAAAAACAGCTATTCAACGAATAGCTGTTTTTTT